>CBDUTA010000023.1:0-17451 GCA_965369785.1 uncultured bacterium
GGCCGTCATGAGAACCTGCGTGGCAAATTTGGTTGTGTATAACCAAACTGGCGAGAGCGCCGGAGAAATTAGCCCGATTATGGCTGAGGTCACCAACCAACATCCCAGTCGTGTGATCCTTCTACTCTCCGAACCTGATTCGCCTCAGGCCTCCATCGATGCCATGGTGACAGCCCAGTGTTATCCTTCCGGGCGCGGCCGCAAGCAGATTTGCTGTGAGCAAATTGTTATTCAAGCGGCTGGGGAGGACCTGAGACGCTTGCCCGGTCTTGTACGATCTCTGGTGATCCCTGATCTCCCGGTGTTTTTGTGGTGGCGTGATTTACCTGACTTCAAGAGTGCTTTGTTCACGGAGTTCATACAGGGTTCCGACCGTGTGATCCTGGACTCGGCTGGACTGGACAATGCCCAACAGAGGTTGCCAGCTCTGGCTGTGCTTGTGAAAGAAAGGGCTCAGAAGACGGCTTTCAGCGATCTCAGTTGGTGCCGCCTCACCCCGTGGCGGGTCCTGGTGGCGGGGTTTTTCGATGTTCCAAAATACCGACCCTATCTGGCCCGCCTCAATCGTGTACAAATTGAGTCTGTGGGCGGAAGTTCCGCCAGACGCTCTATTCCTGTACACGGTTTACTGTTGGTCGCCTGGTTGGCCAGTCGTTTGAACTGGAAAGCCACCACGAAACCGCACTGGATCGATAAGCATACCTGTGACTGGAAGCTGGAGGTGGAGGATCGCACGGTCACCATACACATCGAAATCACCTCATCTGAGGGTGCCGCTCGCCCTGGCTTGAACTCGCTTCAGCTTTTCGTGGAGGGTGAGTCCTCCGCCCAATGGGTTGCCTCTATTGCTGCGGATGGCAAACACCTGGTGGGTCATGTGAGGTTGGAGGGGAGAAACGAGGGGGCAGGAATCATCCGGTTAGATGACGATGGTGAAGCGCAGCTTGCCGGTAGGGAATTGGAGATTCTAGGCCACGACCGAGTCTATGAGCAGGCACTGAAGTGGCTGGCCTCCTGATGAAGGAGTTAGTCGTCTGCCCTGACCCTGAGGAGCTGAACCGGCGGACAGCAGAACAATTTGTACGACTCGCAACGGAGTCCGTCTCAGCCACCGGTAGATTCACCGTGGCTCTCTCGGGAGGTTCCACTCCAAGAGCACTCTACTCCCTGTTGGCCGGCCAGACCTTTTATCCGTTTGTGCCCTGGTCCAAGGTGTGTTTTTTCTGGGGTGACGAGCGCTGCGTTCCTCCTGATCACCCCGAAAGCAACTATGGAATGGCACGAGTGACGATGCTGGAAAAGGTCCCTGTTCCTACAGAGAACGTGTACCGTGTGCCCACCGAGAAAGGGAATGCCCAGAGGGTGGCCGCTGAGTATGAGAGAATTCTGAGAACATTTTTCGGGTTGAACAAGGGCCAGCAACCGCGCTTCGATCTGATCTTGTTGGGCATGGGAGAGGATGGACATACTGCCTCTCTTTTTCCCGGGACGGCCGCTCTGAAGGACACGGGAACCGTGACTGCTACTGACATCCAGAAATTGGGGACCCATCGAATCACTCTCACCATCCCTGCCATTAATCAGGCTGCCCATATCGTGTTCGTGGTCTCAGGACCGTCCAAGGCTTTGGTGTTGAAAGAGGTGTTGGAGGGTCAGTATCAGCCGACACGCCTGCCCTCACAAAGCATCCAACCGGTAGAAGGCAAGCTCCTCTTTTTGCTGGATCGTGCTGCAGCTCGTGAGCTCACTCCCTCAGGAGATAAGCAGGAATGATTCTAGCAGGGGACATGGGTGGAACTAAGATCCATGTGGCGCTTTTTACCATTGAGGCAAAGCGCGCCCAGCTTCTTGTCGAGGAGACTTATAAAAGCGAGGAGTATTCTGGGTTTGAAGAAGTGCTTCATAAGTTTCTGGGGGCCAACGCTGAACTGATCCGCAACCAACCGATCGTGGCCGCCTGTTTGGGAGTAGCTGGTCCAGTGGTCGATGAACATTCCAAGACCCCTAACCTGCCATGGACCATTAGTGCTCAAGTGATCCGTGAGACGGTTGGCTGCCAGAAGGTAAAACTCATCAACGATCTGGAGGCTAACGGTTACGGTATTTCACTCCTGGAGGACGATGAGCTGGAGGCCCTCCAGGAGGGATCTCGACAAGAGGAGGGGCATGGGGCACTGATTTCCGCCGGCACGGGCCTGGGGGAGGCCTTTCTCTACAGAGATGAGGAAGGTTTCAAGCCGGTTGCTTCCGAAGGAGGGCACGCGGACTTTGCTCCCCGCAATGAGGTGGAGATCGAACTCCTGCGTTATCTCCTGAAGCGGTTTCAGCATGTGAGTTACGAACGGGTTCTCTCAGGTGCAGGGTTGTCCAACATCTATAGTTTTCTAAGAGACTCGGGCCGCGGCCAAGAGCCGAGAGGATTGGCGAAGCCGCTGGAGCAGGAGGACCCGGGTGCTGCCATATCGAGGGCGGCACTGAGTGGTGAAAGTGAACTGTGTGTCAAGGCACTGGATCTGTTCGTTTCCATCTATGGAGCCGAGGCGGGTAATCTGGCCCTCAAGGCGAAAGCAGTGGGAGGCTTGTACGTCGGTGGTGGAATCGCTCCCAAGATCATCAGCAAGCTCCGTGAAGAAACGTTTCTGAAGGCGTTTTGGGACAAAGGCCGACTCTCTTCGCTCATGAAAGCCATTCCCGTTCACGTCATCCTGAAGCCGAATACAGCGCTTTATGGAGCTGCCTATCGCGCCACCCTCATGATGTCATTGCACGGGCCCTTCTGAGTGTCCTCTTCTTGATCCCTTCTGATCCGCTAAGCTACAATATTCTTAGAAGTTACCATTTGCCCTAGCCCGGATTTGAAGATCCACCTATGAAGCTTTTGAAGCAGCTCATGCTTGGTCTGTTTTGTCTGACGCTGAACATCGCTCCCCTGGGCGCTTTGACTCAGGATGAGGCCGGGCTGATTGAGGAGGTGGACCCCTGGCCGTCAAGCCCTCCACTTCTTGTTCGCTTTGCCAACGGCCTGTTAACCGTGAAAGTACACGATGCGTCGGTGAAGGAGCTTGTTGAGGAACTTGCCCGTCAAAGTGGTATCAATATCGTGTGGTATGGCACTATCTCAGAGAGGATTACCCTGGATTTCCAGGGGCTCGCTCTGGATCAGGCATTGGGTCGGATCTTACGCCAACACAGTTTTGCCCTGGCATTCTCTCAGGCTGGAGAGGGTCCATCCAATTCCGCACGACCCCGGAAGCTGTGGATTATTCCCAAGGGAGCAGAAGGCTCCCCTCCCCAGGCCGCTGTTGCGAATGAAATTGAACAAGAAGATATCCTTCAGGACGAATCTACAGATATTATGCTATTGATCGCTGCTCTCAGGAGTGAAGACTCCTGGGAACGTGAGGAGGCGGTAGAGGCTCTGGGAGAAATCGGCGGACCGGAATCCGCACCATTTCTGGGCTTGGCTCTCAAGGACGAGGATGAGGATGTGCGACAGGCAGCACTTGCCGCGCTTGCCCATATCGGGGGAGATCAGGCCGCCCAGGTCCTGGCCGTTGCCATGGAAGACGAGGATGAGTGGTTTCGTGAGGAGGCGGTTGAGGCTCTGGGTGAGATTGGCGGCAACAGTGCCATCCGGATCCTGGAGCAGGCCCTTTCCGATGAGTACGAAGGAGTCCGGGAAATCGCTGAAGAGTTGCTGGAAGAGCTCAGAGAGGATCGATAAATTGGGGAATGAGTCGTTTGGCCCCAATTTATTTGTCCATTGTGCCACTGGCAGACTGAATCATTTCCAGCAAGAGGCGCGAATCCTTCTCTCGAGGATAATCGAAGCCCAGCAGTTGAGCCAGTGTGGGAGCGATGTCCTGGGGCCCGCAGGGATCTGGATAGACTCCCGGTTCAATGTCGGGTCCCATGAAGATGATGGGAATGTGCCGGTCATAATCGTATGGCGTGCCGTGGCCGGTACCTCCGACATAGGGTTCGAGATAAGTATGTTTTTTGACTAGGACCGTCAGGTGAGGGCTTCTGGGCTGAAAGAATGAATTTCGAAATAGCTCGATGTAGGGATCGGTGGAAGGCTTATCGCTCAAGAGTTGGGAATGGGTGTAGACGGCTTCCACCAGGCCGGTCGATAAGAGCGCATCGATAATGGTGGTTTCCACGTCCCGGCGTTCCAGGTGATGCCGCTGCATCACCTCTTCATCAAGATAAATATCCCTGGAAGAATCGGCGATCAAATTCTCCACACCCGGATATTTCTTCTCCAATACCTGTTCCACTGCAGCCTCCAAGACCTGGGGATGGGCCCGTCGAGCTTCGATGCCTTTGGCTTGTAAGGTTTCGACCAGGGGAAGAACTCCGTGATCCGCTGTCAGGACTACCAGAGTATGATCCAGACCCACGCGAGCCTCCACCTCCTGAAACAGATCTTTCAAAATCAGGTCCAGTCGAAGAAGCTGGTCCATGATTTCCTGGCTCTCCGCTCCGTAGGTGTGGCCGACAATGTCGGTTGCGGAAAATCCAATGGCCAGAATATCGGTGGAGTTGTCCTCTCCCAGCTGGTGAGCCTTCATGGCCTCGAGACTTACCGAGAGCGTCATTTCGTCGACAAAGGGAGTTCGTCGAAGATCATTATAGAATTCTCTTTCCGGGGGGGCACCCCGGACGGAATGGGGGAAAACGATATCCTGACGGTCCCACTCCCCTTCAATGGCGTCCGGTCCCGCATACCTCTCATAAAGGTTTTCATCCTCCAGCAGGCGAAACCACTTTTGATCCGCGTATCGGTCGGGTAAACGCCGGCTGTTCCATTTCTCCAGCCAGGTGGGAGCTTTGCTCATATAGTAAGTGCTGGTGATGAAGTTGCCTCCAGAGGTTTCGTACCAGTAAGCGGCATCTCCTCGAGGACCTGCCATAAGGATAGCGGAACGATCCTTTAAGGAAACAGCCACCACACGAGACTCCGAAGTTTGCTGTTTGAGAACATCACCCAGCGTGAAGCCTATAAAGTTGGCGGGAGAGGCTCTACGACCTTCGCCTCCCAGCGGAGAATGCACCGGATCTTCCACCACGTTGACGGTTCTTTTCAAGAACGAATCGTACCAGGCGTTGGCAACGATTCCGGAGTGGCTGGGATGACGGCCGGAAAGGATCACCGAATGACCCGGACCTGTCTCGGTCATGGCGTGATGGAAGCGGGCTTCGCTAAAGACCGCTCCTTGATCCAGAAGGGTGCGGAAACCTCCTTTATAGAGATCATTAAAGCGAGTCAGGTAGTCAAAGCGCATCTGGTCGATGGAAAGAACCAGAATCAATTTGGGCTTTGCCGTACTCTGCTCTTGGCAGGCAGAGGACAAGACGATCGTCCCCATCAACAGGGCAACGGCCACACCCGTTTGTTTCATGGCTCTCACACTTGGCCTCTCAAGACCGCACTATGATCTCACAAAATCAGCCCGTCGGTGAGGGATTGTATCCTGGGGGAGCTGGTTTATCTTCCGACTGAAAGTGGATGCAGCACTTGCTTGAGAAGGGGTGATTCATCATAATGGGTCCCAATAACTTGGCCCAAAGAAAGGAAAAAATTCTTATGCTACCCCGGTCCGACTATTACAGTATGCCGGCCGACCCCTGGATCAGCTTCAAGTACTGCGATTTTACGAAGCTGATCAAAATTCGCTTGAACCGGAAGATCAAAGAGCGCTACAAGAACTGGGACGGTGCAGTGACTCTGGGAGCGAGGGCCCCCGAAATCGATCTCAAGGGAGATAAGGGTGAGCGGTTTTGCCTCTCCGACCGAATGGGCAAGAAGAACGTCGTCCTGGTCTTTGGGGCCATAACATGAGCACCCTACCGCGGGCAGGTGCCCGCGATCGAGGAGATCGCCAAGAAATACGCTGACGTCGAGGTTTGGCACCTGTATGTGAGGGAGCCCCATCCCCAGGAGCGCAAATTCAAGAAATACTTTCCTCACAAGGATTATGAGGACAGGATTACCTATGCCAAGGAATTGCGCGAACTCATGAGTATCGAAAGTCCGATTGTACTCGACGGTATGGATGAGAAGATTCATCTTCGATACGGGAACATGCCCAATGCCGTCTATGTCGTCGATAAGAAGGGGAACGTGGTTTACAAGGCCAACTGGACCGACGCACCTGTGGTCGACCAGGCCCTGGCGGAGCTACGGGATGAGGAGGCCAAAACGGGAACGGACAGCTGAGAAGAGAGGACTGAGGCCTGAGCGCAGACCTGAAGGGAAAAGAATAGATTTTTCAAGCTTGGAACTTGAAACTTGGAACCCGCGCGAAGCGCGCAAAAACCGGGAGGAACTCATGAAAAAAACATTTTTGTTAGGGATGATCCTAGCGTTTGGATTTACTTTCTGCAGTTCGGGCGAGCAAGAGGTCGCCAGCAGTCAACCGCAAGTCTCGGAAAGCTCATTCCAACACTATGTAACTTCTCAGGCAGCTCTGGCCGTCGACAATTACGATGCAGCAGGCATTGCTCTTGAGAAGTTAGCCGCTGAGAGCACAGGTGATTTGAAACTTCTGGCCGAGAAAGCTGCCCAGGCCGAAGGTATCAAAAGCATGCGCAGTGCCTTTATATCTCTTTCTGATCAGATTGCCAGTCTGGATCTTCCCGAGGGCTATGTGGTGGCGTTTTGTCCCATGGCCAATAACAGCATGGGTGCAAACTGGGTTCAGAAAGACGGAGCAATTATGAATCCCTATTTGGGCACTGCCATGCAGGATTGTGGCTCTATCGTGAAATAAAGGAACTCAAGACCTGAATGGGTTATGGTGGAGTTCAGAGTGTCGACAGCCCATTGTAGCCTTCCTTGCTCCCCGTCAGGAAGGCTGAAGGTCTCCTTCGGGTGATAAGCCACATATTTTATCCAGGCTAAAAGTCAAAGACATAGGTTAACTTGGCGATGAGGGCTCTTTCAATGATTTCCCCGGTTGTGGCTCTCCTCTCGTTATAGACAAGAAAAAAATCACTCAAGGGCTTGTAGATCAAGTTAAAACGAATGTTGCTGGCAATCTCCTTCACCGTGCTGTTGTACTGGATGAGCGCGTCCAGGAACATACGAGTGCTGAAGGAATAGTCCAGGCGTATTTTCACCAGATGGGTGGTGAAATCTCCAGAAGGCAGCTCGATATCGTCCCGATTCCAGGCAATGGAGCTTCCAAAATGATAGCCGGGCTTAAATCCTAAGCCGGCCCGGGAAGTGTTCTTGTGCCCATCAAAGAACTCGCCGGTTTGAAAAAAAAGGCTGCCGCTGAACATGCGGCTTTGATCGCTGGAGAAATTCGTGTTGATCTCACGAAACCAGTAGTCTCCCACCGGGATGGCTTGGTTGGACCGGATAAGAAAGGGCTCATCCAGACGTTCGAAGCTGAACCGATGGGTCACCCAGAAAAGACTGCCGTCCTGGAAAGTAATGGAGAAGGTTTGGTCAAAGTCTCGACTCTCCAGAACGTTCTCCTGGTTGGTAATGTACTCAATTCCAAGAGAAGGTCTGAATTGGCGAATCCAGGGAATCGTTTCGCCGGGCCTGGGTTTGGCTGCGAACAGCCCTTTGCTTTTTCGAATCCCGGCTCGAGGAACAAAGCCCACTTCAGGGTTAAAGTTGTCCTCAATCGACAGGTGTTCGGCCTCCATCTCGAGGAAAGGATCTCTCCAGCCCACGAAGGCATGAAATGCCTTGTCTTCTCCTTGAAGTCCCGGAGTATCGGTCTTCAAGAGAAAGGAGGCAGCCTCCAGGTGTCTGAAGAATTGCCAATTGGTGTCCACTCCGTAGGTCCGATTGTAGTGGTCTCCTTTGGCGTCTTTATTGATGAAAATTCCACCGACATCTGAGTTCTGGAAAATGTCACGGCGGACTCGGGTCACGGAAAAATTAGTGGAAGGCGTGGTGTCGGATTCATCGGTCTGGATGGAAAGAAAACCCAACCGGTAGGGTCCGGCCGTACCCGTCAGACGGGCTCCCCCCAAGATCGGGACCACCTGGCCTTCGGAGAGGCCGATACGGCGGCTGAAGAAAGCAATCAGATCGCTGTCCGAACGAAACCCGCTGCCCACCCTCTTGACCTGGAAGATGGTGGAGTTTTCCAGGAAGAATTCTCGCTTTTCCGGAAAAAACAAGGGAAAACGAGTCAGGTTGATCTGCTGTTGATCCGCTTCCACCTGGGAGAAATCGGTGTTGACGGTCAGATCCAAGGCCAGGCCCGGGGTCACTCCATACTTGATGTCGAGTCCCAGGTCGGGAAGGAAATCGACATCATCCTGCTCCCGACGCACAACGGGAGCCGAGAGGTAGGGTTTGATGTAAAAGTTTCGTCCCTGACTGATTCCGCTGATGCCCTCCAGTTCACCCGCCAGAGAGACGCGGCTCAATCGATAAGGCCGCGGAATCGGCGACCAGTGACTGGTTTCGTTCTTTCGGCGAATTCTACGGTTGAAGTTGACCCCCCAAACCTGCTGTTGGCTGTCCCGGAAGCGGAGAGATCGGAAAGGAATGGCCATTTCCACTTGCCATCCCGAATCGGTAATCTGGGTCTTCACATCCCAGATAGTGTCCCAGTCGTCATTGGTACGCTCGCCATCCTGGGTTGCTTGGACGTCCCTTTTTGCCCCCACAGGATTTGTCGCAAAAGCAAGGCCATTACGATTGTCGTCGAAGGTATCGAAGATCACCGCGAAGTGATCATTATCCGCAACCCCATAGTCTCTAGTGACATCGGTAACGGTAATACCCTCCCTGCCGGCCGAGTCAAAGCAGTAAATCCCCAGATAGAGATTCTCATCGTCGTAGAGTAAGCGGACTTCGGTGCGTTCCGAAGCCGGTTCTCCCATGTTCGGTTCGTTTTGAATAAAGTCGGTGGCAGGCTCCACCAGACTCCATTCCCGCTCATCCAGGATCCCGTCAATGACTATTTTTGATTCAACGTAAAGGGCAGTGATGGTCCGATCTTCATCTGAAGCGAGGAGGCTCTGAGCGCAACTGCAAAGGATGAGAGTGACTCGGACCAGCTTAATAAACTGGGTCACGGTGGTGTTGCCGGTGAAGCGGACGAGATGTAAGTTTTGAGTTATGCTTCTTCGTTCCAACCACAGCATCCCCTATTCCGAGTTCACGGGAGTGGCATTACGCTAGATGTTAAGCGTTCGTTGGGAATGTTAGCCTTTAGCGGGTTCGAAGACAAGACAAGGCGGCAGTTACTGACTGGGCCGGAGAGCGTCTAAAAAGGAATTGAAGCTCTCTTCAAAATGATCCACGGTGGGTTGAGGTCCGGTGAGTTTGAAAAAAGTGGGTCCGCCCGGTCCCTCGGCCACTGCAGCCAGCATCCGGTAATCTTCTTTGGCCGTGGTTTGTGCCATCATCGGTCCCTGGGACTGGTGGTAGGTGCCATGCACATCGACAAGGGTCAAGGAAATTCCGTTCGCATCCCTCTCGGAAACCTGGGGATCAGTGACCGGAGAGCCATCAGGGTTGGAGAATTGTCCGATCCAGCGGTCCACATTGGCCTGTACCGATCCTCCCTGCCCTCCGAAATAAAAGACTGCCAGCTCCGCATCTTCAGGATCCCCATTCAGACGAGGGAGTCGATATTGAGCCAGCCGCATGGATGAAGAAGGAGCTTCACTGATCCAGGTGGAAGGAGCCTCAAATTCCAGCCCGGCACCCGAAGCCTGTGAGGACCCTGCGGAAACTGCTGGTCCGGGAGCAGATTCCGTTTCGGCCGGGCTGCCCTCAGAGCACCCGCTCAAAATTGCAGTGAACAATACAAGAGCAATCAGTTCAAAACGCGAGTTGTGGTTCTTCATCAGACGTCCCCGACAAAATGTTACGCCGATAGGGACTTGAAAGCAAATAAACAGGCCTGTCTCCAAAATTTTCCTTTTTTCGCGACTCCAAGGGATGTAGTCTTGAGTTGAATGAGCTTAGTCTGTCGCCAATGTGGTGCTGAATATCGGGAGGGCATTCCGGAGTGTTCCGATTGCCAAGTGGCTTTGATCGCGGAACTTCCACTCCCACCCCCACCACAGCCACAGCCACAGCCAGACCTGGAGTTAGTCACGGTGCTGGCAACTGGAAATCCAGCACTGATCGCGGTGGCCAAATCTCTTTTGGAGGATTCCGGGATTGAGTACTTGACCCAAAATGAAGGCCTTCATGATCTCTTTCCGGTCCACAGGTTCAGGATTCACATCCAGGTCAGGCAAGAGGATGAGGGGGAAGCCACGGCACTTTTGGCAGATTTAGAGGAAGAGTAGTGCAAAGGAACAACGATCCGGAAGTAAAGGAGGTTCTCAAATGAAAAAACGCTTTTTAATCGTCGCAACTTTTGTAGTGGGGCTCGGTCTTGCCCTGTCGCTTCAACTGGGATTCCTGTCTCCCTGGCTGGAAGGTTTGCAACCCCTCTATGCCCAGGGCACAGCAGAGACGAAGTTCTGGACTTTTGATGGGCACATGCATCCTACCTGGTCAGTTTACTATAGGGGAGGAACCCTGGCTGAGCCGAGCGATCCTCGATTCGCACTTCCCTCGGCCCTATTGGGCGGACTCGGGGCCTCCTTTTTTAACACCGGAATTGACGAGTTCCAGGAAGCCAACCATTTGGCTGTGAAAGAGGCTCTGAGGCAGTTTGACCACTTCTACCGCGAGATCGCCAAGTATCCCGATGAGATGGGTGTAGCCACCAATGGCGAGGATGTTCGGAGGCTGCGCCGGGAAGGTAAGATCGCCGCCATTCTGGCGGTTGAAGGAGCGCTGGCCATTGAGAGCGACCTGGGGGTGCTGCGGATGTTTCACCGTTTGGGCCTCAGGGAGATGAATCTGGTTCATCTGTTGGGCAACAATATCGGTGATGTCGGATTCTCGAAAGAGAACAATGGCAAGGGTTACGGTTTGACCGAGTACGGGCGCCAGCTGGTAGCCGAGATGAATCGGCTGGGGATCCTGATTGATCTGTCCCACACAGGTGAGCAAACCATCATGGATGTGATGGATATCAGTACCCAGCCGGTGGCCACCACTCACTCGGCGGCCCGAGCCCTGGGGCGTGGATGGAGCGATGAAATGATTCGGAAGCTGGCGGCCATGCGAGGGGTTATTTGTGTCCCCTTTTTGCCCATGGCCGTGAGCCGGGAATTTGCCAGCAAGTGGCAGTCAGGACCACCGCGTGGCTCCTCGATAGTGGGTCTGGAGTCACTGGTGTACCGGGGCGATCCCACAAAGATTTACGATTTCATTGAGGAACGAAAAAACAGGAGGGAACCGCGTCGGGCTGAGACGGGTCTCCAGCGCCGTCAGGACATTCCTCCTCTCTCCAATCTGATCGATCATATTGATTACATTGCCAGACTGGTGGGAGTGGACTATGTGGGAATCGCTTCCGACTTCGGAGGCTACCCGGCCAATATCAAAGGGATCGAAAACGCAGGTGAATATCAGAACATCGCCCAGGCACTTCTCAACAGAGGATACAGCCGTGAGGATGTATCCAAGATCATGGGGGAAAACCTGCTGCGTCTCTTTGACGAGGTGGTGAGGACTGCACGCCCTTAACCCGGGACGATATCATCCGCCCTGCCTGCGCGACCCGCAAGCGGGTCACGCGCCTTGTCAGGACCCGAATGTAGTTCTTTGCACGAATGCACGAATTTATCGATGATCCACAACAACCCTTCCGCCTTTGATGACCACTTCAATGTTGTGGATCACCGAAATGTCCATAAGAGGATCCCCATCGATCATGATGAGATCGGCCAACTTTCCCGCTTCCAGAGTACCGAGTTCATCCGCCTTTCCCAGGTGTTCTGCCGCATTGCGAGTTGCCGCCTGAATCACCTGCTCCGGACTCAGGCCGGCTCGTACCATCAGTTCAAGTTCGTTGAGGGTAGTGGAGCCCGGGGCGGTGCCGCGTGACAGCGTATCCGTTCCCAGAACAATGCGGACCCCTGAGTCGGCAAGCTGTTTCAGATTCGCCATCGCCGTCTCCAATGGATCGAAATCTTGTTCCGAGCCTGTTCGACCCGCCTGATACAACGACAGGGTGGGCACATAGGATGCCTGACGCCCTATCAAAAGGGTGGCCAGCTTTTCGTCTTGGAGTCGCGTTCTCATGACACCATGCTCTAATCCATCGCAACCCGCCTCGAGTACTTCCAGGGCATCCTCTAAATGTTGCGTGTGGGCCGTGACACGGAGCTGATGTTTATGACTTTCATCAATGATCGCCCTCATGATCGTGGGAGTCATCTTGCGCACGGGAACACCAGGGCGCCACAAATAGGGTTTGTTCTCATCCGTACCGCCTTGGTAGACGAACTTGATGGCGTCTACACCTGACTGGGACAGCTGACGCACTATCGTTCGCGCTTCCGTTTCGGAAGTCAATTCTCTTGACCCTCCTGCACTTCGCCAGGGATTGTCCTTTAAAACCGTGGCTGCTGGATGCCCACCTGGTGCTGTCAATGTAGGACCCACCAGGAATATGCGGGGACCCTGAATTTCACCAGCTGCAACTTGGTCTCTGACTTTCAGATAGGGCTCAGCGATATCCCCGGTGGATTTGATGGTGGTGACCCCATGGGACAGGTATTCCTGCAAGTCGGCCGGTAATCCGTTGTTGAGGAACTCGGCCAATGACTCTTCGTCGACCGCACTTCCCACTCCGAAATGGATATGGGTATCGATCAGACCAGGCAGCACTGTTTTACCTTCGGCGTCGATGGTTACGGTGGCGTTAAACATTTTCTCTGCGTCGGTGATCGTCTGGATTCGGTCACCGGTGATGGCGATAGTGGCATCCTCAAAGACGGCTCCCGTTCCATCAATCACACGGGCATGGGTGAGGATGAGATCGGCCGTTTCGGGTGGCGACCCGCAACCGAGCAATAGAGTTGTCAGGAACACACCCGCCCATACGGTTTGTTTTGCGATTAAACACTTCATCTCAAAGTACCCCTTGTTGACGGAAAGATTTTAGGGTTGTTAACACGGTGCCCGATGGTCTGTCTGACCACGGCCTTCCTCCTCCTACGGTGACTTGAATCTTGCTTCGATCCTAACCCTTGCAGGGGTGAAAGGCAATGGAAGCGCCATCATTGACGCCTCGTTGACAGTCAGCCCGGATTATGCATAAATTCTCTACTGCACCGACGAAATCATCCGCCCTTCCCGCGTTGCACTCGGTCGGCCTCCTCAACGTACCGTACAGTACGTTTGCGGGGGCCTCTGTCGCGCGCCTTGTCAGGTCGGCGCTTTCATCGCTTCGTGACGAGAACCTATGCATAGTCCGGGCTATACAGGGAGTACCCATAATGGCCCCGTTTTCAGAGGAGCCTCTCCATGTTCGAAAGCCTGAAAAGACAGTACCGGAAAAGGACTTCCCTCGCCTACCTGGCCATTGTGCGGATCTTCGTCGGCTATCACTTTATCCGTGTGGCCTGGGTAAAGCTCTCCGGGACTTTTCTAAGCGGCGAAGGGCTGCCTCGAATGCTGGCCGATGTGACGGGTGACCCGTTTTTGTGGCACCAGGATTTTCTCTCAGGTGTGGTGATTCCTCACCCGGTGTTTTTCAGCTATCTGGTTGGCTTTGGGGAGATGGCCATAGGAATCTCACTGGTGACAGGATGCCTGGTGAGGGTTTCCTCGCTGTTTGGAGTCTTTCACATGATCAACATCTATCTGGCCATCGGCATCCCCAGGGGTGGGGCAACCCTTGGTCTGAACCGGATCTTCATTGTCTGCCTGTTGGTCTTTGCAGTGGCCGGCGCCGGAAGGGCATTGGGTGTGGACGAGATCTTGAAAAGGAAGTTCTTCCGCAGCTGGTTATTCTGACATGTCCTCTGGAAGCGTGATCTCATTTGACGGCGTGCCGATCCAATACAGGGTGCAGAGTAGTGGAACTCCCATTTTGGTTTTCGTTCACTGCTGGTCGGGTGATCAAACCTATTGGAAGGCTCAGGTGAGTCATTTTTCCCCTCACTGCCAGGTGGTGACCCTGGATCTGGCGGGTCACGGGGAGTCGGGTCTTAACCGTAAGGATTGGACCATCTCAGCCTTTGCCCAGGATGTGATCGCGGTTGCCGATGAGTTGGATTTGGATGAGGTTGTTTTGATCGGGCATTCCATGGGGGGGACGGTGGCCCTGGAAGCAGCCGTCCGGATGCCTGAGCGCGTCGTAGCTCTGGTGGCAGTGGATACTCTCTTTGATAAGTGGGCACGTTTTACTCCCGAGCAGCGGGAACAATTCCTGGTCCCTTTTCGCACTAATTTTGTTGAAACAACTCGGAACTGGGTGGGCCGCAACCTGTTCCTTCCCACTTCTGATGCTGCCCTGGTGGATTGGGTAACAGCCGATATGTCTGCCGCCCCTCCCCAGGTGGGTGCCGCTTCCATGGACGCCATCTACGAATGGGGGAAAAAGGATTTTTCAGAAGCCCTGGGGCGCCTGCGGACGCGAGTGTTTATGATCCAGGCGGGGAGTAACGCACAGAACATTCAAGTTGTCGAGAGCTTCGCCTCTTCATTTGAATCCTTTCAAGTGTCGGTGGTGCCCGAAGTGGGTCACTTCATCATGATGGAGGAGCCGGAGACGTTTAACCGTCTTCTTGCCCAGGCCATCGAGCAACTGCAGCAGGTATAATTCGTAGGTTCTCTTTCTATTCGAGACCCATCACCTGAACTGGTGTAGTCAGTTGGAGGGTTCCCCACACCACTTTGATCGTCACATTCTCGATGGCATCTTTCTGGGATGCCATCGAGATGTCCAGCTTTTCTGTGGCTTCCTCTGCCCTCGCAAAGGTCATGGGAACCATAAAGTCGATGGTCGCTTTAGCGATCTCTGAGGCGTCCAGCCGAGCCCGCCGAATTTTCGTCGGATCCAAAAATGCCAGGCTCCAGGTGTCTCCATCCTCGGATCGATGAACTCCCAGATAGTAGGCTCCAACGGCGATGTCCCTGCCGGCGATTCTCAACGGCCTATTGGTATCCAGGACAGTCCAGAAGTCGTTCCCCATTCGCCATACCCGTCCTTTGGTCATTTGATCAAAGGTGGTCGGATCTTCATACTCGGATCTCCACTGGGGCTGACCGTATTGGATGACCAACTGGGCTGGAAAGCTATTGGTGCCCCGATTGGAATAAAGAATCCGGGTAGATGCGCGTGGAACAGACCCGCCCCCCAACGCCCTCACTGATCCCTGTTGTTCGGAACTTCGTTGAGCGTAAAGCGTGGTCCCGGTCAGAAAAATGAGTGCTAAAACGTAGTGAGTTCTCTTCATTTCTTTTCCTCCTTGGCATCTTGATTCTACTGGACCGAGTTGAACGTCGGGTTCAGGTTCGTGTCCTCAGCGCTATGAACCTTCGAATGTTACGCCTGGAGAGAGTTGAAGGCAATAGAGAGTTTGTGGATAGTCCCCAAACTCTCCTCGACCAGGCCCGAAAAACTTTTCTTCTTGTCCCCCTTTTGCCTTCCTGCGGGTTGGAGTAAGCTGTACGGGTTTTCCAGAATGCTCGTCCACACAACTTAGAACAGGTGATGGCTCACCTCACCCGCAAAGGAGGATAACTATGAAACGCACATCAGTCATTCAGCTCGTGGTCGTTCTTTGCCTTTCCGTAGGAGGGCTCATCGCCCAGGAGGGGAAGGTTTCGGTCGAAAAGGTTGCGGAAAATGTTTATCTGTACACCTACGAGATCCATCGATCTCTTTTTGTCGTTACCGACGACGGCATATTGGTTACCGATCCTCAATCGGCGGAGCGAGCCGGCCCTTACTTGCAGGAAATCAGGAAAATTAGCCAGGCTCCCATTCGCTATCTGGTCTATAGTCACCATCACGGCGATCATGTCTCCGGAGGTGAGGTGTTTGGATCGGATCCGATCATCATCGCTCATTCCAAGATCACCGATCACCTGGGTACCAGCCGCACTAAGGATGTGGTTCCGCCTCATGTGACCTTTTCTGAAAAGCTCTCGGTGTTCCTGGGCGATCTTGAAGTTCGGCTCATTTTTCCTGGGCCCAATGAAGCCGATGACAACATCATCGTCTTTGTTCCCGATCGCAAAGTGGTTTTTATGGCCGACACGGTCGGTGTCCGAAGGCTCCCCTGGCGAGTCATGTCTGGAGCCAATCCTTACGATTGGATGGCGGGTCTCAGGGTCCTGGCCACGCTCGATTTTGAGATTCTGGCGCCCGGGCATGGACGAACGGGTACCAAGGCCCATGTCGAGGAGTACATCAGGTACTTCGTCGACCTGATCGAGGCCGTCGAGGAAAGGGCGAAGCAGGGACAAACTCTGGAAGAAATTCAGGAATCGCTGAAGATGCCTGCCTACGCCAACTGGATCTTCTACGACGAGTTCTTGAAGATGAACATCGAGGGCGTCCACCGGTTTTTATCGAAGGCTCCCTAGTGCCGGGATGATGCATAGGTTTTTGTGACCTGCGAACTTAAATTGATGTGCGTTCTGGCTCACCCTGACGACGAATCGCTGGGGACGGGTGGCACTCTTGCCAAATACGCCAGCCAAGGCATCGAGACTTTTCTCGTTACGGCCACGCGGGGAGAACGTGGCCGATTTGGAGATGCTCAAACATCTCCGGGTCTGGATGTCGTGGGCAGGACCCGCGAAGCTGAGTTGCTTGCCGCTGCTCGAGAACTGGGCATCCAGGGAGTCCATTTTCTGGACTACATTGATGGTGACTTGGATCAGGCCGATCCGATTGAAGCTATGGCCAAAATCACCGGCCACTTGCGGCGGGTAAAGCCCCAAGTCGTCATCACTTTTGGGCCGGAAGGAGCTTACGGCCATCCCGATCACATTGCCATCTCCCAGTTCACGACGGCATCAGTGGTCTGTGCCGCCGATCCCAATTATCCCATCAAGGGGGGTGAGGGAACGCCCTCAGGGACCCATCAGGTATCCAAGCTCTATTATCTTGCCTGGTCCACGGATAAATGGTCGGCCTATCAGGCGGCTTTCCGTGATTTGAAGATAAAGGTGGATGGCACCGAGCGCAGGGCCTCACCTTGGCCCGATTGGGCACTCACGACGGTCATTGATACGAGCCCCTACTGGAAAACGGTGTGGCGTGCCGTGTCCTGCCATAAGACTCAAATGGCAATATTCAGCCAGCTTGAAGGCTTGCCTGAAGAACACCACCAAGCACTGTGGGGGACCCAGGAGTATTATCGTACCTTCAGTTTGGTCAACGGCGGGCGCAAACGCGAGACCGATCTGTTTGAGGGATTGCGCCCCGGTCCAGAATCAAGAGAGTGACACACGTCAGCCTCTTGTCCTTGGCTATTCTGGCCTTCTCATGGAAGCCGTGGACTAAAATTAGGGTGTTGCAAAAGTCGGCTGACCCAGGTTTCTTTTGTAGGGGCGCACTGACGTGCGCCCAATAAGTCGTTGATAAAACAGGGCTCTTG
>CBDUTA010000024.1:0-17448 GCA_965369785.1 uncultured bacterium
CTGGAAGAAAAGGCTGAAACTGAGTTTCAAACTTCCTGGAGCCTGGAGGAAATGGCAGAGAAGATCAACGAACAGCACGAGCTGTGCGCTGGAGGCTGGAGAACAACTCTGGATCATGCCATTACAGCTGGAGCGCTTCTCAAAGATGTGAAGCTGACGTTAGATCATGGCGAGTTTGGGAAGTGGATCAAGGATAACTGTGGTGGTTTCGGAATCAGAACAGCTCAGGTTTACATGAGGCTCTACGAAGAGAGAGTCCAGGTCAGAAGTTCAAATGCGCAGCCAACTGCGCATTTGACCATGAGCAAAGCGATCAAGTTCCTCCTACCAAAGCAGGAGCCGGTCACGGCTGAGCCGGTCCAGGAGCTGAATCCAGTTGAGCAGCAGGAAGAGACGACAGCGCCAGTGGCAGAAGTCCAGGAGGCCGAGCAGCTGACCGAAGAAGAGGCTCCTCCCTGGAGAGATCCTGAAGAGGCCACTGAAGCTGAGCCAGTTTCTCCGGATGAGGAGCAGCCGACTGATGCAGAGTCAGAGGAGCAGGAGCCAAACATTGAGAGGAGAGCTGTTGATCTGATCGCTCACTTTCGAGAGATCTTCAATGAAGCGCTGATTCAGGAGCTGGATCAGTTCATCCAAAATCAGCCAGATCTGCCATGGCAGATCCGAAAGGATATGAAAGAAGCGCTGGAGCCAGTGATGGAGAGCGCCAAAAAGATTTGGCTCAATCGCTCAAACAAGCTCGCCAGAGAACAGGAGGTCAAAGCATGATCCGAAGAAGACTGACTGCTCGAAATACGCCGGTACGTGGCTTGAGGTTTTCGCCAGAGAAGGAAGACCGGTCTATCTGTGTCAGAGGTTTCTAACATGCCCCAGAATTCACTTGTGAAGAACGCGACCCGGAGGTGCCAGCCATTCCTGCGAATAATTATCTGCAAGTCAGCGACCTCAAAGACAGAGACCGGATATTAACGATTGCGCGTGTCGTGCATCACGAGTTCCACGGTGAGTTCAAACGGGTAGCCGAGTTCCGCGAAATTGGTAAAGGCCTCATTTTGGATACCGTCAATTTAGATGCCATCAAGGATAAATACGGCGTGAATTCCGATGACTGGATTGGAGAGTCGATACAGCTCTATGCGAACGAGCCGGAACATGCAGTCCGGATCCGTCCCAGCTGTCGAGGTTGTGGGCACTGGAACGGGTTTATGGAGGGGGGTTACTGTGGGGTTTGCTATCTCAAATTGGGCGTGAATCGCAGAAGCCGGGAGCACCCCCAAGAAACATCTGACGATTCACAGTTACAAGACGTCCACAGCGATGGGGCCGAAGAGGAAAACAAGTCAGGATGATTCCCTCCCCGACTGGCACAATCGAGATCTCTGAAGTGCTCAGCTACCTCCGCAAGGAGCGCTATCTTGATAAAAGGGCGGCAGCGGAATACCTGTGCGGGTCTCCGCGCAAGTTGGAGGAGTTAACGTGGAATTTTCGAAAAAGGCTCTTTCTTTCTTTACGAGAGATCGAGTCCGAACAGAGGAGGCCGTGACCGATCATCTGCTGGCCTGACCTGTGAAATGATGGAGGGTTGCGAAGATGGAGCAACTGACTATCTATCAGTAGCTTTGGCGCTGGAAGCAGCGCTCTCACGGGCTGTCAGAGCAGCAGCCTGGAGTGTGAGCTTTTCTGTGATCTTTCTGTGAGCAGTTGAACAGGGATTGAGGGTGACTCGATGCTGAAGAAAAAGCTGAAAAACCAACAGCAAGCGATTTCCGGCCAGATCATCTGACGCAGCTGTTGAGGCTATTTTTTTGAAATGGGTTTTCTGAGATCGAGATTGTGATTTTTTGGGTTTTCGTAAAGTAGCATGAAGGCTGGATATCATGAGGTCGGTGCACCGGCTGGAGACAAGGGGAATCTGGATTTTTTTCAGGGTGAGATTCTGAAATGAAGAAGAATGAACTGCCGAAGAGGAAGCCTGGAGCACAGCCTGGAAATCTATCAAGCGCAACATCAGTTCTGCCAGCACTGGAGAGGCTGAAGAAGGGGAAGCCACTACCGGCTTATCTGAATCGAGTGATCACGATGGCCGAGATTGAGCGCCAGGAGCTTATTCAAGACAAGGGAGGGCCAGAGATAGTGACTGAATCAGAAAAGCTGCTCACAGGAGCCTGGAAGGGAGCCAGGGCTGGCGAGCTGTTGATCTGGAATCATATTCTTGGGGGAGCTGAGGCAATCCAGACAGAGAAAGATGGAACATGGGATCTGATGCCAGGGGTCCAGAGGTTGATCGGCTTTTTGAGCGTCCAGGCACGAATCTTGAAGACTTTGGGACTTGAGCGCCGAGCCAGGAATGTGAAGACTTTGGAGCAGTACGTTGAAGAGACTTATGCTGAGAAGTCGGCTGAAGAAAAATGATGATCACAACTGTTTATCTGGAAGGATCACGCAGGAAGAGCTTCAGAGCCAGGACGAAAGCTCGAAAGAAAACCAAGAGGCTGAAGAAGAAGGCAGAGGTCAGGGAGAAGAGTTGCAAAGCAAAATGGAGGGTGAACTGAAGAGTGATGACAGAAGATGAGTGAAGCGCTCTCGATCATTTCAGTGATGGAAGATCCAAGACTTTTTGGGAGGTTTTTCCATGGATCATCGTGGGACACCTGGAAGGTTTTTCTCAAGGGTCTGTTTTGCCTTGTGATGACTCGATCAGAGCTGAAGCGCTTTGCTGAGTTTACAGGCCGGTCAACGGCTCCTCTGTTGGTCACAGAAGCCTGGATTATCTGTGGGAGGAAATCTGGAAAGTCCAGGATCTCTGCTCTGATCGCTGTCTTTCTGGCTTGCTTCAAAGACTACTCAGGAGTGCTGGCAGCTGGCGAAGTTGGGACCGTTCAAGTGATCGCTGTGGACAGACGACAGGCCAGGGTGATCATGCGCTATATCATCGGTTTTCTGGAATCTGTTCCCATGCTGGCCTCCAAGATTGTGAAGCAGAATCTGGAGTCAATCGAGCTGGACAATCGAATCATTATTGAGATTTTCACGGCCTCCTCAAAATCTACTCGTGGTTATACAGTTGTCGCTTGTATCGCTGATGAACTCGCCTTCTGGAAATCAGACTTCAGCGCTGACCCAGCCAGGGAAATTGTCGCTTCGATTTTGCCGAGCATGGCAACTGTTCCAGGCGCTTTGTTGATCGCGCTCTCCAGTCCCTGGACAGCTCACGGCCTCTTGTATGATCGCTTCAAAGAAAATTATGGAATGGAGACGAGTAGTCGATTGATCTGGCGAGCGCCCACAAAAATGATGAATCCGAAAATCTCCGAGCAGATCATCCAGGAAGCCTACCGGGCAGATCCAGCAACAGCAGCAACTGAATGGGGAGCTGAATGGAAATCATCGGACAGGTCAAAGCTGATCCCTCTGAAAAGGGTCCAGGCAGTTGTGATTGAAAGACGCTCAGAGTTGCCTCCAATAGCTGATTTCCAGTATTCAGCCTATTGTGATCCAGCTGGAGGAGGAGAGGAAGCTGGAGACTCATTCACTTTGGCAGTCGGTCATCGGGAAAATGATCTTCTGATCCTGGATGCACTGAGGGAAAAAGAGCCTCCATTCTCTCCTCAAGAAACGGTGAAAGAGTTTGCTCAGCTGCTCAGGAAATACAGGGTCAGCAGCGTGACTGGAGACAAATATTCAGGCGCTTTTGTGGTCGAATTATTCCTGCAAAATGGAATCAGTTATGAGACTTCTCACAGGCCAAAAAGTGAGCTTTATTTGGATCTGCTGCCAGCGATCAACAGCCAGAAAATCGAGCTGCTGGACAACGAAGTGCTGATCTCTCAGCTCTGTGGTTTGGAGCGGAAATCTGGCAGAGCTGGCCGTGACTCTGTTGATCATCCAATAGGAGCCAGGGACGATTTGATCAACTCAACTGCTGGCCTCTTTTCTCTGCTGGCTCCAGTTGGATCACCACTATTTTTCATTGATTTTCCAGAGCTGGATGAGCCTCTGCCTCCAGCCTCTCCAGAAGTCCAGGAACAGCTCCAGAAAGAAGTTGAAGCCTTCCAGGAGGGAAGAAGAAAGCAGCGAGAAAGAGATCATGGTTTCTTTGATCAGAGCATCCAGGGATTGAAGAGAAATCACTTTTGACGAAAGAAGGAAGGGAAAAATCATGGAGTTTGAAAGCACACTTCACGCAGCAGACATTCTGAAGAAAGTCTCTCTGCCAGAGGGAGTCACAGATCAGATCTTTGTACAGTTTCGAAATGATCCGATGAAATACAAAATCTCTCTCAAGCCTGAGAATGAGAAGCACTGTCAATTTCTAGTTCAGCTTCTTCAACATGGGTTTGTGGACTTTCACAATTGTACGATCAAGCAGCTGGCTCCATTCGATCTGGGTTTCAATACGAAAGACGCTGAGCAGCTTCTGGATGAGCTGAAGCAGACTCGTGAGAGCCAGGGAGAGAGCCATGCTGCCATGCTGCATGGCGAGCAGAACTTGATCGCTGTCACGAGTCAACAGAATCAAAACTCTGACCCTTCAAAAGTCGCTGGATTCAGAGAAGAGCTGGCGAAGCTGACGGAGAAAGTCGGTTTTGATCGGACCATGTTTGAGACGCTGGGAAGGAAGGCTGAGCAAATTCACGGCCAGCTGTTCCAGTCCGTGAGAGATCACAGAGAGCAGCAGATTCTGGCGCTCAGGAGGAAGCTCCAGCCACAGATCGAGAAGTTCACTGAAGGGATGAGGGATCTTTACTCTGGCTGGAATAAATATGGCGCACCATTGTTGAAGAAGATCAGTGCTCTGGATGGAGCAACACCTGAGTATCTGTACTATGGCGCTCTGCCTCTCGTAATGGATTCAGCGCCAGGAGCGCAGTACGCTGTCTCTCCTGATCTGGCACTGGCGAAGCTGAAGCGTCTTCAGATTCACCCTGTCATTCGAACTGGAGCAGATGGAAAGAGGCTGGAGTTTGCCTTGGAGGAAGTGAAGAAATGAACACGATAGGACAACTTTTTGAGAATCAGGCTGGCCGATCACAGAATTTGAGAGCCTGGAAATTCATTGACATGCTGACAGCTGCTTTTCCCAAAATGATCTCCCAGCTGAAGGATGCTTCAAACGATGAAGCTGCTACTAGAATTTTGATGGATCTCTTGGAACAGGCCGAGCGCTCAGACATCGGAACAACGGCCCACGAGAAAGAGGCTCTGCTCGACTGGATTGAGGGATTGCTGGCTATTCAGGTATAAACTGGAAGAAACGAAACGGAGGGAATTATGGAGCTTCAAGGAATCCAAGCCGAGCAGCAGACAGAGATCAAAGATCTTCGCTCGAAGCTGGAATGGTGGCGGCAACAGGGATCAAAACTTCTTCGATCACAAGAGAATTTCTCAGCCGAGAGGGTGAATCTGCTGGCCTCTCTTTCTGAGAAACACTATCAGGGCACTCTCTTGCTGGGTGACTTTCTCCAGGCTCAAGGGAAAGATGAGATCCTGGATGAGCTGCTGAGTGATCTTCAAAACTTGGATCAGGCTCAGCGCCGATTGAGTTTGATTCACGCTCTCCTGTTGGAGATCGACAATGAGAGCGAAGAGGATCTTCCAGGGAAAAAGAAGATCAGAGCAGCGCTGGCTGATCTCTCACTGGAGCTGAAAAAGACAATCAGACTTAACAGCGTTTGAGTTTGTGAGAGCGTGTCTCTTCTTCTGTTGTGGAAGATCCCTGAAACTTCTACGATCAGGGAACATGGGAAGGCGCTCTCACAATCTGTGCCTCCTGTCCCATGGAGGCACACTGAAAAGAGAGAGCCACTGAAGCTCTGAGTCAACACTTCAGTGTCATTCGGTGACTCTCTCTTGATCTGTTTTTGTGGCTCCAGTGTCAGTCAGTGGCTGGAGTTTTTCCTGGCCTGATCCTGGCCTGCCCGACTTGGGTTCTCATGAGGAACCCGAGCATCCTAGGGGAACTCCCAACTGAGAGACGTGGTGGTCACGTAGTCCGAGCCGGGGGTCTGTGCCGGAGGCTGACTGTCCAGGTTCAGGTTGAGGCTGAAGTTCAACCACAAGCCGGCTCCCCGGAAGAGGCGAAATCGCAGCCGGTTGCGCCAGTCCATACGAACACGGCCTGACTCCGAAAAGCTGGGAAAGAGAAGCCAGTTGGAATCGAAGGCCAGCTGCTTGAACTCGAAGACGGAGAAGTTTACTCCTAGAGCACCTTCAATCTGATTATTCACAGGAGTCTGTCCCGAGTCGGGCGAGAAGACTTCGTTGTTCCACACCGCCCCTCCGAAGGCATTCAGATCGAAGCGGACGGTGCGGAGGATCTCTCGTAACGGTCCTCCTCCGATCACAAGACGGCGATCCAGTTTCTGTTGTTCGCTGGTGAGGACGTCGGTATAGACATGCCCCCCCCATTTAGGAGACAGATTTTTGGTGAAAGTACCCCAAACATTCTGTCGATTCGTATTGGTGGCGTTTTCCTGCGTCGAGAAGAACGAGTCGAAGCCACCGTCTGTACTGAATCCTGTGGTCTCGTAGCTGACGCGAATGTTGGCGTTGAATTGCTTGTGATTGTTGCTCTTCGAGAGTGTAAAGCCTCCGCCCAGTTCCGCCTCGAGCAGGCCTTCCAGTCGGCCGACGGTTTGGGCGATGTAAGCCACCTCGTCAACATGAAGGCGGATGCTGGTTTGTGGCTGGACAATCAGGATCTCATCCGAGCCCTCCGACTCATCGGGCGTGGATATTTTACCCACCAGCCGAACTCCATCCGAAGTCCGAACCAGGAAGGAGCGCTCGCTATCGATGCGCTCAATACGCTCCCAACCGATTTTGATTTCGCCCTCGATGTTGGGGGCCAGAAAAGCCACTACGCCGCGCTGAATCCGCTGGATGGTTCCCGTCAGGCGGTCGCCGTTGTTAAAGACCAGAACATCCTGGGCCAGGGCCGAACTGGATAGCGCCCAGGCTATGATCAGGACCGTTCCCGCTGTCCGAAGAGAGCGAGCCATTCCTCGAGACGGATAGGTGCAAGATGCTCTGACGAATTTCATTGGCAGGACTCCGATTGCTAGATTTTTGTAGTTTTCTATTTTCTCGGCAGGATAAAAGAAC
Organism: uncultured bacterium; assembly: GCA_965369785.1. Lineage (GTDB taxonomy): Bacteria > Acidobacteriota > UBA6911 > RPQK01 > JADFOI01 > JADFOI01. Next base: position 7,105 of record CBDUTA010000024.1, read on the forward strand.
TGGATCCGTACTGGCCATCAATATTGAATGGACAAACCTATGGGCTTCGATGAAACAAGAGGTTGCGTCCATTGTGAGGTTGCAGGGGTCGGTTATTTCCGTCGATCACTCGGGCAAAGCTCTGGATCTGCTGTTCTGACAACTCCAGGGGTTGGACCAACACAAACCAGCGAATATTTTCATTGCACGGGGGTGTGGTCAAAGAGCCCGAGTAGCGAAAGGTGGATCCGTCCTCAGGGAGCAGGTCATCAATCTCCACCCGCACATGTTCCAGGTGTTCCTCATTGCCCGCCTCAAGGGGAATGTGCTCCACCACGGGATCAAAGGCTGAATTGTGGCTTCCCTCTTCAATCAGCACACTTAAAACCGCAATCTCCCCCTGCTCGCTCACATGGACCAGGTGCATCTCCATGGGGAAAAACTTTCCGTCAACCGCATGCTCGCTGGGTACGTGAAAGTGGTACTGGGCGAGCTCGAACTCGGTTGCATCCACGGCGAGCGTGCTCCCTTCATCGTAATTGATCTGGATAGTATGCCCATTATTGATGACATCTACGAGGTGTTCGTGGCGGATGATTCGAAGAGTGGCCGGTTGATAGTTCATCTCCATAGGTTCCAGCTCTGCCGTTCGGGCATCGGTCAAGTCAATGGGCGATTGGGCCCTCCCCTCTCGGCAGAGTAAAAACTCCGGGCTTAAGTCTGCCCAAACATCAGGGCCATCGGTTTCATCGTAACCCCAGTGAATGGTGTGGTCTTCGGCTCCGGCCTCCTCCGGCTCAGGGGAGAGGCCCTGGGCTGGATCATCCTGGGCCATACGTGCCATCTCCTCCGCACTCTGTCCTAGTAGAATGGACGGACAAGCCATACCCAGACACAAGAGGGCAATTAGCCCTGGCTGTGTTCTGATCATTGGCGGCTTTCTCTTCTTAATTACTGGCTTCTTGCTGCACTTCGCTTGCCACCAGCAGGTCGTTGGTGACACTGAAGATTCCGGGGGTCTGCCGAGCCTGCATTCCAGCCATCACTTTGTGTCCCGCATTATCGACCATCCCCTCCAGAGTGACGCTTCCAGCCTTGACGATGATATGAATGGCATGAAATCCGACCGGGGGATCGTTGGTAATGCCAAATTCCCGCCGGGCCATAGAGTCAAACATGGGCGATCCCCGCAGCGACCCGTATCGGGCCAGAGCCGTATCGCCGTAGATATTGGCATAGAGATCGGCCCGCAGTTCGTCGTCACTGCCGGACAGGGGAAGTACCTCGATTTGGTTGATGACCTCTTCAACGCCTTTGAGCTGCTTGACGACTTTTTCAGCCGACTCCTTCAGGGTCGGACGTGAGGCAAACCCCCGCAGAATCACGGTGTCCTGTCCGATACCGAAGCTGATTTGGTCGAAGACCCCATAGTTGGGCAGGGTGACAATCGCCTTTTGAACCGCAGCCGCCATTTCCATGATCTGTGCCTCAGATTGGGCCAGGGTAACGCCTCCCAGTGCCAGGCAAAGCACCAAAGCTCCTGCCAGGTAAACTCGCTCACGGTTTCTTGAATTCCATTTTCTTTGCTTGTTCATGGTTTACTCCTTCCTTTGAGAATCCGGAATTAGTTTCTTGATGTTGCTAACATTTGGTAAGAGTTGGTCAGGCTCTGATCTTGGATTGCAAAACCTCTATTCGTCGGTTCGAATCCGACCGCCGCCTCCATCCTAATCCCTTTATGTTCCAGTCACTCGCTGTCACGTTCATAGACCACATTACCTTTGAAGACCGTCCGTAACACCTCGGTCTTATGGATGTCCGTTGCCGGAATTTCAAAGAGGTTGTGGTTCAACACGATCATGTCAGCCCACTTGCCTTCCTCGATAGAGCCCGTCACATCGTCAAGGCGCAGGATCCAGGCGCCATTGATGGTATGGACCTTCAGGGTCTCCTCAAGGTTCAATGCCTGATGCTCTGCAACCGGTGCAATATCGGGCTCTCCTGGAAAGCCTCGCGTAATCGTGGCTTCCATTCCCCACCACGGCCAGAGATTCGCCTGCGGCGCGTCGGAGTGATTTGCCATGCGCACGCCCGCATCGAGCAAATCCCGATGAGGGCCGACATTGGCGAATTTCTCTTCCGTCACGATATCCGCCTGATTCAGCGTGAATCCGACAGCGGCGCCAAGCATCGGCCATGCTGAGCAACCTACGCCAATTTCGACCATGCGCCGCATATCGTCGGGATGAACGTAGCTACAGTGGTCGATGTGGTGGCGAAGCGTATTGTCACCCCGTGCCCGAATGGCCGGCTCATATCCATCAAGGACCGCTCTCACGGTCCCATCGCCGATCGCGTGTACCTTAATCTGGACGCCAGCATCATCGAGCTCCTTAACATAGGCGGCGAACTCTTGAGCAGGTATCAAGGGTTCGGGGTTCGATCCGTCCCGGTAGCCATTATTGAGCATCACTTCGGTTCGGGACTCGAGTGCGCCACCCATAGACATTTTGACGCCGGGAGTGCCGGGTAGATCGTATTGCTCGTAGTAGCGCAGAATCTCGCTGACCGGATTCAGCTCGGCGGTGCCGAAGTTTCCCCACATGTACAGGTTCAAGTGCATATTGATCTGGCCTGCCCGCCTGAAGCTTTGCCAATCGTCGAGGTCACGCTCGAAAGCATAGGCATCGCCTGTCGCCGTGATCCCCTGTTTACTTGCCTCTTCGAGCAGCTTCCTCTTTGCAAGCCTCTGGACTTCCTCAGCAAGAGGAAGGATCGTATCCTCGAAGGGATTCATCCCCGCCTCGAAGATTTGCCCCGCAGGCTCACCATCGGCTGTACGGCTGTAGTAACCCTGAGGCGTGTCCGGAGTGTTCCTGTCGATGCCCACCAACTCGAATGCCCTGGAGTTGCCCCAACCAAAATGGCCCGACTCGTCTTTGACGTAGGCGGGTCGATCCGGGATCAACTTGTCGAGAAATTCCTTAGTCAGCGTCTCTTCAGACATAACAGGTGATGAGTATCCTTCTGCAAAAAACCACTCCTGGTCTTCCGGATAGGCGTCGATGCACTTCCTCAGTGCGGCAATGGTCATCTCTTCTGTAGGGTTGTAGAAAGTGCCAGGTAGCTCACAGAAAACACGAAAGTTCATCGACATTGAAGGGTGGGTGTGGATGTCGATCAGCCCCGGCATCGCAAAGTCGCCAGCGAGATCCACCACCTCGGTGCCCTCAACGGTAACGGACTCGACATCGGCATTCGAGCCAACCACGAGGAACTTCCCATCCTTGATCGCCACCGCCTCGACCCAGGGCTGAGCCTCATTGACGGTGTAGATCCTGCCGTTGGTGTAAACGATATCAGCGACTTCGCCTTGTTGAGCACATGCGATTCCGCTTAGGGTGAGGACGAATGTCATAATTAGGGTTTTGATCTTCATGGTTTGCTCCTCTCACGCTGAGTGTGGCAGGGGAGTGTAATTGAAAACAACTGTCAAGATTGACAGGTCCCGGAGGGATGCGGACCCTTTTGGGGTTGGGTGATGAACCCAAGAGATATAGAGCAACTAGTGGAGAATCAGTCGATCACCCTGGACGGAGGACAGATCTCAGTTCGGCTAGATACCTGCTGTTTTCAAATAAAATATTGGAATATTGAAAAACAACAGGGGTTTGTTGTATGATCGAGTCATGAAAAATGAAGACAAAAACCCAAACGCTGTCGCATTAGGAAAATTAGGTGGTAAGAAACTGGCTGAGGAGCGTGGTCCTGAGTATTACGCTGAGATTCAGGCCAAACGCAAACAGAGGAAAGGAGGTAGACCCAAAAATCCCCCCATCTCAACGAACGAGGGTGAGCTGAAGATTGGAGACAAGGTTATCCCTTGTGCTGTTCTTGAGGACGGAACGCGAGTATTGACACAGTGGGGATTCCTCCGCGCCATAGGACGATCTGGACGTCCAGCTGCCGGCAGAGGCTCTGATGTCGAAAAGGTGGCTCCTTTTTTGGCCTTGGACAACCTGAAGCCCTATGTAGACAAAGAGTTAAGTGATTCGACAAGACCGATAGTTTTTCGTGTCCCAAAGGGTGGGAAGGCATACGGTTATAGAGCTGAACTACTCCCGAAAGTGTGCGAAGTTTACCTCAAGGCCCGTGACGATGGTGCGCTGCTAAAGAGCCAGGAGAAGTTCGCCAGAGCGTGCGATACGCTGATGCGAGGTTTGGCCCATGTAGGGATTATTGCTCTTGTTGATGAGGCTACTGGGTATCAAGAGATAAGAGACAGGATGGCATTGCAAGCCATCTTGGATACCTACCTCAGAAAAGAGTTTGCAGTATGGGCTAAGCGGTTTCCTGATGAGTTCTACGAACAAATGTTTAGGCTCAAGAATTGGCGTTGGAAGGGAATGAAAGTGAACAAGCCGCAAGTTGTTGGTCATTACACAAGGGATCTGGTCTATGAGCGTCTAGCACCAGGAATATTGGAGGAGTTAGAGACTCGAAATCCTAAGAACAAGCGTGGACTCCGAAAGACAAGGCACCACCAGTGGCTCACTGACGACGTTGGGCATCCAGCTCTTGCACAGCACATTTATGCCTTAATCGGTATGATGCGTGCAGCAGACTCTTGGACACAGTTCAAGAATATGGTCAATCGGGCTTTTCCCAAGAAGGGCCACACCCTCCTTCTGCCCATTTCAACAGGGGAGTGAGATCACCGTCCATCAGAACCTGTGCGCTATTTTGTGCGCTAACGGGAGGTAATTCACCTATGAATGAGCGTCACTGGAGCCACTCCAGGTCAATCAGAAAGAAAGGCTCAAACCCTTGTTATCCTTTACTTTCAAGGGTTTGAGCCGATGGTCAAAACGTGATTACGGGTCAGTCGCTGGTGGTGGATGGCGGGCTGGTATTCCACTAGCTGGGATTTCGTGCTTTCGTGAGTTCCCTCGACTGACCCAGGTTTCTTGTGTAGGGGCGCACGTCAGTGCGCCCCTACAGGCCTTAATCAAAATCAAGCAACCGATCAGGTGTGAGAAAAGCGGGCTAACTCTTCTCCTGTTCAATCAACTCTTCAACGGCTTGAAAAAGCCGGTCGTTGAAGGCGTCGTATGTTTCTTCCTCGGAGGGGTGATCGAGCGGATGACCAAAACAGACCTGCACGGGATGTAAGCGGATTTTGGCCACCCCTCTTGGCCAGGCCTCGTAAGTGCCCACGATAGCCGTGGGCACCACGGGTACCCCCATTTCCTTGGCCAGGATAGCGGGTCCCTTCCGAAAGGGTTTGAGGGTGCCGTCGATGGAGCGTTCCCCCTCCGGAAAGACGCAGAGAATGAAATCCCTGCGCAGGCCTTCGGCGCCCAGACGAAGGGCCTGCCGAAGATGTCGGTCGGCATCGACGGGCACAACCCTGATGAGTCGTCCCAGAAAAGAGAGCACAGGGCGATTGAAATAATCGGCATACCCGAGGAAGAAGATTCTCTTGATGATTCGATAGGGGAAGGGGCTCACCAGCACAAAAGCGTCCAGAAAGCTCAAATGATTGGGGCAGATCAAATAAGGATATTCATGGGGTAGATTGTCTTTCCCTGTCACCTTCAGCCGAAAAAACACCAGAGCCAGGATGTAAACCAATTTCGCGACCAGATAAAAAGCGAATTCCGTCACCGGCTGAGGCTCCAGGAGTTGTTGTACCCGACGGAGGTCTTCAGGCTGAAGAGGTTCTCTGAGAATGGTTTCCCAGGAAAGCCGGACATCTTTCTCAGCAGTTTCTCCGGTAAGTCTTTCTTCTACAGCCTCAACCAGTTCCTCTACCGTCAAGATCTGAGCTGCCGATTCATCCGGGATATGGACCTGAAAAGTCTCCTGAACCGTGGAGAGGAGCTCGACTCGTTCCAGGGAATCGAATCCCAAATCCAACTCCAAATTTCTTTGCGGATGGATGTTGGCATGGATCTTCATCTCCCGGATGATTCTGAAAACTGTTTCTTCCGTTGCAGTCTGAGGCTGGAAGGACTCTTCCCCTTTTGAAATGGTGGGAGTCGTAGGTTTCTCTTCCAGTTCCTTTTGTACCTGAAAACGTTTGATCTTGCGGGTGGTGGTGCGGGGTAGAGGTTCCCGCCGAATCTCAAAGCTGCGCACTCGTTTGTGGGGTGGGAGTCGCTGGGAGAGATTCTCCAGCATATAGCGAATCATGCCATAGGTGTTGACCGTTTGCTGACTCTTCATATAGTCGAAGTCTGGGACCACAACCGCGTGAAGCTTCTCCTGTTCCTGAGCGGAAGTTCGATCACGTATCCCCACGACGCATAACTCTTTGATATAAGGACAGCTGCTCTGATAAAAGTGCTCCACCTCTTCCGGGAAAATGTTCTTTCCTGAACTGAGGACGATGACATCTTTCTTGCGCCCGGTGATATAGAGCCCTCCCTGGGGGTTCAAGTAGCCGAGATCGCCGCTGTGGAGCCAGCCATTGATTAAGACCTCCGTGGTGGCCTCCGGATTCTTCCAGTAGCCCTTCATGATGTTGTCACCGCGAATGAGAACCTCGCCCACACCCTCTGAGTCGGGCTGATCAATTTGAACCTCCACGTGAGCAAGGGGTGGGCCCACGGAACCCAGGGCCCTTGAGGCGATAGGAGTGATGGTTGCCACAGCGGCTGTTTCCGTCATGCCATAGGCCTGCACCAGAGTAAATCCAAGATCCCGCAGGTATTCGGCAACTTCTCGGTCAAAATGAGCTCCTCCCACCGCGAAGATTCTGAACCGCGATCCGAAGCGTCCATGGATGGCTGAAAAGAACCATTTTCCCGGGTTCCAGCCCCAATGCTCATTGCAGAAATGAGAAAAAGCAAGAAACCGGTGGAAGAGAAATCTCTTGAGAAAAGATTGTCTTTTGACTTCTTGAAGGATGCGGTGATGGAGCAGGTAATAGAATTGTGGGACGCAGATGAAAATGGTCACTTCCTCATCTAGGAAGGTCTTGAGAATGTGTTGAGTGTCCAGGGAGTCCAAATAGGTAACCCGGGCTCCTATGGACAAGGGAACGATAAAGTTCACCATCAGCGCCATGACGTGGTACAGGGGCAGTACCGATAAGACGTGATCGTCAGAGGTCACTCGGACAATCTTCAGGAGTTCCTCAACGTTACCATTGAAGTTGCGCCGCGAGAGGACCACCCCCTTTGGATTCCCCGTCGTCCCACTGGTGTAAAGGAGTACCAACCCTTCGTCCAGATCCCCTTCCACCCACGCGACAGGACTCGATTCCTCTCCCTGGGTGAGAAGGGTTTCCCAGTGGAAATACTCTTCGACGGGCGGACCCGTGATTAAAGCGGGCAGAGGAGCAGGCAACAGTTCCTGGATTTTTCGAATTTCTGGTAAGAATATCTCGGATGAGATCAGGAACCTGCACTCGGCATGTTGGATCAACTCGGCCAGTGTCTTGCTGTCGTGTAGGATGTCGAAGGGAGCGATTCGGGCGCCTGTGCTTTGAACTGCCAGAAAGGCAATGGCCCAGCGGGGATGATTTTCCATAAGGATACCCACTGTGCTTCCTGGTCCGATGGACTGACTTCTGAGAAAAAGACCGATTCGGGCAACCTCTTGACCGATCCTTCCGTAGGTAAAGGATTCGTTTGCGTGCTGGGTAATGTACTGAAGAGCGACTCTTTCCGATAGCTTTTCTAAATTGTCCTGAAATCGCTTGGAGAAATCGAAAGTCATGTCTTTAGTTTGGAGACTGGCCGTGTTCTAACCCGGACAATTCATAAACTGTCTACTACAGTCTAGGAATAATTCGGGCTGAGCGGACTCAATGCTAGCATATGCGTCTCATATGCGGAGAAAGATTTCATATAATGAAGATGCGGTGGTTCGTGCCGCAGGGGTCAATCGTGACAACTAAGACTTTGGATGAGTGTCAGTCCTGGGAAGAGATCCTGAATTTGATCAGGACCTCTGAGCAGAAGATCCGGTTGGGCGGTGGCGAGAAAGCCATTGAAAGGCAGCACAAAAAAGGTCGCCTGACGGCTCGTGAGCGCATTGAACGGCTCATCGATCCCGGGAGCACCTTCTTTGAGCTGGGATTATTTGCGGCCTTTGAGATGTATGAAGAGTGGGGCGGAGCTGCTGCTGCCGGTGTCATCACCGGCATTGGGCAAGTTCAAAGCCGCCACTTCATGATTATCGCAAACGATGCCTCCGTCAAAGCGGGTGCCTTCTTTCCCACCACCGTCAAGAAGGTTCTGCGGGCTCAGCGAATTTCTCTGGACAATCATCTTCCCCTCATCTATCTGGTTGATTCTTCCGGCGTGTTCTTGCCCTTGCAGGATGAAATCTTTCCGGATGAGGATGATTTTGGCCGCATCTTTCGTCACAATGCCCGCATTTCGGCCCAGGGAATTTCCCAGATCGCGGCCATCATGGGACCCTGCGTAGCGGGTGGAGCTTATTTGCCCGTCATGTGCGACAAGATCCTAATGACCGAAGGCAGTGGTTTGTACATTGCCGGGCCCTCGCTGGTGAAGGCTGCGGTTGGTCAGGACCTGGAGAGCGAGGATTTGGGAGGGGCACAACTCCATTCTGCACTGAGCGGGACTATCGATTTTCGGGAGAAAACAGACAAGAGTTGTCTCAAGCGCATTGGCCGTCTGGTGGGGACACTGGCAAAACCTGTCCAGGCTCCTTTTCAGCGAGTAGAGGCCAAGCCTCCTGACCGTTCTGCAGAAGAAATTTACAATCTCATGCCCCTGGATCCCAGCCAGGAATACGACTTGCTCAAGATATTTCAGTGCATCTTCGACAGCAGTGAGTTCATGGAATATAAGGCGGAGTACGGGAAGACCCTGATCTGCGGGTATGCTCGCCTGGCCGGCTGGTCTGTGGGAGTGGTTGCCAATCGTAAACAACACATCAAGAGGTCGGACGGGCCGTTTGAGGTGGGAGGAGTGATTTACAGGGAAAGTGCCGATAAGGCAGCTCGTTTTGTGATGGATTGCAATCAAAGTCGTACGCCACTGCTCTTCTTCCAGGATGTGAGCGGCTTCATGGTGGGCCGGGAAGCCGAAATTTCCGGAATCATCAAGTCGGGGGCCAAACTCGTCAATGTGGTGGCGAACAGCGTGGTACCCAAAATCACGGTGATTATGGGGGGGAGTTATGGTGCCGGAAACTATGCTCTTTGCGGCAAGGCTTATGACCCGCGTTTTATTTTTGCCTGGCCGACTTGCCGCTATGCCGTGATGGGCGGTAAGCAGGCGGCCAAGACCCTGCTCGATTTAAAGGTGCGTCAGTTGGAGAAGAAAGGTCAAAAGATCACTGAGGAAAACCGACAGCAACTGCTCGAGAGTATCCAGGCAACTTATGATCATCAACTCGACCCCCGTTATGGGGCCGCTCGGCTGTGGGTGGACAGGATCATCCAGCCCCACCAGACTCGGGAGGCCTTACAGCTGAGTTTGGAAGTTGCAGCCCTCAACCCGCAGATCCCGGAATTCAAAACGGGTGTTCTCCAGGTATAGAGAGAGAGGACTATGGATCAGGTTAAGCTGGACTTCGAGCCTCCCTCAGCTTGCATCACTCTGAACCGCCCCCAAGTGGGCAATGCCCTTTCTCCCGACCTGGTGGCTCATTTTCACACTGCCTTGGATCGAGTGGAAGCGCGCGATGATGTGGCTGCCGTCATTGTCACTGGAGCAGGGAAGGTTTTTTGTGGCGGGGCTGATCTCAAAATTCTTCGAGAAATGACGGCCCAATCCGCTGAACAAGCCCGTCAGGACTCGCAAGGGCTGATGAATTTTTTCCGCAGAATCTATGAGTTTCCCAAGCCGGTGATCGCTGCCGTGAATGGAGCGGCTATGGCGGGAGGCTGTGGACTGGCAAGCGTCTGCGATATCGTCCTGGCAGCCGAAGATGCCGTTTTCGGATATCCGGAAGTCAGGGTCGGCTTTGTCCCTGCTCTGGTTGCTGTTTTCCTGGTGCGGATTTGCGGGGAGAAAAAGGCCCGGGAGTTGTTGTTGACTGGCCGCGTCTTTTCGGCTCAGGAGGCTCAGGAAATGGGCTTGGTCAATCATGTCGTGGCTCAGGAGTCCCTGCTGGAGAAGGCCCAAGAGTTGGCCCGGGAGATTGCCCCAAATAGCCCCACCGCGGTGCGGTTGACCAAGGAGCTCATGAACGATCTACCGGGCTTGAGCCTGGAGAAGGGACTCATCGCGGCCCTCCAGCTGAATGCCTTGATTCGGACCACTGAGGATTTCAGAGAAGGAGTTTCCAGCTTTCTGGAGAAGAGACGGGCGCAATGGAAGCGAAGGTAAAATGTCGGAAGGATTTGCTATCGTACCCGAGATACTTCCAGGATGTCCCGCC
>CBDUTA010000025.1:0-17426 GCA_965369785.1 uncultured bacterium
TGAACCGCACTCCTGAGCCGGAATTGATGCTGGGGCAAGAGCAGGCCCGAGCTTATTCTGAAGCCGATTTTGAGGAACCTCATAGCCACTTCATAGAGCTGTTTGCAAAGCGTTTTCCGGGGGCGGCTGCGGTCGGCACTGTGCTCGATCTGGGTTGCGGTCCTGCGGACATTTCTTTGCGTTTTGCACGCGCCTATTCTCAGGCAAGGATTCACGGAGTAGATGGTTCCGAGGCCATGTTGAGGCTCGGAAAAGAGGCAGTCTGCCGGGAGGGAGTTGAAGAACGAGTTCAACTCATTCACTGCACCCTGCCCACGATGGAGCTGCCGCAAAAGAGTTACGATGGGGTGATCAGCAACAGCCTGCTTCACCATTTACAAGATCCCCAGGTGCTCTGGCAGACGATCAAGCAGTTTTCCCTTCCTGCGGCACCCGTCTTCATCATGGACCTGATGCGCCCTGCAAACGAGGCTCAGGCACAAGAATCGGTCGCAACCTATGCGGCCACCGCAACCGAAATCGTGAAATACGATTTTTACCATTCGTTGCTGGCAGCCTATCGGCCCGATGAGGTTCGGTCTCAACTCGATGAAGCGGGCCTGACCCATTTCTCTTTGGAAGTGATCAAGGATCGGTACCTGATGGTTTGGGGAAATGTGGGCCTTATTGCGGCGGTTCGGTAGGACCCAGTGTTCCTTTTAAGGAAAACAGCCATAGGCTGTCTCCACGAGGGCCTCTTCCAAAAAGATTTCCGGCCGAGAGTACCGTGATGTATTGCTGGCCATCCTGTTCAAAGATGGTGGCCGGTGCGTTCACGCCGGCATCGGTCTGAAACTCCCACAGTTGCTGACCGTTGCTGGCCTGAAAAGCGACGAATTTACCGGTGCTTCTCCCGAGTACTTGCTTTCCAGGCCGGAATTCAAATGTACCCGCCAAACCGCTTTGAGGTTCCCCACATTATCGGGCGTGATTTGGGTCAAGGGCGAAAATCGCTGATTGAAGAGATTACCCCCGTTAGTCATCCAGCCATCGGTGGGTAGAGCCCCCAGCTGAGCCGCCGAAAAGGCGGGTGCAGGCGAAATCTTTTCTTCCGCGAAGCCCAGTAAGGACATCGCGCCAGTAGCGGTAAAGAAGAGAAGCGGGGTTAAGGTACGACCAAGAGACCAAAAAACTGTGCGTTTTGCCAAGTGTCTTCCCCCTTTCAAAAACACACCATTTTAGGAGCTGCTGAGCCCGTTATCAAGCGCGCTTCGCGCTGTCGTCACTTCGTGACGACATGCTTTCGTGCTTTCGAGAGCAGTCAGAGCCGGGGGCTTCAGCCCACGGGCCAGGTCAGGTGCCGAATCTTCAAAAGTGAGAAAGCTTCTCTCCTGTATCCTGTCTTCTTCTCAGGTGTGAGTTGTCAGCTATCAGTTGTCGAAGTTGTTTTGAATTTGGAATTTGAGATTTGGAATTTGTTTGGAATTTGGGATTTTGAATTTAGGATTTCAGCCAGTCTCCCGGCTGCCGTCTGTGCTCAGTCCTCAGTCCTCATCACTCAGTCCTCTCTTTCAGCCGGTCTTCCGGCTGTGGTCTGCAGGGCGCGCTGTGCGCGCCAAAGCCTCGTGAACCGCGTCGAACTCCTCTTCGACTCCCTCCGGAACCTGGGTGAACAGACTCACCCCCACAGTCAGGCCGAATCCCACCAGGAAACCGGGGATCATCTCGTAAAGATCGTAGGACCACTCCTTGAGGAACAGTACCCAGATCGTGCTGGTCAAAAAGCCCCCCACCATTCCGGCCACGGCACCGGCTCGAGTGGTCCGCTTCCAAAAAAGAGAACAGAAGACCACTGGAGTAAAGGCCGATGCCAGGCCGGACCAGGCAAAGAGCACGAACCAGAAAATAACCCGTACTTCAGTCAGAGCGAAGATCAGAGCGCCTGCACCGATGATCACGGTGGTGAGCTTTCCATATAAGGAAAGATGCCTTTCCGGCAGGTCGGGACAAAAGATCTTTTGAACCACATCACGGACCACTGCTGAGGAGGCCAGCAGCAGAAGGGAATCGGCCGTGGACATGATAGCGGCCAGTACGATAACCAGGAAGACCCCGGTGAAGAGGGCGGGGAAGAGCTCTGCGCTCATGGTAGGGAGAATGGTTTCTGGATCGTCCAGGCCGGGGAAGAGAATCCGGCCGGCCATTCCGGAAAACACCGCTCCCGTCTCAAAGACGACCATGCAAATTACGGATAGTAGGCTGCCCGTGATGATCTCTTTCTGATCCCGTGCTGAGATGAAGCGGACGAGAATCTGGGGAACACCCAGGAAGGCGAATCCAATACTGGCAAAGCCGAGGGCACTCACCACACCCGGCACGGAAAGCCCGAATTTTCCCATGGGCAATAACAGGCTCGGGTCCACCGATTGCAGTTGCGACATCAGGGAGGTCCATCCTCCGGCAGAAGCAATACCCACGACAGGGAGGATCAGCAGGCCTAAGAACATGAGGATCCCCTGCAGCAGATCGCTGTAAGCCACCGCTTTGAAGCCCCCCACCGTCGTGTAATAGAGAATCACCCCGGCTCCGATAAAAACTCCTGTGAAATAGGTGGTACCCAGGAACGCACTGAAGGCCTTACCAGATGCAGTCAACTGGGCTGCGGTGTAGGCGATCACCATGGTCAAGATGATCCCCACACTGAGGAGTCGGAGCAGGTGCTGTGAGTCCCGGAAACGAGCTTCCAGGTAGTCAGCAACGGTGATGGAGTCATAGCGGTCGGTGTATTCCTTAAAGGGACGAGCCACCAGAGTCCAGGCCAGGGCAATACCCAGGACTTCTCCCAATGTGATCCAGAGGGCGTGGATTCCCATCAGATACCCGACGCCGGTGAGACCGAGCAACAACCATGCGCTCTCTCCGGTGGCATTGGAGCTGAAGGCGATAACCCAGCCGGGGAGCTTTTTCCCGGCCACGTAGTAACCGGCCACGCTTGTGGACTCACGACGTCCCCAAAAGCCGATCACCAGGAGGATGATTAAGTAGAGGACCAGAACGGAGATGATGGTGAAATCCGGATTCACTCTGGCTGCTCCGGAGCCCTCGGCGTCCGAAGTTTTCGATGACGGAAGTAGAAGATAAGCTCAACCATGAGACCCAGTCCCACTGCGGCAATCAGCAGTAACCAGGCCGTCCAGGGGAGCCCGGCAATCAACGGCCTTCCTCCACACGACGGCAGGCTCGGCCAAGACGTTCCAGACCCTCTTCCACCTCAGCCTCGGTGATCAGCATAGATGGGCCCAAGCGAATCACATGGGCTTTTCTGCCGCCGATCCCAACCAGGAGGCCCTCCGTCTTGGCGGCCTCCAGAAAAGCATTAGCCTTTTCAGGGCTCTCTTTCTTGGTTTCTCGATCCTCGACCAGCTCCAGTGCCTGCATCAGGCCCATTCCCCGAGTCTCTCCGATCCACTCATACTCCTCTGCCAGGACCTCCAGTCCTTCCCGGAGTTGCTTCCCCCGAAGAGCCGAACGCCCTGGTGTATCCTCTCTGACCATGACATCGAGTGTGGTGGCGGTCGCAGCCATAGCCAGGGGGTTGCCGCCGAAGGTAGAAATACTCTTGGTCGTCCAGGACGCTGCAATCTCCTCCCGGGTAATGGTGGCACCCACGGGAAAGCCGTTGGCAATTCCCTTGGCCATAACCATGATGTCCGGCTCAACGTCCCAGTGCTCGATTCCGAACCATTTTTCGCCGGTACGGCCGAAACCGGCCTGGACCTCATCGCAAATAAAGAGTCCCCCATACTTATGGATAATCTCAACCATTTTCTGGAAGTATCCGGGGGGTGGGACGATATAGCCAGCCACGCCCTGGATGGTTTCCGCAATGAAGGCGGCCGGGTTGCCGTTGGTGGTGGTCTGGATGGCCTCCTCGAAATCCCGCGCAAAGGCCTCCGAACAGCTCTCGTCACAGGGTCTTCGGAAGGGGCATCGGTAGGGATAAGGAGACATCACGTGCTTGATTCCTGCGATGGAGCTGGGCAGGGGACGCCAGGAGGCGTTCCCGGTAATGTTGGTGGTCAGGAAGCTTCGGCCGGAATAGGAGTGGCGCAGGGCGAGCACTTCGCTTCTGCCCGTGTAGCAGCAGGCGAGCATGACGGCGGTCTCCACGGCTTCGGTCCCACTGTTGGTGAAAAAAGAGCTCTTGAGGTCCCCGGGAGCCATGGCGGCCAGACGTCGCGCTGCTTCCACCTGATTTTCGGTTAGATAGAGGGTGGAGGTATGGCCCAGGATCCCCGCCTGTTGGCGAATCCGTTCCACCACTTCCGGATGGCAGTGGCCTAACGAAGCGGTAAGAATTCCGCTGAAAAAGTCGAGAAATTCCGTCCCTTCGGAGTCCACTAACACCATTCCTTCTCCCTGGACGAAAACAAGTGGATCCTGGTAGTAGGGGGCTACAGAAGGAAAGATAAACTCCCGGTGTCCGGCTTTGACATCCTCTGCTCTGGTGACGGGTTCTGATACGGTTACTTCTTTCATGTTCGACCCTCTTTTTTGATCACGACGAGGGTCTGATCGTCAGCCAGGCTTTGATTTTGGCTGAAGTTTCCCACGTCCTCCATGATAATGCGGTAAAGCTCACGGGCCCCAAGACGGCGGTTGTCCTGGGCCAGTGAAATGAGGCGCTGACGCCCATATTCTTCACCTTCGCTGTTGTTGGCCTCGAGAATGCCGTCCGTGAAACACAACAGGATGTCATCCTTTTCCAGCTGCGCCTCACCCACTTCGTGGGCCAGGGGAAGATCCCTGAAGGCTCCGAGAACAAGCCCACCAGCATCCAGCGACATCAGCTGATCCTTTTGGAGAAGGACAGGACTGGGGTGTCCCCCATTGACATAACGCAGAATCCCGTTCCTGTGTAATTCTCCATAGAAGCAGGAAATGTACTGGTTGCGTTGAGAAGATCGGCACATCCTGCGGTTCATCTTTGTGAACAGCAACGAGGTGGTGTGTTTTTCGTAGTAGGATTGGAAAGAGATCCCCATGTAAAGGGCGGTGTTGAAGTCTCGAATCAACATGGCGGCAGCCAGGCCATGACCGGATGCGTCGGCGATCACGATTCCAATCTTGTTTTGGATATCGAACCGGCCTTCCAGATCAATGAAATCGTAGTAATCCCCGCCTGCAATGGCAGCGGGAATCGTCTTCCCATGCATGTCATAATCCGCGAACACTTCGATCCGATCCGGATCGGGCATGATCTGCCGCTGCATCGCCGCTACCATGATGAATTCTTCCTGGAGGGCGTGCAGGGGCATTCCCAAAAGTTCAGTGAGTTCTTGCTCAGCGCTGCTTTGCTTGGCCATGGGTACCCTACAAATAATAACAGGAAAAGTGAGGAAGAATCGAAGAAATTCAGGGTTCAGCCGGATGTTCCAGGGACGAGTTAGCTCGGATTATGCATAATCCGAGCTTGGCGATTTTGCCGTCATGAGCCAAAGGGCCCACAGGGCAGAGGGAATCACCGATAGGCCGGTGATCCACCACAATACTCCGGACAAACCCAGTGAAGAGTCGAGACCGAGACCGGCAAGGGATACACCGGCGGCGCTCATGAGGGTGAAAGTGGCAAACTCGGTAGAAAACACTCGACCTCGAAAGAGATCGGGAACGGACTGCAAGAGGAGTTGGGTCGAGAACACCCAAAGCATTCCACCTCCGATCCCCCGGAGAAGAATTCCCACCAGAACGGTTTCGAAGTTGAGCAGAGGTGCGGTGATCAACAGACCCAGGCTGCTCAGCAGATAACCCAGCAAAATGGCCACCTGCAGGGGCCGGCCCCGATCCCCGGTAAAGCGGCGAGCCACAATGGGGCCGATGCCCGTTCCCACTCCCGCTATTCCGAACATCAGGCCAAGGCTAATACCGCCTCCTTGGCCAATCGGGAAAATGCTCTCAGCAATGACGACTTGGATGACCTGAAGTCCTGAGGTAAAGAAGAGACCACCAACGGCCTTATGCAGAGCCATCACCAGAACATTCAGGTGGCTGGCCAGATATCGCAACCCGTCCAGGTACTCATGGAGTGCGGAGCGAACCGATTTATCGGAGGCATCCAGATGGTCTGCCGCGTCGTATTTGATTTGAACGATAAACAGGGCGGACACGACGAAAGTCACAGAATCAATGGCAAAAGCGGGATAGATGCCCCATGTTCCGGAAACAATTCCACCCAAAGCAGCACCCAGGCCCAGCATGACCGACCAGGTGGTGGAACTGAGTGCGTTGGCTGCTCCCAGTTCAGGGCCTGACACCACATCGGGCAGTATGGCAGTTCGGGTGGGAAAGAAGAATCCGCTGAGAGCCAGCTGGAGGGCAGTTAGAGTGTACAGGAGCCAGACGTGTTGGGGTTCTCGAACCCAAAGGAAGCCCAGAACAATGATGGCCCGAAGGATGTCCGTCAGGATGAGGATGTGCTTACGGTTATAACGGTCCGCCACCACCCCGGCGATGGGGCTGATCAGAAAGGGAGCCAGCATACGAACCAGGAAAAGGCCGCCCACCGCAAATCCCGATTGGGTTAGTTCTACAACCAGAGCAGCCGAGGCAATCAGGTTGAACCAGTCACCCAGCAGACTGATGATCTGGCCAAGCCACAGGTTACGAAAATTGGCATTGCCACGAATGAGCTCCCCATAACCTACGGATCGAGGGGTCTCGGATTTTGTCGCGTTCAACAGGATCTCCCTATTTTCGTGCGTTCGTGCTTTCGTGGTTCGCTACCTGTTTGCCCCGTCTCAAGCGGGCAGTTGCTTCGCCCTGAGGAGAATATAAATCACCCGGGCTCAAGGAGTATAAGGGCTCATCAGCAGGAGCCTCAAGAAGTTCCTGTTCGAGAGGGCAGCCGGGATTATGCATAAGTTCTCTACTGCAGCAGCAAAATCATCCGGCGGGCTGCTCCGACTGCGTTCCGCACCACAATTGGCAGGAGCTTCAGGAATATGGCAGAAGACCTCCGGAATGTGGGAGGCACCTCAGGTGCCGAAGGGCCCGCAGGCTGAACAGGCTCGCCTGAAGCCTGCGGCTCTGACAGAGTAGCGGGAAACACTCAGCACGGTGGGTTAACGAGGGAAAAACAGAGCCGTGGGCTTTAGCCCACGGGCCTCCCACATTCCGGAGCCTCTACAATCCTGAAGGTCTCGGTTCGCCGCTACCGTCCTTCGTGACGAGAACCTAAGAATAAGTACGGCTAGAGAGTTGTGTATTGACGGAGGGGCTAAGGGCAGGCTTTATCTCCAGGAAAATCCGATTCCGAACTTGAGGTCCGGGCTGTCCAGGGCCCCCAGCTTCAGCTCGGTGAAAAGTCCATCGCGGTGAGCGAGGGCCATGAGGATATTGAAGCCGGGTTCGACATTGCTATCCCGCCCGCCAACGCCTGTGTCGACGATATAAACGTTAAGGGCTGGTCCGGCCCCGACATAAGCCTTCCATACCTTGCTTTCCAGGGGGATCCAATAGGCGAGCTCAAAGTTCAGACTGATCGAAGTGATATCGTTGCCGATTCCTACTTCCAGGTTAGGCCGAACCCACAAGCGGTCCATGACAGGACCCGTTTCGAAATGACCCCCGAAATAGATCTGGTCGGGATCGATGCTCACTCCCATCCGAACTCCCGTCCCTCCCTGAGCCAGGAGTGGCTTTGAGCCGGCAAAAAGAAGTCCAAAGATAATCAACGTCAACGAAAACTTGCTCAGAAGGTTTGTTCTGTTGGTCATGATAATGATTTACCCTGGTGTGAAAAGTTTCCCTGCGCCTCAAGTCTTGAGGGAAAATGAGTCAAAAAAGGGGGGCCTGAAGGTCGCCGAACACGACAACCAACAGGCCCTAAAGGAACAGCCATAACTAGACAGAGTGTACCTGGCCGGGGGAGGGAGAATTGTGATTGCTGTCACTAAGGCAAACAGAGAAAACAATTGTCTGAAAAATAACTGTTCCAGGGTAGGGCTGATTTCCCTCTATCTGCCTCGGTGTTAGACTGGGTCATCTTTTTTGATTTCGGATCGGAGGAATAGACATGTTTCAGAGGCCATTACCTGTTTGGAGGACTTTTGTTTGTTTTGCTCTTTTCGGTGCTCTTGTGATGGCTGGGGCCTGTGGGTCTTCCAGTACGGATGGAGCTGATGGGCAAGCCTCAACGGGGGGAGAAGACGTCCAATTTTCGCCCTGGGAGAAAACCCTTGCTCTGAGTAGCCCCTTTCCCAGGTTTATTTTCCTTCCTTTGAACAACCCGGGAGTCGTACCTGTCGAGTTAGCCAACCATATGGACGGCGAGGATATTGTGGCGGGAATCGTGGTTAACGGAAAAGCGAGAGCCTACCCTTTGTGGATTCTCGTGGCTTACCACGTGGTGAATGACACCATTGGCGAGGCTCCCGTGCTTTTGGCTCATTGCGAGATTTGTAGCGGGGCCTCCGCCTTTAAGCCCGTTTTGGAGGGGTTTGAAGGGAGAACCCTCAGTTTTCAGATTCATGGCATCGCCAAGGGAACCTTCTCGATCTATGATTATCAAACCCAAACCGTATGGTCACCCTTTACGGGTAGGACCTTTGAAGGGAAGCTGCATCCCTCGCGAATGGATCGGGTTCCTCTGGTGCTGGAACCCTGGAGCGATTGGGTCAACCGTTATCCTGAAACCGATGTGGTCTTTGCCAGCAGGAAGTTCGAAGAGAGGGAACATGGACGCGGGGAGCACAATGAGATCGGTGCGGAGTATCTTCCCGACGGCTTCAAAGATGTTGCCAACATGGACGATACTCGTTTGAAAGCCAATGTCCTTGTTTTTGGTGTGACTAACCTGGAGGGAGACCAATCGATCGCCTTTCCACTGGATCTTCTGGAAGGAAAGGAGGTCATGAAATACGAGTTTGCCGATGAGTCCTATCTGCTCAAGAAGATGAGTGCACTTACCGTCGTGGCCTTTCGCTTGCAGGGAGATCAGGAAAATAGAACCTACCATCAAGTCAGCCCGAGTCCTTTTCGACTGGCCGATGATCAAGGTGGTCTGTGGGATGAATTTGGGAATGCCGTCAATGAGACTGGTGAAAAGAGAAACCTTGCGCCGGCGGATGGTTACATGACGGAATGGTACGAATGGGTCAGCGGCTATCCCGAATCTCAGATTGCCGATTGAGGGATGCCTGGTAGAATGGCGTTACTCATGACATCAAGAGATCAGTTTTGGTTCAAGAGGGTGGCGGCTTTGTCCCTTCTGGTATTTCACCTGTCTTGCGGTAGCGCCGGTCCTCCGATTTCCTGGCAGCCCTATACCGCAGACATTCTAGATCAGGCCCGACAGGAGGGCCGTCCCGTCATTCTCGATTTCTTTGCCGATTGGTGTGTGCCCTGTCATGAGCTGGAGCGGTACACATTTAGTGATCAAAGAGTGATTGAGGCCACCGGAGCCTTTGTGACGGTCAGGGCGGATGTGACCGACTACGAGTTCCCCGATTCCGAAGGTCTGTCTTTGGAGTCAGAACCGCTGCGAAGACAGTTCAACATGATTGCTCTACCCACAGTTGTTTTTATTGATGCTCAGGGGAATGAAGTTCGAGAAGCGCGCGTGACCGGCTATCTGGACCCCGAGGATTTTCTCCCCCTCCTGGACCTGGCACTGCAGTAGACAATTTATGCGTACTATCGGCTCGGTCGATGCGGTCGGGCCTTGTTTGAGATAGAGCCAAGTGCACCAAATGGGCGACGGTGGCGTCGCCCATTTTGGAAATGCCACGTTTAAGGAAACAAGTAAAAGACGATTCCCCCTGCGGCTTCCACGTTGTGGACGATGCCATTGACAGGGAAGAAGATGCCTGACTGACCTGAAGAGGTCTCAGTCAGGCCAAATCGCGGAATCGGACTCATGTAATCCTTGAAATCGAATCGGAGTCCCAGCCAGCGATTGAGGCGAGCCTCGAGTCCGCCTCCCACGGCAACACTAAGGTTGATCGAGGAAGTAAGTTGGGTCGGATCGGCAAGGAAATCGCCATTGAGAGCCGCTGCCTTGGCCTCATCTGTGGGGTTGAAGCGAACCATACCCAGGCCGGCAGTGAAAAATGGACGTATCCGGCTCTCATTGTCCGTGAAAAAGCGCACGAAGTTGAGCTGAACCTGGCCCACGTTGACCTTGAAATCGCGCTCCAATATATTCGTTCCGTCGTCCTGGGTAATGCGTTGGTCGTTGCGACCGAAGCTGTAATCTCCCTCCAGGGTCCAGTGTGAGGTCAGATCCAACGAGCCACGCAGGCGGATCTTACCCCCGTTCAGGAATTGGGACACAAAGGACTCACCATTCAAATCGAAAGTGCGCTCCCCGCTTACAAATGACCCCCCGAATAAGACCGTGATACGTGGGTTGGGGTGGGCCAGGGAGTTAGGAACGACCGCGGCGGCGACCAGTAGGGCGCAGGTCATCCATCCCAGAACTCGTTTCGTCCTTACTGTGTTCATTGTGGTCCTCCTTAGGTTCTTGTTTTGCAGAGCAGTGATCAATATATCGGTATCCAGGAAACTGGACAGTGACGGTCATCACAGGGAGGGGGCGAGCCTGTGGAATGGGCTCAATAATCGGCTGACCCAGGTTTCTTGTGTAGGGGCGCACGGCCTTGCGCCCTAGAAGCCGTTGATAAAGCAGGGTTTGTGGGCGCACAGCCGTGCGCCCCTACAGGTCCCTTTCCCCTACTTTGACCTGGCAATAATGGTTCTTCTATGAAGTCCCATGCCGATGATCTTCTCACCTTCGGTTACTTGCACTTCAAAAAGAAGTTTTCTTTCATCCGCCTCCAGGACCTTTGAAGACACGGTCAGTTCGGACCCGGGCAGGGCAGGTGCCTTGTGCTTGACCTGTACTTCATATCCCACGGTCGCGAAACCGGCGGGTAGAAAAGGTCGAACTAAATCGGCGGAGGTGAGTTCCATCCAGGCAATCATCATGGGCGTACTCAGGACGGCTGTGCCGGCTGGAGATACGGTGTGTTCCGCTTCTACCGTTAGAACGCGCTGATCGGTTATTCCCGGCGTAATGCCGTCAAACTTGCCCATAGGGTTTTCGAACGCTCAGGGAAGGATAGATCAGACCTTCGTTGAGATCAACTCAACTCGCCATGAGCCAAAAAACTCAGAAGGTGGTTTTGGTCCTGGGCCTCACAATGAAGGAACTGCAAGGCAACTGAGTTGATTATGTCCCCATCCCGCTCTATTGGAGTAACCCTCAGGATCCAGCCGATGACATCGATTTGATTGCCACGGTTGAAATGGATCCTGGCCGCCAGTCGATCTCCGTTCTTGAGTGGGATGTGGGTCTCAAAGGCCAAACCCCCTACACTGATATCCTTGGTCTTGCAGTCAAATTTCTCACCCACGAGATAGCGGTCGGAAGCATCGATGACGGTACAGTCCAGGCGGATTTGCGTGCGAACTCGGTAAGACTGCCTGCGCTGTACGGTGATTCCTCCCCCGCACAACGATACCAACACTTTTTGCTTGGATGCCTTGAGAACTTCGGCGTCCCAGAAATAGGCAATGGCTCGCTCGTCCCAGTATTTGATCCGAACCTGGGATCCCTTTCGAAAAGGGAGAGGCCAGAACGGCCTGGAAAGTTCCAGGCTGACTTCATGGGGAGTGCTGTGGATCACCTTAGCCGGGAGCTCTCCCTTGGATTTTACGTGAATTGAGATGACCAATCCTGTCTCTGGATAAGCACCGGGACCAGCAGTGGATGGTTCACCTATGTCCTTTTCCCATCTCCGAGGATGTTCAGTAGATACACTTCGATTGTCTAGATTCATGCTTGTCCTCCCTTGCCCTTTTAGCAAGCAAGAAAGGATCCAGTGTTTACGAAATGAGTTAAGTTAATGAAATATGGGAACTTATGAGATCCAGGAGGGACCTTCAGGAGAGGGATTTTGTCAATTTTTGTCAACCTGGGTTGACATTTTCGGTGAGTTTTCGTGCAAGTTCGGTGATGAAGGACAAAGAACGTGGCCGCAGAGTGCGGCCACGTTCTCCAACCGATTAGAAGTTGGTTACGCTCTCGTTACCCTTAATGGAGTTCATTTTGGCGGTTTCCAGGCCCTTGTTGACCAGTATGCGAACCTCAACTCGTCGATTCTGCTGGCGCCCCTGAGGACTGGAGTTTTCAGCCACTGGGGCCAACTCCCCATATCCGTAGGGCGTGATGATCCGCCGCAATGAAATCTGGTGATTTTCGATCAAGTAGCGCACCACCGATTCGGCTCGGCGCTGGCTGAGTAAAGCGTTATAGTTGTCGTCTCCGTCAGATGAAGCAAATCCTTTCACTTCAATAAGATAACCCTTCACATCCTTGGTTTGACCGGCCAGTCCGTCGAGTTGAGTTCGGGCATCTCCCGACAGGCTGGAGCTGTTGAAGGCAAAGCTGATGACGAGCATCCGGGCTTCTTTATAATCGTCCAGGGCGGAAATTCGCTTGTCGGTACCCTCGGCACGGGAAATGGCGCGATCGGCAGTACGTTGAGCCTGCCGGGCTTCACCTCGTGCTACTCCGAAAGCCGCATTCAACTCCGAGATCTCTCCGGACAGGACTTCCGTGCGGTGTTCGAGAAGATCCTGACGGTTGTGGGCTTCCTCGACGCGCATTTCCACGGGTGAAACCCTTGAAGAGATGATTTGGGCAATCTTGAGATCGTCCTGAGTGAATTTTATTTCCTGGGCCATGAGTTCTCCCGAAGCGGTTCCATGTCCTTTCACCTGGAGCTTGAGGCCAAGAAGGAGATGTTGGGGTGTATAGCTGTTGGCTTTACGAAGAAAATTCTTTTTCTGCTCTTTGATGACGGTCTCCTCGGTTACGGCGATGCTCATTTCAGAACCTCGTTCATCCCGTAAGGTAAAACCATTAGTTGAGCGCTCAACGACGACACCTTTGGTCTTCATGACGCCCAGAGGAGCCTGAGTTTTGGGCTCGCTGCCGGTGTCCTGCGCGGAGAGCATTCCCAGTAGGGCAAAAAAGACAACCAGGGGAGCAATAATCGAATGACGTGTAACCTGTTTCATAGCAATTCCCTCCTTTTCGAAAAAAGGCCCAAATCGATCATGAGCAATGTTATAAAAGTTCTCTGACGGTATGCCGACAGCCTGGAGACGGTGGGAGTTCCCATCCACACTCTCATGAGTGTGCCGAATCCCGATGATCTCCGATTCTTATCCTGAGATGCCCGTTTCTCAAAATTGTTCCCTCAAACTCACTTCTAAAGTAACACACAGGTGTCCACCTGTGGAAAAGTCAGAAACTGAGAATACTGTTTAAATCGTTGATTCTATTGATGGTAAAGAAGGGTCCCTCGCCTTGATTCACAGGGCCCTATCGGAACCACAAATAGTGAAATGAACGAAGGGTCCGATGTTACGAATGTCACAAGAGGGAAGGAGTTGCCAGTGAGTTGGTGAAGCCGAAGGGCCTTGAACCATTGCCCGCTGCTCATTTTCGAGACGACAACCTTTGCATCAAGACGGGCCAAAGAATGATGAGGTTGGGTGCCATCTGTGTAGGGCCCAAACGAACTGTAAACCAAGATTGTCTCAACAAGAATCGCCTGGTTTGTGGCTTTGAGGTTTGGGTCTTTGTAATCCTCTGATTAATAGGTGGTTAGGCTTTTCCGAATGACTTGCCTTGACGAGGCCCTCAAGCTTGGCATTCCATTTGCTTATAATGTCATTGAGCGGCCCAATGGATCGGACTGATAATATCTGGGGTCTTAGACCAGATGATGCATAAAGTATCTATTGTACCGCCAGCGTTGCGGATCACGCGTCGCGAAACGCAGTCAGGCCGGTGCTTTCAGTGCTTTGTGACGAGAACCTTTGCCTAACACGGGCTTGAGTGATTCGGGGATTTAATGAGGGCATCCCACCAAGCAGCTGAAGCGGTCCGATGAATAATTACGATTACCGCAAAATAATCTTATTACTCACTTTGATCCTGGTGGTCGGTCTTTGCCTTTACCGATACCGAACCCTCTGGCCTTTTGGCACCGATAGCCCAAAGCCATCCGTCATCGTGGTAGAAGATAAAACAGACTCCCTTCCTTTGGATCAAGAGACCAAGGCGGAGATTATCGACTACTTCAGGAGACTCAGGGTTCCCCCTGAGGAGAACAATCTAGACTTTGCTCAGAGCTTGGACTCAGTCGGTCGCTCTCAGGTATCCGAGGGGAAGGATGAGGAAGCCTATAGCACGTATCAAAAGATTCTGGCTATCAGTTATCAGCAGGGCAGCTTGAAGGGGATCCGTACTGCTTTGCTGGCTCTAGCTGAGGTGGCGGAGCGAGGAGAAAATCAAGGTCAAGCTCTGGGTGCTGTAATGCTCCTCTACAAAATGGCAGAAGCAACGGGCAACAACGAGGAGAAGGAGGTCCTGGAGCCCAGACTTGCCAGACTGTTGGAGAAGCAGGAGATCCAGGTAGCCCTCTTGGAGGAAGGGGAAGAGGAGGTTCCGGACTTCGTTACCCTCGCCAGTGAATCCGAAATGGAAACACCCCCTGAGAGCGATTCAACGGACAGTGAATCCGAAGCTCCAGAGCCACCCGTGAGGCGGGTCCGACAATACCCCGTAATTGAGTCGGTCCAGGCAAATCCCCGAATACTGAAGCTGGCTGATCAAATCGAAATCCAGGTGGGCAGGTTCCGAGGCCTCCCAGTTGGACAACCCATTGTCAAGGTCTTTGCCAGGCGAGAAGAGTTCGAAAAACGGTTGCTCGAGTTCGCCAATGAGCTGAATCCTCCCAGCCATGTAGAACTGGAGAAAAAAGTACTGGTGAAACTCGGGTTGATTCCCCAGAGTTTTGCCCTCGACGAGTTCCTTCGCAGGACTGCGCTGTTTTCTACGGTCTGTTTCTATGACCCTAAAACGAAAACTTTGTATATTTCCGATGCCTTTACGGGTGTGAAAGATGATGAAATCGATGATGAAATCGTGGTGAGCCTGGTTATCAGCCTGGTCCATGCTCTCCAGGACCGGCACTTCGACTTAACTCCTTACTCCATAAAGGTAAAAGGCAACGACGATGTTTTAATGGCCCGGTTGGCGCTCGTTCTGGGAGATGCTCTAGCCGTCTTGGTTGACTACAGTGTGAGTTTCCAGTTACTGAGACCTGCGCAGGTCAGGGATGTTGATTTGTCTTTTCGCCAAGGAATCGAGAGCCAACTGGGTGAAGGCGTTCCTGCAGCTCTCAGGGAAATCACTCTTTTCCCGACTGTTTCCGGTTTCAAGTTCATGCGATCTTTCCGGAAGTGGAACAGCCCGGAAGATGTAACCAGGCTCTATTCTGACTTCCCCCGGTCAACGGAACAGTTCCTGCACCCGGAGAAATATCTGGCCCAGAGGGATGATCCGACAATCGTTGAATCGCAGCCCCCTCCCCTTGTCCTCTCTGATCCCTGGAAAAATATCTACACAAATGTCCTTGGTGAGTTCGCCTTATACCTGGTTCTGAATCAGTTTATCGAAAGGCACAAAGCTGTGCAGGCTACTCAAGGATGGGACGGTGATCGCCTTGAATTGTTCGAGCATCCAAACGGGAATCTGGCATTCGTTCTTCGCTTGGTGTGGGATTCCGAAGAAGATGCCGGTGAGTTCGCAGCAGCCTACTCGGATGTTGTCCAAAAGAAATATCCCGGAGTCCAGTTGGTCAACACAGGGGAGAGTGGCCGAACTGAAGGTAAGAAACTGGAGTGGGAATCCGACGGTAATCGCATCATTTTACTTGTGAACGGAACTCAGGTGGAGATCATTGAAGTTGAGCCTTCGACCCCGTGAGTGCTATTGAGAGCTTTCAGCCTGATGCGGATAAACTCCAACTTGGTTTTTCCCTCCCTGTTTGGCTGAATAGAGGGCTTGGTCCGCTGCCTGCAATAACTGTTCAGCGGTTTCGAAGTCTCCGTTCATGGGATGAGTCGCATAGCCAACTGAAGTCGTCACCTGAATGGACTGATCAGGGCTGACGCTGTGAGAGTTTGAGGCCACGCCGTTGCAGAGCCTATTAGATATCTCAACGGCCTGGACACTCGGCGTATCCGGAAGTAATACCACGAACTCGTCACCTCCATAGCGTATGACTTTGCCACTGTCCCCGATCTGATTTTCCAAAATCTGCGCTACTGACTGAAGAACGAGATCTCCGGCCTTGTGACCATAGGTGTCGTTGATCTGTTTGAAATGGTCGACATCGCAAAAAACGACACTCAGGGGAAGACTACTCTCAAACAGCTGGAACATCTTCTCATTTAAGTAGGCTCTATTGTAGAGACCAGTCAGAGTGTCTCTCGATAATTGATGGGTCAACGTTTGGTTTTCCGAGGACAGGCTCTCGGTTTCTGCCTGCAGGCCCTGGACGCGCTGAATGCTGTTTATGCTCACCGCTAGCAAGGTTTCTTTTGCCTTTTCCAGGGTCTCATTGATCATGTCGGAATCATTCATGTCAATTTCAAAAACGGACGAGAGTTTTGGAGTCATCAAGGCTATTGTCGTGCAAACTTCTTGAACATCCTGATCGTCCATATTGAGCGTCCGACGAGCTTTCAGATGGACCGACTTGGTAGCCTCAGCCACGTCTTCGCTTAACCAAATATCAGCGAACAAGCCCGACAGACCAATGACTTGAACGGTTGGGAGAAGCTCCGGAATGGCCTCCTGGTTGTCAGGGTCATGACTGAACCGAAGTGCTACCTCAAATAACTCCGGAAGGCCCCAGTCTTGGGCCAGCCAACTACTGACTGCCGAATGATCCTCGCCAAATAATGGTTTCTCCAACTCAACAAGATCTCGATGGCTTCGTTTGGACTGCAAGATCAGTTCACCATAGTCTTTGGGCGCAATCTCTCTCAGGAATAGCATGCCAATATCCTGCATCAGGGCGGCAAGAAAAAGCACTTCTTCATTTCGCATCTTGCTCCACTTCCCCAAACTTTGAGCAGCCACAGCGCTAATAAGGGAGCGACGCCAGAATGTCTTGAAATCGAACCCATCGACCTCATTTCCGCGCATTCCGCGGACCAGGGAAAAGGCTAAAGCTATCGTTCGCACGGCATCAATTCCTAGAATCGCCACGGCTTGACTGAGTGTGGTGATCTGACGTGGAAAGTAGTAAAAGGCAGAGTTCACAATTTTGAGCACGCGGGCACAAAGAACTGGATCTTGTCCAATTACTTTTGCCAACTGTCTGAGATCAACATCTTGTCGCCGACACAAGTCAACAATTCTGATGGCAACTGCCGGCAGGGTCGGTAAAGTCGTACACTTCTCGAGCCGTTCTTGCAGTTCGATGTTCATGGGTATTCGCCTCGCCTGGAATAATGACCTGTCCTCTAATGGACAGGACAGGATATTGTTCTTGAGTAGGTGCCGAATGGGCGCCGGCCTT
>CBDUTA010000026.1:0-17295 GCA_965369785.1 uncultured bacterium
CGCATTTCACCGACCAGAATAAAGTCAGGATCCTCACGGAATGCGCTGCGCAGCGCGTTGGCGAAGGAATGGGTGTGAATGCCCAATTCCCGTTGTTGGACCAGGCACTTTTTAGAGGAGTGCACGAATTCGATGGGATCTTCAATGGTTAGAAGGTGACCTTCCTTGGTGTTGTTAATGAAATCGATCATGGCTGCCAGGGTGGTCGATTTTCCGCTACCGGTAGGGCCGGTTACCAGAATGAGTCCCTTTTCATGTTCGCAGAGTTTCTTGAGGATGGACGGTAAACCCAACTGCTCCATGGTCAAGATGGTGGTGGGAATGACGCGAAAAGCTGCAGATTTTCCGCGACGCTGGATAAAGGCATTGACACGAAAACGGTTGTCTCCCATTTCGAATGAAAAATCCAACTCGTTCAACTCTTCGAAGTCCTTGCGCTGCTTATCGCTCATAATGTCGTAGACCATCCTGTGCACATCGTCCCCGGAGAGTGCAGGGTGATCCAGACGTTTCATGCTTCCATGAATCCGCATGATAGGAGGCTCTCCACTACTGATATGAATGTCCGAAGCCTCCTCTGACACTGCAAATCTAAGCAATTCAGTGATATCCATGCTTAGCCTTCTTTCCTAAAAAAGCGCAATAAATAAATCATCTTTTGTGGATGGGATTGTCATAAATGAAGATAAATCTATAGTACAATATGCGCTTCCGCCTGTTCAAATGAGGGAATCCAGGCATCCAGTGTCTCGCTCCATAAACACGATGATGTTTGCTGATGGGGCTTGTGAGGAGAGAAAGAGGTCGATTGCAACCCCCGTCAACCGGGAGGGTGGCGGCGGGACGGATTTATTTCTTTTTCGTTCCCTCTCCACGATGTAGAGGGACATCACGTCGTTGTTGCTTCGCGAACTCGACGCCGTATCGCTTGCCACAAACTTCATTGCATTATAGGGAACGAGACACTACTCAAGGGGAGCTAGCTTTGCCAAAAGGCCTCCAACTGCCAGTGTCACGGCTGTTCCGATCAGGACATACCAGGTCCAGGCGATGGTGCCGCTCCAGTGAACTCCCAGCATGGTCACTAGTCCCGCCATCATGCCGGCAAGGGCCGCTCCTTCAGGGATTCGGGTGCGTCCCAACCCCAAAAGAAAGATCCCTAAAATACTTCCCATGGTGATGGTGGTGATGGTGAGACCAACTTCCAGAACTTCACCCCAGTTGCGGGCCATCATGGAGATCCCAATCAGGACCGCACCCCAGGCTAATGTGAAGATTCGGGAAGCCTTGAGATAGTGAGTCTCGGTTTGGCCTTTGCCCCAATTGTTTTTGTAGAAGTCATTGACCGAGGAAGAGGCCAGCGAATTGAGTGAGCTGCTTAAAGTGGACATGGCCGCTGCAAAAATGGCGGCGATGATCAAACCGGAAAGCCCGGGCGGCATTTGCTGGACGATGAAGATCGGAAATATTCGATCCACTTGCTCCAGTTCCTGATCTAAAGGGAAATGCTGGTAAAAAGAGTAGAGCATCACCCCGATGATGAGAAAAAGTAAGAACTGCGCAAACACCAGGAACCCACTTAAAATAAGAGCCCGCTGGCTCCCCTTTTTATTGCCACAAGCTAGATAGCGTTGGACCATCATCTGGTCGGTGCCGTGGGTGGCAAAAGTAATGAAGGCCCCCCCCAAAAGACCTGCCCAGAAGGTATAGGCCACACTGAAGCTCATAGTGAAATCGAGAAACTGGAACTTGTTCAGGGGTGCCGCCAGGCTCACCACTTCCGACCAACCGCCGGGGATGCGGTCTAAAATGATAAAGAAGGCCAGTGTGGCCCCGGTAACATAGATGCAGAGTTGAATGACGTCATTCCAGATCACCGCCCGCATTCCTCCATATAGGGTGTAGATAATGGTGACCACCCCGATCATAACGACACTCCATTGATCCGAAATGTCCGTGACCACGGATAGAACCAGACCGGTGGCGAAAAGTCTCACACCGTCAGCGAGGGAACGACTGGCCTGGAAGAGAAATGCGGAGAAGTTCTGTACCTGCCGCCCGAAGCGGAGATTCAACACTTCATAAGCGGTTTGAATATTCCCTTTGAAATAGGAAGGAATGAGAAAAAAGCTGACCAGCAGTCGTCCCAAGAAGTAACCCACGATGACCTGGAGGAAGGTCAGATTACCGGTGTAAGAGATGGCCGGGGCGCCGATAAAAGTAAGCGTACTCGTTTCCGTGGCCACGATGGAGAAGGAAATCGCCCACCAAGGGACCTGCTTACCGGCCAGGAAATAGTCATTGATATTCTTTTGGCCCCTCCCGATCAGGGTCCCCAAAACGGCGCTTGCGATGAGGTAGAAGAAAAGGACAGCGTAATCAAGGGTCGTGAATTCCATCCGTCTAGTTACCGAGCAGCTGCTTCAAAGGAGCTTTCGTAAACAGGTAGAAGGTGCGCCGCGGTGGGCCTGACACAATCAGGAAATCAGCGGCCAGGTATCCTTGATTGAAATAATGTTGAAAGATTCTCCGAATCTTATCCTGCCCATCGGCGGCCAGTGAGAGGTCTTCTTGAATGATTGATTCGAAGTCATCGGGCACCTCAACCAGGAATTCAGGCTGAGAGCAGTCCAGGTCGGGGTCCACTAAGGCCTTCCTTCCCTGGTCGTCGGTACTCCATACGGTCACCTGAACCAGGGGCGGCACCCGCTCGAGCAAGGGAAGAGGATGGCTGAGGCGCTGCCGGACTCTTGAAGAGGCAACATACCAGTGGGCCCAAACACGATCGGTGGCCAGTCCACGGGAGAAGTGACTCTGAAGCGACCCATAGTAGTCCGGGTGATAAGAGGGGATCACTGCGCCCAGCTTGCGCACATTCAGATTGGCGCTGCTGGTCCGCATGGGGTCGAAGACCCATTGGACTACATCCAGATTTGCCTCGAGGGCAAAATCCCGCTGATAGAGTTTGAGCTGAAAGCCGATGCCCAGATGCCGATGCTCTTTTCGAACACCTAACAACTGGCTGTGTAGATAGGGCACCTGGGAAACGGGATCCACTCCTCTCCAAGCCACCGAGAGCCCCACGGGGCGATCGTCGAGAAAAGCGCCTCCCACCTGGCCGCCACTCTGTACCAGGGCGAAGAGGGCCCGGGCGGGATAAGGGAAATCTGTATCCGGTTGGCCATATCCCCAAATCTCACGCTGCAGATGGACCAGCTGTGACATTTCACCGATGGTATCCAGAGTGCGAATCCGGACTTCGCTGGAGGAGACTTGGATGGGCCGATCAGGCTCCGGGTTCATTTTTGAATCCCATGTCCCACCGGGTAGAGTTCGGGAAGACTAATAGGTAATTTGCCCCGAAATGGCGTTTCTCCGAGGATCGATTTCACGGCGGCCAGCTCGGCGCCGGGATGGTCATCATAAGCGAGGATATAACTGGGTAATTCGGGAACGAAGGAAAGCAAATAGGGGCTTCCGAAGAGCACGAAGGCAAAGGGTGGACGGAGTTGGGAAAGACCCTTCAGCAATTCGAGTTGATTCACGGAGAGATCGAGAGAACCATTGTAAGCGGCAGTGCGAATGTAGCCTGCCACTACCAGATAATCAACGCGTTTGGCTAACTCTTGGATCAAAGTGATTTCATCACCTGAAGCACGAGGAAGTACCTCCCGATGAATGGTCTGGGAGTGGCGGCGACGAAACTCACGCACAAAGCTGTCCCCTCGACTCTCCCTGGGACGACGCTCATCCAGGAGAGTGATCAGCAGCACGGTACTTCTTCGCCTCGGTGAAAAGGGCAAGACACTCTTTTGGTCACGCACCAGTGTGATCGCCTGCTCCATGATCCTTTGAGCCTCCTCCTGATATTCGGGAGACCCCACTTTCTGATCGATGGAAGAGAGGTCGACCAAACGGTTCTGGTGAAGGCCGAGTCTGGCCTTAGCCTCCAGAATTCGACGTACCGAATCGTTCAGCCGGTCTTCACTGATCTTTCCCTGGCCTACTGCTTGCAAGAGACCCTGAAAAACAGACCTTACCGATAAAGGAAAGAGAATCACATCTGCACCGGCCAGAAAAGCCTGGACGGCTGCATCCCCTTCCTTCCAGCGGGCATGAATCCCACCCATGTTGAGAGCGTCGGTGAAAATGAGGCCTTTGAAGCCCATCTCGTCTCTCAGTAAATCGGTTGAGATTCGGCGAGATAAAGTCGCCGGCAGCCCCTCTTCAGGCTCCAGGGCCGGAATCGACACATGAGCCGTCATGATGGCTTGAACTCCTGCCTGGATAGCGGCCCGGAAAGGAGGGAACTCCACTTGCTCCATGCGTTCTCGGGAAACCTTGATGACCGGCAGTTCCAGATGGGAATCGATCGTGGTGTCCCCATGTCCGGGAAAATGTTTAGCGGTGGCCAGAATTCCGTTTTCCTGAACCCCCCGAATGTAAGCGGCCGCGTTTTGGGCAACCTGTGTCGGGTCCTCACCAAAAGAACGGATGTTGATAATGGGATTGCGCGGATTATTATTCACATCCACAACGGGATAGAAATTCACGTTAATGCCCAGGCTTTTTGCCTCCAGAGCCGTGATTTCCCCAACTCGACGGATACTTGTCAGATCGGAAGTCGCTCCCAGGGCCATGGCTTTTGGAAAACGTGTACCACCCCGGAAAATCAGGCCGGCCCCACCCTCCAAATCGGCGGTAATGAATAGGGGGATGCGGGCCATCTCCTGCATTCTTCGAATCAGGAAAGCCGCAGAAAAAACCTCACCTCCAAGGGCGTGATACCCTCCGACGTGATAGTCGGTTACCTCCTTCTGGATCTGCTGAAATTTAGCGGTGTTCAGGTTGGTGAAATTTGTGCCGGCTGCACCGACGATCAATTGACCTACCTTTTCTTCCAGGCTCATGCCCTTCAAGGTTTTCTCTATCCAGTTCTGGCCTTCTTCGTTCAAGGGGGGCATGTCCTCTGAGCCTCTCAATTTGGAAAGGGTAGTGAGAATAATCAAGATCAGCACCACCGAGGAAACGACTGTTTTCATGAGACGAATTATAACAAAAGGGGAGTTCAGGGGCCGTCCCCGAACTCCTTTTTTCATTGTGTTACTCCTCTCTGCTGTTCTTTTTTTTCTGAATTTCTGCGAGGCGCGCCTGGATGTCTTTTTCAAACCCTTGTTGGGTGGGGCGGTAGTATTGTTTTCCCACCAGGCTCGTCGGCAAACATTCCATTTGGGCCACCCCCTGCTTTTGGTGGTGAGCGTAACGATAACCCTGTCCGTAACCCAGCTCTTTCATGAGAGGTGTGGGCGCGTTGCGCAGATGAAGGGGAACGGGTTCTGCGAGTGTCTTTTCCACGTCTTTCTGGACCCGAGTATAGGCTTCATAGACGGAATTGGACTTGGGTGCTTGAGCAAGATAGATGGCCAACTGAGCCAAAGCGAGTTTTCCTTCGGGTAGGCCAATAAAGTGGACGGCCTGCATAGCATCCATGGCAAAACCAAGAGCCGAAGGGTCTGCTGTTCCCACATCTTCCGAAGCAAAGCGGACCATACGGCGGGTAATATAGAGGGGGTCTTCACCGGCTTCAAGCATTCTCCCCAGCCAGTAGAGGGTGGCGTCGACGTCACTGTTGCGCAGAGACTTGTGGAGGGCGGAAATCAGGTTGAAGTGCTCCTCTCCAGCCCTGTCGAAAAGAAGGGTCCGTTTCTGCAGTGCCTGTTCTACTATTTCCAGGTTGATCTCAAGTTTGTTCGGGCCCTGGCTTTGAGCCAGGGAGGCGGAGATTTCCAGCGAGTTGAGCGCAATTCGCGCATCCCCATTGGCAAAAAGAGCCAGTTGATCAAGGGCTTCCTGCCTGATTTTAAGATCATGGTTTCCCAGCCCATGCTCACGGTCGTGCAGGGCAGCTCTTAAGAGTTCAACCAACTGTTCCTGGTTCAAAGGGCGCAGGACCAGAACCCGAAAGCGCGAGAGAAGAGGGGAAATCACTTCGAAGGAGGGGTTTTCGGTAGTGGCCCCAATCAGAACGATGATCCCACTTTCCACATGGGGCAAAAAGGCATCCTGTTGGGCTTTGTTGAAGCGGTGGATCTCATCCACGAAGAAGATGGTTCTTCTGTTGTGGAGGCGACGCTCAGTCCGGGCTTCTTCAATGACCCTCCGCACCTCTTTCACTCCCGCCAGCACCGCGCTGATGGAGACAAAATAGGAGTCTGTTTCCCGGGCGATGATTCGGGCTAAGGTGGTTTTTCCCACCCCTGGAGGTCCCCAGAAAATCATGGAAGGAATTTCCTGTGAGAGAATGACTTCCCGCAACAGTTTTCCTTTCCCTAAAAGGTGGTCCTGACCCAGGACGTCTTCGAGCTTTTGAGGTCGCATCCGTTCAGCGAGTGGAGCCGTTGAAGGGGAAGAGTCGTCTTGGTGAGCCTGTTGAGAAGGGAAGAGAGTTCTGTCCATGAGGCTCTATTTTCTCTCGGCTTATCGTCTGTGTCACCTTTTTTTTTAAACTCGACAGGGTAAATAGAGAGGGAGAAGACCCACACGAAAGTCGAAAACCAGGGATAATCCTTCTTATGACTTGGCTGAAGCGTTTCCAGGAGGATATTTAAAGAATTGATTGAAGTCCGCAGCCTGGAACGTCCCGATGTGATCCGAGATCCACTGGGAGCTTTTGTTCATCGCCTTCGTCGCTCCCTTCCTGCTGAAGAGGTTGGAGAAACAGGTCAAATCCGTCATCCAGAGACAATGAGTGCCGACCAGCGGGCTGCGCGGGAGCTCTTCAGCAGGGGTGTGGCACTGGCACGAGCCGGCCAGAATGAGGAAGCTTTCAGAGTTTACGATGAACTGCTGACTCGCTTTGTAGAAAAAACGGACGTGCAGGAGGAGGTGGCGTGGGCTCTTTTTAACATGGGTCTGACCCTGGGGGAAGCGGGGCGTACAAACGACGAAATTGGCGTTTACGATGAGTTGTTGCGTCGCTTTGGGTCGACCATAGAACGTCCGCAGTTGACCGGCCTTGCACGTCCGGAATGGCTCAAAGGAGAACGAGCCCCCAGCCTGGTTAATCAGGAGAGGGCGGCACAACACGCGCCGGTGGCCTGGGCACTCTTTAACAAGGGCGTTAGTCTGGGAATCGTGGGGCGCACCCAGGAAGCGCTGGCAAGCTACGACGAGCTGCTGCATCGCTTCGGGCCGGCCACCCGAACCCGGGAAACGAAATCGGGTGGCCTGACCCTTCCGGATTGGTTGAAAGGGGACAGGCAGGTGGGCGCCCAACAGGAAGAGGAAGCAGAGGTGCGCGAAGCGGTGGCCTGGGCTCTCTTTAACAGAGGTGTGATCCTGAAGAGTCTGGGTCACACGCCGGAAGCTGTTGCGGTTTTTGACGAGTTGTTAAAGCGTTTCGCAGAAGTGAAGTCGACGGCCTTGGATCGTTTGACCCGTCCTGGATGGCTCGACACCTCTTCGCAGGCTGATCCTAACAAGAAAGAACTACGGGTGCAGGTGGCCTGGGCTCTCCTCAATAAGGCGACAGCCCTGGGGACTCTGGGTCGGACACAGGATTCTCTTGGGACCTACGATGAGTTACTGCGTCGTTTCGCAGGGATAAGGGGAGCAGCAACGGGCGGTCTGATTCGTCCGGGATGGTTGGAGGGAACTCAGGCGGCTGGTGGGCCCACCGACCCGGACGTGAGGGAGCAGGTGGCCTGGGCGCTCTTTAATAAGGGGGTGACACTGGGAGGCTTGGGCCGAACACAAGAAGCACTCTCCAGCTACAACGAACTGCTGAGCCGATTTGGCGACGCAAGAGAAGCCGATGTGAAGGAACAGGTGTCGCGAGCAGTACTGAATACAGGTGTACTGGAAGCAACACTTCAAGAGCAGGTGGCTCGGGCACCTGCCAGCCAGGGGTCGACCCTGGGAACTCTCGGTTCTGCACAAGACCCAAGCGGGTTCTTCGACCAAGCGATGAATCCGGTTCAACACACCGCCACGACGGAACAACAACCTGGAGAGGCAGTGAGAGCTCTCATGGCTCGAGGCCTCGCCTTAGGGAATGCAACGGAAGCGATTGCTGTCTACGA
Source organism: uncultured bacterium (assembly GCA_965369785.1). Lineage (GTDB taxonomy): Bacteria > Acidobacteriota > UBA6911 > RPQK01 > JADFOI01 > JADFOI01. The sequence goes on from CBDUTA010000026.1 coordinate 8,082, forward strand.
TGAGGTGATCGCTCGTTTCGGCAAGGTCACCGAAATACAGGTGAGAAAGTACGTGGCTGAAGCGATGGTCAACCAGGGGCAGGTGTTGGAGAGTCTGGGTGGTAAACAAGAGGCCGTTGAGGTCTACGATGAGATGATTCGGCGCTTTGGCGAGGCCGGGGAACCAGCGCTACGGGAGCAGGTGGGGCGGGCGTTGCTCAAAAGGGAGATCCTGGGAGCGGCACCGACGCAGCCCATGGCACCTGAGCCGGTGGTGCCTGAACCAGTGACACACCAGCCGGCGGTTCCAGAGGAGGGGAAAACCCTGGGAACTCTGGGCCAGAAACAGGAAAAACTGAGTCCGGGTGAATATGCCACTGAAACCGACTTGCCTCACGAGGCGGCTCAGGCCCTGATGGCCAAGGGGATAGCCCTGGGAACTGCACAGGAAGCGCTTGAAGTATTCGATGAGGTGATCAGCCGCTTCGGCACGGCCACGGCAGTGGAGGTTACTGAGCAGGTGGCGGAAGCGATGGTTCACAAGGCGGCCTCCCTGGGAACGCTGGGCCTCACGAAAGACGCCATTGCGGTTTGCGATGAAGTGATCAGTAGATTTGGCCAGGCTGAGCAAACAGTGTTGAGGGAAAAGGTCGTTGAAGCGATATCTAAGAAAGAGGCGTTGGAAGCGATCATCCATGAATTCACGGGAGAGCAAGAGAAGAGAGAAGCGCAGGAGCTGGCGGAAAGACGGAAGGCAGAGGATCGGGCGACCCAAGAGGCCAGTGCGGCGGAAGAAAAACGAAAGGCGCAGGAGCAGGCCGAAAGAGAGGCTCAAGGGAAACGGCAAGCAGAAGAGCAAGCGGTCAAGAAGGCGGAAGAAAAACGCAAGGCAGAAGAAGAGACGGAAAAGGAGGCCCAGAACCGAGAACCGCGGGAGTTGATTGATAAGGGAGTGGCGCTGGGAAGTACAGAGATGGCGATTGCGGTCTACGATGAGGTGGTCAGTCGCTTCCAGGAGGTCACGGAATTGGAGGTGCGGGAACTGGTAGCAGATGCGCTGTGCAAGAAAGGGTTGACGCTTGGAGCACTGGGCCGCATGAAGGATGCTATTGAGGCCTGCGATGAAGTCATGGCTCGCTTTGGCGAGGCGAGTGATTTCTCACTGAAGGTCCAGGTCAGTGGCGCTTTGGTGACCAAAGAGGTGGCCCTGGCCAGCCTGGGTCATATGGAAGCAGTGGTTGAAGTGTGTGATGAGGTGATGGAGCGGTTTGGCGAAGACAGCCATGAAGAATTACAGAAGCAAGTGATAGAGACCCTTTCCAACAAAGCGGTGGCTCTCAAGAGCTTGGGGCGCATGGAAGAAGTGATCCAAGTGTGCGACGAGGTGATGGCTCGCTTCGGAAGCGCCAGCCACAGTGCCATGCGAGAGAAAGTGGCTGGAGCCTTGTTTCATAAGTGGATGGCTTTCAGGATGTTAGGTCAGATGGAGAATGAGCTTGAGGTCTGTGATGTCATCATCAATCGTTATCAGGAGGCAGAGGAATTACCACTTCAAGAGCAGGTGGTACGGGCCATGGTTGAGAAAGGTGTGATACTGGGGACTCTGGGCAAGTGTGAGGAAGAAATCAAGATTTACGATGAAGTCATCACTCGCTTTCAGGAGACACAGGAGGTGGTGCTGCGAGAGCAAATGGTCAAGGCACTGGTCAATAAAGGAGTGGCACTGGGAACATTGGGTCGTACTGAAGAGACGCTGACTCTTTGTGATGAAGTGGTCGAGCGCTTTCAAGATGCGCAGGAACTCGTGTTACGGGAGCAGGTAGCCAAAGCACTCGTCAATAAGGGCGTGTCTCTGGGGATGCTGGGCCGGCTGGAGGAGACCATAGAAGTCTGCGATGAGGTCCTCAAGCGCTATCAGGAGGAACAAGAAGTAGAGCTGCAGGCGCAGGTGGCGCTGGCTCTAGTCAACAAAGGAGTGGCTCTGGGAAGTTCGAATCGTGCAGAGGAAGCCATTGCGGTCTACGATGAGGTCGTCAAGCGCTTTGAAGGGGAAATGCTGCTACAGGGACAAGTGATCCGGGCCAAGGAGTTGTGCGAGGCTTTAAAAGAATCCGACGAGAGTGCCCCCAAGAAACCCGGATAATGCCCAGGTTCTTGTCGTGACCTCCGGAATGAAGGGGACAGTGTCCCTTTTTTGCCCTGGTTTTGTGCCGCCCTTACAGGGCTCCTCACGAGAAATGGCAGATTCCAGGGGCTGACGCCCCTGGCTATTTCATGGCGCCCCTTCGGGGCTCCGGAGGCCGTGCCTGGCCAAAGATTCGGCACCTGAGGGTGCCTCCCACATTCCGGAGAGTCTCTGCCATATTCCCGAAGCTCCTTGCCAATCGTGGTAAGCAACACCGACAGGCTCCTAAATAGTTCCCTGACGGAACACCTCATAGAGAACAAGTGATCCTGCCACTGCGGCATTGAGGCTTTCCACTTGAGGCTGCATGGGGATGTACAGGTGGTGGTCTGCTAGCTCGAGAACAGCAGTGCTCAGACCCCGACCTTCATTGCCAATCACAATGGCAAGAGGAGATTCGAAATGTGCTTCAAAGAGGGAGTTTCCACCCTTCGGAGTGGTGGCCCAGAGGTGATATCCGCGGTTTTTCAAGTCGCCAGCTTCGATCCCCTCCAGGAAGGGAACCGAGAAAAGAGAGGCGGCGGAGGCACGGACGACCTTGGCGTTGAAACAGGAGACGGTGTGGGGACTGGTGGCAACACTGAAGATTCCTGTGGCTCGGGCGGTCCGCAGCAGCGTTCCCAGATTACCCGGATCCTGGAGTTCGTTCAGGTAAAGAACCTGTGAAGTGAGATCGTCCCAATTCCAGGCGGGCTTCGCAAAAAAGGCAAGGATGTTCTGAGAAGAATCGAGGGTGGACAGACTTTCGAACAAGGCAGGAGCCAGTTGAAAAGACTGGGTAGCGCGGGAAAGGAGGCCCTTGATGTTACTTTTCGCCTCCGCCGAGAAGAGTAAAAGCTCTATGGGGCGCTGGGCGGAGAGGTCTTTGATTTGCTTCCAACCTTCTATGGGAAGCCAGGGACAGTCCTCTTTCTCGGGGTGAGCGATATACTTTTTCCAGACTTTGTACTGGGGGTTTTGCCGGCTTTCAATCCGGGAAACAGAAGAAGACACTTCGTGCTATCTTAACAGATGTGCGGTTTGATCTTGAGTCCCCCGCCCCAGAAATCATTGAAAGAGCGGCCCAGGCAATCCGCCAGGGTCAGGTGGTGCTTTATCCCACGGATACTCTCTACGGTCTAGGCTGTGATCCCTTCAATGAGGAGGCACTGCGACGGCTTTTAGCCATTAAAGGCCGCTCCGAGAAAAAGGGTCTTCTTTTGCTTGTTCAGGATTGTTCTTATGCAGAAGTAGTTTCCGATCGTATTCCTGATCTATTTTATGAATTAGCGAGAGCCTTTTGGCCGGGCCCGGTGACCCTGCTTCTGGAAGGGAACGCCTCCTGTTCTCCATTACTGTTGGGGGAGGAAGGAAAGGTGGGATTGCGGCATCCTGATCTAGCTTTTCTGCAACTCTGGATAGAAGCAATCCCGGGGCCCATCGTCTCCACCAGCGCCAACCGTTCTGGAGAGCCGTTGGCCTCCCTGGAAGATTTGAAGCAACTTTTTGATCACCAGGTGGACCTTATATTAGAGGGTGGAGAAACCAGGCAGGAAGGCGAACCCTCGACGGTGGTTGACCTGACCATGGATCCTCCCGGGATGGTTAGAGCTGGACGTTGGGCCGGCAAGGTTGAGGAATTTCTCACCCTTCAGTGCTAAATGTAGACCGGACTATGCATAAATTCAAGCTACGTGACGAGAACCCATGCATAATCCGGTCTATTAAGCAGGTTGGGCTACTGTTGTTTTGGGTGGGTAGCTGTTTTGCGCCACTCTTTGCGCAGGTCGACTCATCCCAGCTGAGCCCAGCGGAAATCATTGACAAGGTGGACCAGATGCTTCGAGGAGACTCCTCTCAAGGCCGGGTGGAAATGGCTGTGGTCACCCGGCGCTGGGAGCGCAATGTCACGATGGAAATCTGGTCAGAGGGTACGGAAAAAGCTCTGATCAAGGTGTTACGGCCCAAAAAGGAGGCAGGGACGGCAACACTGAAAGTGGGCTCCGATATCTGGAATTATCTGCCTAAGATTGATCGTACCATCCGTGTCCCCACCTCAATGATGATGGGGTCCTGGATGGGCTCGCATTTCACCAATGACGATCTGGTCAAGGAAAGTCGCCTCATTCGTGACTATGAGATTGAGATCGCTTATGAAGGAGATCGAGAAGGGGTTGAGGTTTATGAGTTTCAGCTGACTCCTCATCCCGAAGCGCCTGTGGTCTGGGGGAAGATGCTCTACCAAGTCCGCAAGCAGGATCTGATGCCCACTTGGGCTGAATACTATGATGAAGGCGGGGAGCTCAAACGTACGATGACCTTCTCTGAATACCGTGAGATGGGCGGACGGCTCGTCCCTACCAAGTCGAGGATGGTTCCGCAGAACAAGCCGGGGGAATACACCGAGATGATCTATCACGAACTCCACTTTGACATTCCCATCCCCCGGGGCACTTTTTCCCTTTCTTCTCTTCGGAGATAGAGATGATTGTTTTGCGGTTGGGGTGGCGAAACCTGTGGAGAAATTCCAGACGAAGCCTGATCACAATTTCTGCTGTGGGTTGCGGTTATGCCATTCTGATTGTCCTCATTGGATTGACCGTCGGTATGGCCGAGCAGATGCTCAAAAATGGAACGGGCCTGCTCATGGGCGACCTGCAGGTTCACCATTCGGGCTATCTACCCGAGCGCAGCCTCTACGATACCATCGGCAGTGATGGGGACAGCGAGCTGGAAGGGGTCCTCCAGCAACTCAGCCTTTACCCTGAGTTGGCGGGCCGCTCTCCCCGAGTGTACGGGTTTGGCCTTTTGTCCACGGGGGAGAACTCCGCAGGAGCCCGTTTGATGGGTGTGGATCCGGAGGTCGAGTCGAGAGTGAGTAGCTTCCTGTTGGGACTTCAGGCGGGGGCTCTGGACGACACGGTGGAGCGCTCTCTGCTGTTAGGAGATGTCCTGGCCCGGGAACTGGAGGCAAGCATTGGATCACAGGTGGCCATCGTGACTCAGGCCGCCGATGGGAGTCTTGGAAACGACCTGTTTCTGGTATCTGGAATCCTTCACACCGGACTCAGTTATTTGGATCGCTCGCTGGCAGTCCTCTATCTGGAGGACCTGCAGGAACTGCTGGCTCTAAGTCCGGATGAAGTCCATGAGATTGCGGTGAGGATCGGGGACCCCATGGCTGCTGATGCCTTTGCCGCAAAGCTCAACGCTTCTGAAAATTGGCCAGCCAACACCGTGGCCCAGAGCTGGGGAGAGTTGGCACCCCAGCTCAGAGACTATGTGGGGCTGGCCCAGGGGATGTACGGATTCATGATCTTGATCATTGGTCTCTTTACCGCCACAGGTGTCCTGAACACGATGATGATGGCGGTCTTTGAAAGAAGCCGTGAGATCGGATTGGTCAGTGCCCTGGGAATGCGCCCCCTGCTCATTGTGAGTTCCATTCTCCTGGAGAGCCTTTTTCTGGGAATTCTGGGTTTGATCGGGGGGTTTGGTGTGGGTGCCTGGGGAATGTCTTATCTAACTACCCAGGGCCTGGATTTGCGCAGATGGATGGGAGAACTCTCCATGCTGGGAACCCGGATGGACCCAGTATTGAAAGCCAGCTGGGGTTGGGATTACGTCTTCTGGTCGGCCCTGGGCCTGCTTTTGGCTACTCTTTTGGCTGCCTTGTTTCCGGCTGTGAAGGCCGCTCGATTGAATCCGGTCCAGGCCCTGTCGGCTCCTGTTGAGGGTTAAATAGAGCGATAAACCAAGTCATAACTATGTCTATCGTCTTGAAGATCGCCTGGAGAAACCTGTGGCGCAAGCCTCGCAGAACACTTCTCACCGTGATCACCATCTCTCTGGGCTTGGCTCTCTTGTTGATTTTCCTGGGGCTTGGCGATGGGGGGCATGAGCAGATGATTGAAAGTGCCGTGCATCTGGGTTCAGGCCACGTCCTGGTTCAGCAGGAAGGTTATCAAGAGCAAGGGGGAATCAACCGTTTACTCACACTTGAGGAGATCCGGAGTGTAGAGACCTGGGGCCAGGAGATGAAAGGGCGATTCCCTATTCGTCACCTCTTGCACCGAACCTTCGTATCCGGTCTGGCTTCCTCCGCTGATGGATCAACAGGAGTTCAACTCATAGGGATCCAACCTTTAGAGGAAATGCAGGCCTCCGATTTTGACGACAAACTGATCGAAGGGGAGTTCTTGAAGGCCGACGACGGGGATTGGGTGATTCTAGGACAAGGAGTGGCTCACAAACTCGCTCTTGAGGTGGGTGAGAAACTCGTTCTGATGGCACAGGGGGCTGACTCCGTGGAAATTCAATCCCGGCTTGTGCGGGTACGGGGGATCCTGCGAACGGGATTGGAGGAGCAGGACCAGGTACTGGCCTTGATGCCCCTGGACGCTTCTCAGAAATTTCTGAACCTTGGAACTCAGGTCCACCAAATCACCTTTTTAATGCAAGATTCTCGATTTTCAGAGGAGCTGGCCAGCCTCGGACAGGAGAAATTCCCCGCTTTGGAGGTGTTGAGCTGGGGAGAAGCGCTTCCCGAGTTGAAGGAATTTATTGTTATTGACGATGGAGGCAGCTACGTCATGAACCTGATCCTCTTCCTGCTCATCAGCTTTACCGTGCTCAATACGCTGCTCATGTCGGTTTTGGAGCGAGGTCGGGAGTTTGCCCTGCTTCACTGTCTGGGACTGACGCCGGGCAAGCGGTTCACTATGGTGCTGGTGGAAGCCTTCTTTATTGCTTCCCTCTCGGCCCTCGCCGGTTTCGGACTGGGATACAGTGTTCATCTTTATCTGAGCCGCAGCGGTTTGCCGCTGGACCTCTTCTACTCAGGAGAACTTTCTGCCGCCGGTGTGGCCTTTGACCCGGTCATGTATTCTCATCTTTCCTCGGCCCGGATTCTCCAATCGATGGTCGTGGTTTTTGGCTTAACTCTGTTGCTGTCCGTAGTTCCAGCCTGGCGGGCTGCCAGATCAGCAGATGTTCATTCACTGGGGCGAGCCTGATCATGAATCAAGGAGAGGCGATCCTTAGGCTCCAGAATGTATCTCGGCTCTATCACCAGGGAGATGAGACCATTCGGGCGCTGCATGATCTCAACCTGACCCTGCGGCAGGGTGAGTTTGTGGCCATAGCCGGGCCCTCCGGATCAGGGAAGACGACACTGCTAAACGTTTCCGTAGGGCTCGATCAACCGACCGAGGGGAAGGTCTGGGTAGGAGGACAGGATTTAACAGGAATGAGTGCGCGTGAGCTGGCACAGTTAAGACTCGATAACGTCGGATTCATTTTTCAGTCCTACAATTTGGTGCCCGTTCTGAGTGCGAAAGAAAACGCGGAATTGATTCTACTGCTGAGAGGAGTGCCGGCGGCGGAAAGGAAAAGGTCTGTTCTCCAGGTCCTGAAGGAGGTGGGGCTGGAGGGTCTTGAAAACCGCCGACCCTCCGAGCTTTCAGGCGGACAACAGCAGCGGGTTGCGGTAGCCCGTGCCATAGTGGCCGAACCGGCCCTGGTTCTGGCCGATGAACCAACGGCTAACCTGGACAGCGAAACGGCCTTTGCCCTGATCGACCTTATGGAGAAACTGAACCAGGAGCACGACACCACCTTTCTCTTCTCCACCCATGACCCTCGCGTGATGAAGCGGGCCCATCGAATTATTCACCTATTGGATGGGCGTGTGGAGAAAGACGTTTCTAGCCCGTGATGCTCTTTACCGGGCCAAAATATTTGTGGATCCTTCTCCTTCTCTGGATCCTGGAAGGTGCTGTTCCCGGGCTGCAGGCTCAACAGTTTAACTGGGGTGGGTCCTTTCGAGGTTACCCGTTCCTACGATTGGAAGAGCTTGCCCTGGAAGAGGAATTCCCAGGGGCGACCATCGGCTCATTAGGGCGCCGAGATACCGAACTCCTGATCCTACGGCTCACTGGAGACGGCTTTTTTGGCCAGCATGTGCGGTTGGAAACTCATCCGCTGCTACAGTTCGCATCCCCATCTCTGTTGGGTCCTTCAGGTCTGGCAACCTCGACCACGCCCACCTTCCTGCCTCTGGAGCACGTCTTTACCGATAGCCCGGATGTTGAGCTGATCGGAAGCTTTGATCGACTCAATCTTAAGATTGATTTGAACCGGGTCAGGATCGTGGTCGGCCGTCAGGCCGTCACCTGGGGAGTGGCCTACTTCTGGCCTTCGCTGGATCTTTTTGCCCCTTTTTCTCCCAGGCGAGTCGATCGTGACTACAAGCCGGGTATCGACGCCATTCGAGCTACCATCCCCCTGGGAGACTTCTCAGAAGTGGAGGTGATCGGCGCTGTTCTAGGCCCTTCGCTGAGCAGAGACGGCACGTTGGGAGCATTGACCCGTTTCAATCTGGGACCGTTGGATTGGGGTTTGATGGGAGGAAAGTTTCACCGCGACACCGTGGCTGGGAGTTTTCTGACGGCAGATGCCTGGGGGACGGGCCTGCGAGGAGAAGTAAGCTGGACCCAATCGGGCGACCCGGAGGATCGGGTGAGGGACAGGCGGACTTTCTGGCGCGCCGCAGCGGGAGTGGATCGACAGCTAACCCCAACGTTTTCAGTGACGACTGAGTTTTCTTTCAACGGATATGGAGCGAGCCAGGCCTCGGACTACCTGGACTGGAGTACAGCCGATCGTGTTTTGCGTGGAGAGATCAATGCCCTGGGAAGATTTTATGGCGGCCTTTCCGGCGTCTGGAGCTTTCACCCGCTGGGCACGCTCACCAACACTCTGCTCGTCAATGGACAGGACCCTTCGACCCTCTGGGTGCCCTCGTTGCAATGGTCGACGAGCAACAACTCTGATTTTTTAGCGGGAGCCCAGATCGGTATCGGAAAGGGACTCCGCTCGTTGGGGATGGGTCCGGTTCCGCAAAGCGAGTACGGTTTGGTTCCTAACACCCTGTTTTTCGCGGTCCGGGTCTATTTTTGAAAAGGAGACAGAGGAGAGAACTGGAAGAAAGGACTGAGTGATGAGGACTGAGGACTGAGCACAGACCGGATGAAATCACCGGCCGAAGGCCGGAAATTCAAAATTCCAAAC
>CBDUTA010000027.1:0-17240 GCA_965369785.1 uncultured bacterium
CCCCCAACCGCCCCCCCCCCGGGGGCCGCTGACCGCCTGACCAAATTGATCTCGTAGATTTTAAGTCTTGAACGTTGTAGCTCAATATGAGCTATAAGAAATCTAAAATCTATCGATTGGGTTTTAAGCAGGCATTACTTGTTGAGACGGCTTGCAGGAACTTTCCAAAACACGAGCTATACTCCCTGGCTCAACAGATTCGAAACTCCAGCCGTTCGATTGTGGCCAATTATGTCGAAAGCTACATTCGACAGAAATACTTTCCTGCGGATTACCGCCGATTTCTCACCTGCAGCCAAGGAAGCTGTGACGAAACGAAATTCTGGGTGGAATTGGCCAGGGAGATGGGCTTATTTGACGAGGCCACCTTCGATGAGCTCATAGAAGGGTACGAGAGATTAAGCATGATCATCGTTCGAACCCTGAACCGTCGATAACCCTTGGTCAGGCGGTCAGGATGGTCAGGGGGTCAGGTGGTTAGGGTTCTCGGGTCAGGCGGTCGGTCGGTCAGCCGGTCAGCTGGTTAGGACGGTCAGCCGGTCAGGATTCTCCCTCCCCTTCCCTTCTCAACAAAATCTGGTACAGCAGCACCCCGGCAGCCACCGAGAGATTCAAAGAGGAGACTTTTCCCTTCATGGGCAGAGAGAGCAGAAGATCACAGTGCTTCCGAACCAACCTTCGCACTCCCTGGTGTTCTCCTCCTACCACTACCACCAGGGGTAAGCTGGTATCGATCTGGTTCAGGCTATCCTTCCCCTGGGCATCCAGACCGACCACCCAATAACCTCGTTCCTTCAATTTTTCCAAGGTCTGCACGACATTGCCGATGCGCGAGATCTTCAGATGAAGAGCTGCTCCCGCACTGGCTTTGACCACCGGCCCTGTGATCGCACAGCTGCGCCGGTTGGGCAGGAACACCCCTTCGACACCCGCCGCCTCGGCGGTGCGCAACAAAGCTCCCAGGTTGCCAGGGTCTTCCACCCCGTCGGCCAGCAACAGCAGAGCGGGCTTAGCCTCAAGAAGGGTCTCTGCGTCGGTGTAGCCGATCGAGGCGATCTCTGCGACGATTTCCTGATGATGAGGTGTGGAGGCCTTGTTGGCGACCACACGAGCGGATTCGAAGCGAACGGGAATACCCTGACTTCGTGCCTCCTCAATGATCTTTTGCAGCCGGGGATTGGATTTTCCCCGTGTGATCCAGATCCGGTCCGGAGCGCTGCCTTTCGATTGCAGAGCCTCAAGGACCGGGTTGATTCCGTAAATGATCATGGAGTTCCCTGGCGGGCGAAAAGCCGGTAATAGAGGGCCGTGCCGATATTTCCGACCTGTAAATGCCCTGTTGGGCTGGGAGCGAAACAGAATCGAACCGTCATGGGGCCAGTATACAATGGACCCTGCTGATCGTATTTATGAAAACGAGGAAGCACCGGAAGAGGGAGATCTTCATTTATTCTTACTTGCGCTTCTTAGCGTCTCACTTTATTATTAGTGCGATTATCCGATACAGTTTCCCGAATCAGGGATAGCTTTTACCAAGAGGGGGGCATAGACCACTGGCTATGAATTTAGCATCCAGGCGCTTTGTTCTGGCACTCTGGGCAGGTCTGCTCATGTTGGCTTCCCAATATGGAGTCGCTTCTTCCCTGGGTAGCTTCAGCGGGCGGATCCAGGACCCATCCGGCAAACCGTTGTCCAATATTCTGGTCGCCCTGCTTCACGAATCACCGGCGGCGGTGGATTTGCCCATTCTGACACGCAGCGATGAGGCTGGTGAAATCCGTCTGAGCAACCTGGAAGCGGGGAACTACGAACTCCTGGTCAAGAACTCACGATATCGAAGCCCCAGCAGAAACCTGGTTCACGTCCTTCCCGGTAAGACCACGGTCCTCAGTCTGGTTCTTCAACAGTTGTTCGGGATGGGTTCTTTCGAAGAAGAGAACCAAAAGGTAAAAACCATACTTCGCAACGCCGGTGAGGAACGATTGATCCTTCGTCACCTTCCTGGAGCGGCGGACCAGGATTCCGTCAGCCCTCCATGGGGAGTTCCCTTCGGGGAAGCAGTGGTTCAGGTTTACGGAACTGGAGGTTCAAGGGGCGCTTTTCCAGTCGTTCCCGGTGATGGGGCGGGGGGGGCAACCACCCATTTCGCCCTCGTACAGTCGGTCGGGACCAGTAGTAAGTATATCGTGGCAGGGCAACTGAGTTCGGGAGCCGGAGAACTGTGGCGGTTGAGAAATTCCGTCGAGCTCCCCCTGAGTGATTCCCATACTTTCGGAGTGTTCGTGGGCTATGGGCAGGAGCGCTTTGATCAACCTGGCTTAGCATCCTACGGCAACTCCGCCACTCTGGGCCATCACCGGGATGACGTGGCCACTTTAGGATCCACCAGAGTTCTCAGCGTGGGTGTCCAGGAAAGACTGCTTTTGGGCAACGTCCTTTCTGTGATTTGGGGCGTGGAGCTCAATCAGGTGAATGCAGACCAGCGCCAGACCTTCTTGAATCCCAATGCGGAACTCTCTTTCTCCCCCACCGAAAAGACCAAATTTCAAGTGGTGATGGCTTCCAAACGAATGACCCACAGTGGGAGTCTTCTCCTGCCGGATGGAGAGATGTTGAACCTCAAGGAGGCCGTTTACTTTTCGCGGGCGAGTAATCAACTGACGGTGAGTACTCCACGTCATTACCGAGGCAGCATCAGGCAGCAGGTGACGAAGAACACAGAGATTGAGTTTGCAGCTTATGAAAATCAACTCTTCGGGGAGACTACTCCATATCTGGCTTACTCCAAGGAGCGACTGTTGCATCCAGGGTTCCAGTTGGAGGATGAGCACGCGGTCAACCGAGGATATCGGATCATGGTCCGTCGACGTCTGGGAAACACGCTGACAACGGCTGTTTCCTACATTCGTGGAAAGGCGGCTGGAATCAGTCGGGATGCGACTCTGGTTTTGAATGAATTCGCCCTGGAACAGGTGATTGAACGCAAGAACTACCATAACCTCAACGCCGAGATCGAAGCTTACATCCCCTCTTCCGGGACCCATCTGAATGCCTTAGTGAAGTTCGCCTCAAACGGGCACCCCATCACCACCCTGGATGCCTTTGCCGACACCTACGAGACGGGTAACGAGGGAATTAATCTCTTCCTTCGCCAGGTGGTTTCAGTACCTGGCGAATGGCTGGCTTTTCTGGGGATGGACTTCCTCTCAGCCTATGAGATCGAAGCTCTGCTGGACATCCGTAACCTGACCAATGAGGATTTGGGTAAAGTCAGCACAGAGATGGGGGAGGTTTCTTTGGTGCGAAATCCACGGACTGTCCGCGGTGGGATCTCGGTGCGGTTCTAAGTTTTCTATCCTTTGCGCCCAATCCAAAAGCGAAACCCAGATTCAATTTATTGAATTTAAATTCAACTTTTTGAATCCGGGGGCTCCTCTAACTTTCCCTGGGTCCTCGAGGGTGACCCCGCTATCTGTTGTAAATGCAATGGTAATTGGGGCTTATCCCTGTAATAATAAGGGCATTGGCACTGAATTTGCCTGGAATTCCTGAGGTCTCTCGTCCATGAGCACCCTAACGTTTGCTGATGGAGCTTGGGAGAGACAAGGGACATCGTCGCAAACGGACAGGGTAGTCCTGGGATAAGACAGTAAAGTGTTCTATGGGTAGTCCTCTCAGCGGGTGGAGTTGATGGCTTTTTTCAAGCACTCCAAGGTGGTTTTGGTCCTCCTGTTCTCGGCTCTGGCCGTTTACATAGGGCTCTTGAACCTACTGGACCGGATGGAGTGGAAAACGCCTTCTGATGGCGTGAGTTGGATCCAGACAGATCGAGGAGTGGAGGTGAAATCTACCGAAATTCCCCTTCTCGCAACCGGAAGACCTCTTGAAAAAGGGGACCTTCTGGTGAGTATCAGTGGCATTCCGATTGGAAACCTGGATGAGTACATTGAGATTTTAGAAATGCTGGCGGAAACTTCACCCCCTGCCAGCGAAGTCAGCTATTGGGTGGAAAAAGCGGACTCCGGGGTCCAGGTCTCCTATTCTCTTGACGTTCGACTCAGCTCCAACACTGATGTCACTGATTTCCTGCTTGGCCTGGTTGCTTTCGCCTACCTGGGTATTGGAGTATTCATTTTCTTGTCCAACTGGAAGGCACAAGGTGCTTTTCACTTCTATCTCATTTGCCTGGCAGCCTTTTCGCTTTTCCTTTATCGCTATTCGGGACGTGCCGATGCCTTCGATCTCTTTATTTACTGGTTTTCAGCTGTTGCCCTCTTGCTCCTGCCTCCCCTGTTTCTACACTTTTGTTGCTCTTTCCCCAAACCGCTTTCTTTGTTGAGAAAGGCACCTTCGTTGAGCGTTCTCTTTTACCTGCCGGCGCTCTGCCTGGTGGGACTTCATTTGCTCTGGTTTTCTGGAGGGTTACAGCCCATCGGTCTGCCCCGCGTCGAACGTCTGGGAAATCTCTTTGACCGGATTCACCTGGCCCATTTCATCATCTTTTTTCTGTTGGGAACCGGGGCTCTAGCCTATGCCGGTCGGGAAGCATCCTCTTCTATCCACTCCCTGCAAATGAGGTGGGTGAGGTGGGGAACGTTGATCGGAATCCTGCCCTTCGCTTGTTTTTACGCTCTACCCTTCCTGTTTGGGCTGAGGATCTCTCCCTACATGGAACTTTCTCTGCTGGCGTTGATCCTGGTGCCTTTGAGTTTCGGCTACGCCATCACCAAGCACCGGCTGACGGACGTCAAGCTGATTTTCAGAGAGGGGGCGGCTTATGTTGTGGCCAGCTCCGCTTTGCTGGGCGTATACGTCGGTATCGTACTGCTCATTGGCCGTGCCATACAGGACTTTTCTCCTGAGTCGGGGTTTGTGCTTTTTGCGCTGGCGGCTCTCCTTGTGGCTTTCCTGTTCGCCCCTTTCAAGAACAGGATCCAAACTCAGATTGACCGCTACTTTTACCAGGAGGAATATGATTATCGGCAGTCGCTTGCCGATTTTGGTCTGACATTGACTTCAGAGATTAAGCTTTCCTCCCTCACCGAGAGGATTTCAGACCGGATTCGCAAGACTCTTAACGTGGTTCCGGTGGCGCTTTTTCTGCGCGAGGAGTCCCAGGCAGATGTGTATCGCCTCCACCACGCCCAGGATTTGCCGGAAAACGGGGAGAGTTTAAGTGTCCTGGAGGTTGCGGAGGAGATTTTTGCCGACTTTGACCGAGAGTTGAATCCGTTGTTTCTATTGTCGTCGCATCAGCAGGTCGACGGCATCAGGGAGTGTTTAGCGGGCTATCACCTGCATTATCTGCAGCCGTTACGCGTGCATAATCGGATCATTGGGTTTTGGGCGTTGGGGAAGCGGCAAAATGGAGATTTTCTCAGCAGTGAAGACCTGGACTTGATGGCTACTTTGTCCGATTATGCTGCGATTGCCATCGATAACGCCTTGCTCTACCGTTCCTTAGAGGGTAAGACGAGTGAATTAGCCCAGCTGAAGGTCTATAGCGAAAACGTTGTCAAAAGCATCACCGTGGGTGTTCTTGCTGTGAGTCCTGAAGGGGAAATCACCGTCTGGAATACGGCCATGGAAGCCATCTGTGGTTTGGAGCGGGTTGCGGTTTTGGGTAAAAATATTTCCGAAGTCTTCCCACCGGAGCTTGTTCGTACGCTGGGCAGTGTCGTGGAAGGCCCGAGATGGGATGTCGCCCAGACCACTCGACTTTACAAAACTCACATTCAAATGCCAGGCGGCCAAGGCCGGTTGGTGAACATCACACTGGCGCCGTTTGTCTCACAGGATGATGTCGTGGCTGGGACCTTGGTGGTCTTTGACGACATCACCGAGAAGGCTCAGCTTGAGAACCAGCTTCTGCAGGCGGAGAAATTGAGTTCTATTGGTTTGCTGGCCGCGGGTATAGCTCATGAAATTAATACTCCCCTGACCGGCGTCTGCAGTTACACGCAGATGCTTCTGAAGGAAACTCCTCCCCAGGACCGGCGCTATGAAATGTTGAAGAAGATTGAAAAGCAGAGCTTTCGAGCTTCCAGCATTGTGGATAATTTATTGAATCTGGCCCGGGTTAGAGATTCCGATGTCCGAGAGGTGGATATCAACGGGCTCATGTTGGAAACCCTTTCCTTGCTGGATCACCAGTTTCGAACCACCAGCATCGACGTCAAGCTCGATCTGGACCCGGTGCTTCCTTCCACCCTGGCCAACGGAGGAAAGCTCCAGCAGGTCTTCATGAACCTGTTTCTCAATGCCAAGGACGCCATGCCCGAAGGAGGCCAGTTACGGGTAAGGACCCACTGTGAGAATTCTCAGCTGGTGGTTAAAATCGAGGACACCGGAACGGGAATTTCAGATGACGACATCAAGAGAATTTACGATCCCTTTTTTACAACCAAAGAAGTCGGCAAAGGGACAGGTCTCGGGCTCTCCGTTTGCTATGGCATTATCCAGGAGCATTCCGGACGCATCAGTGTCAAGAGCCGTCCAGGTCTGGGTTCAGCCTTTCGAGTCCAGCTTCCCCTCAAACGTGTCCACTGACCTATGTCCACTCCACCTTCTATTCTGGTTGTTGATGATGAAGAGATCATGCGCGAGGTCATCACAACCCTTCTCGAGAAAGAGGGGTACCGTGTCACGTCCTCCTCAACCGGTGAAGAGGGGGTAGAAAAGGTCAAGGAGGAGACTCCCGATCTCGTTCTCCTCGACCTGATGCTTCCCTCAATGGGCGGCTTGGAGGCTCTTGAGGAAATCATTCGCATCGATCCCGATGTCGTGGTCGTCATGATCTCTGCCTATGCCTCCATCGAAAATGCCGTGAAGGCCACCCAGTCGGGGGCCTTCGATTTTATTACCAAGCCGTTTAAGAATGAAGAACTGTTGTTGGTGGTCAAGAACGGCCTGAAAAAGCGCAGTTTGGAGATCGAAAACCGCCGCCTCAAGAGGACCCTCAATGAGCGGTCCTCCTTCAAAAGCATCGTCGGTAAAAGTGAGCCGATGCAGCAGGTTTTCGACCTGATTACTCAAGTGGCGCCCGGTCGAAGCACGGTTTTAATCGCTGGAGAAAGTGGAACGGGTAAGGAACTGGTAGCCCGAGCCATCCACAGCTGCAGCCCTCGTTCGAATCACGCCTTTGTAGCCGTCAACAGCGGCTCAATTCCCGGTGACTTGTTGGAAAGTGAACTCTTCGGGCATGTTAAAGGAGCCTTTACCGGAGCCATCTCCAGCAAGAAAGGACTGTTTGAAATTGCTGATGGGGGAACTATTTTCCTGGATGAAGTGGGTACCGTGCCCCTTGACACTCAATCCAGGTTGCTGCGTGTGATCCAGGAGCGAGAATTCCGCCAGGTGGGGGGACTGAAAAATATGGTGGTGGATGTTCGCATCATTGCTGCCACCAATATCGATCTCAAGGAAGCCATGGAACAGCAGCGGTTTCGTGAGGATCTCTATTACCGCTTGAACGTGATCAGCATCAACCTTCCACCGCTCCGCGAGCGCAGGGGGGATATTCCCCTTCTGGCCGAACACTTCGTCCGGAATTTCAGCAAGGAGAATGACCGTCCCGATTGCTCCTTGGACCCGTCAACGCTCAAATTGCTCATGGAGTGCGATTGGCCGGGAAACGTTCGGGAACTTGAAAACGTGATGGAAAGGGCGGTGGTTCTGGCTCCTGATGAGGGTCTCATCACCGAGGAGTTATTGCCTGGCGAAATCCTGGAGTCCAGCTCAAGGGTTCTTGGCGGCTTGAGTTCGCTCGAAACGGGTGTCACCTTGAAGGATCTCGTGTTGGAGTACGAGAAGAAATTGATCATGACTGCTCTCCAGAAGGCTGATTGGAGTCAGAAAAAGGCCGCCAGTTTGCTGCGAATCAATCGCAGCACTCTCAACGAAAAACTCAAACGCCTTCACATCAAGATTCCCTGAAATGTTGATAGGCTAGCCCGGATGATGCATCGTCCGGGCTAGGTCCCCGGTTTGACTTCGAACAAAGGCCAGCACTATCATGGATTATCTGTGTGCCAGGCGATACTTTACACCTTTTACTACATCTAAGATGATCGACGCATCTTACACAGACTGGAGGGAAAAGAAGTGCTAGATGGAACTTTTTTCATCTATTTCCGACAAGGCGGGCCACTCATGTGGCCGCTGCTTCTCTGTTCGATACTGGGCGTGGCCTTCATTATCGAAAGGGCCATAGCCTATTCTCGAATCAAGGGAGACACGGCAGAAATCTTTTCGACGATCCGTGAGTCACTCCTTGCCGGTGACCTGCGGGGCTCTGTCGAAACTTGCGAATCGTTCGATCATCCAGTAGCCACCACTTTGAAGTCGGGACTTTTGCGTTTCGGGAAGTCCAATGACGAGATCGAGAAAGCCATGGAGAGCGTGGCTCTACATGAGCTGTCGAAATTGGAAAAGAGTCTCTGGCTGCTGGCGACCCTGGCCAATATCTCGCCTCTTTTAGGCTTTCTGGGAACCGTTACCGGAATGATTGCTTCCTTCGAAGCCCTGGCTGAGGTTGGATTGGGTAATCCTCAGGCCGTGGCCGGGGGAATTTCCGAGGCCCTGATCACGACTGCCACCGGCCTGACCATTGCCCTGATTGTCCAGGCCGCCTACAACTATTTCAACAATAGGATTTCCAACTTTGCTCTGGATATGGAGACCAGCTCGTCGATGCTCCTGGAGACCTTCAGCGAAATCGATGAGGGAGCTAACCAGGAGAGGAGCGATGGAGAAATCGGTCAGGAGCAGCCGCAGGTGATATGAAGCGACCCCGTGTTCGCCGAATTGATCCAGTCATTCCCACCGCCTCCATGGCGGATATTGCCTTTCTACTGGTCATTTTCTTCATGCTGACGACTACTTTCTCCCCGGAGAAGACCAGTGTGGAACTCCCCCAATCGGAAATCCGCACCGAGGTACCCAAAGATGCTGCAATCATCGCCATCACGGAGGAGGGGATCATTCGGTTCACCGATGGTGAACGGCCCTCCTTTGCTTTGGGCACGGCTGCGGAACTGGGCCCTCTCACTCAGGAAGTCGTTCAATGGATCCCCGATAAGGAGTTTGTCATCAAAGCCGATCGAATGGTTCGCTATGAACTCATCGATGCCGTGCTGGAACAGCTGCGTCTGAACGGGGCCAAGAAGGTCGGCCTGTTAACGGAGAGAAAAACCGGCGGGGGCGTCTAATGAAACTAAGAGAGCGCCGGCGAATCGGCGCCGAGATTCCCACTTCCTCGATGGCCGATATCGCCTTTCTGTTGATCATTTTCTTCATGCTGACAGCTGTATTTGCCACTACCGAGGGGCTGCAGTTTGATTTACCCAAAGATGATCCCACTCAGCTTGATGTGCAACCCGAGGAAGCTATTCACATCAAGATCATTGGAGAAGGACAGCATGTGGTGGATAAGACCCCGATGACACTGGAGGAAATGGGGGGCTATGTACAAATGAAGATGCAGCAGAATCCCGACAAGCCGGTCATCATCCAGACCGAAGCCCATGTTCCTTACTTTGTGATGATTGATGTTTTTGATCTACTGAAATACCTGGAAGTACAGAATATATCCATTCCGACTCGAACCGAAGTCGAACGCTGGAAGGCGTTTGGAGTCTTTGAGTAAACCAGTGAATTTCAGGGCTCTTGCCATCCTGCTGTTGGCCGGGACGATTCCCTCTGTGATGGCTCAGGAAGGAGACTATCAGAAGGGACTTTCCTATTATAAGCAGGGACAATACCAGAAAACGATCGAAGAGTTTGAGAAGATCGTCGAGGCTCACCCGGACTATGAAAGCGGCCACCGCATCCTGGGGGACTCCTATCTAAAGATCAAGGCTTATGACAAGGCCATTGAGGCCTTCCAGAAGGCGCTAGAGCTTAAGGCTGACAACTACGTGACCCACTACGGATTGGCGCTTTCCTTTTTTAACCAGGGCAGGTTTCGAGAGGCTATTGCTGCCCTGAAGGCAGGCGAAGGCTTGGCTCGATCCCCTCGCGACCAGTATCAGATCTATCGGACGCGGGGCTCTGCCTACTACAATGTCAATGATTTTCAACGGGCAATCTCCGATCTACAGAAGGCGGTTTCCATCCAGAGAGGAAATGCCAGCGATGTCCTGCAATTAGGAATTGCCTATTACCGTCTCGGGAGTTACTTGGAAGCGGAGAAGTATCTTCAGCAGGCCCTGGTATTGGATCCACAGGCCTCTGGAGCGAAGCGCTACCTTTCCCGATTGCAGTTTCAGGGGGCGATTGAGGCCATCGAAGCCAAAGACTACACCCAGGCAGTGATTCTTCTCGATAATTATGTCCAGGAGAATCCAGAAGATGGAGAGGCCCGGTTTAACCTGGGATTAGCCCAGCTCTTTGCTCAGAACCTGGATGCTGCGGAGAGGGAGTTTTTGAAATGTGTCGAGCTGATACCCCAGAATTGGGAGGTTTACAATCGGCTTGGCTACCTCTATGAAAAAAAGAAACAGCACGACAAAGCCCTCCAAAATTACCGAACTGCTCACGACCTCCATAAGGATCCACAGGTCCAAGAAAGTGTTGATCGTCTCCAGGAGCGAATTCGCCGAAGCCAGCAGCAGTAAGAGAAGCAGGAGACAGGAGACAGGAGACAGAAGACAGAAGCCAACCCCTTGAAATGACTGAATGAATTTCGATTTGAGCATCGTCATTCCCACCCGAAATGGTCTTCATTTACTGCGCGAAAATTTGCCCTCCGTGCGAGTGGCTGCCGCTGCCCACCACCGTGAAACCGGCGGTCTGACTGAAATCATTGTGGTCGACGATGGAAGCCGTGATGAAACCGTCCGGAGCATTCCTGTTGAATTCCCTGATGTCTATTTGGTCCAACGCCAGCGCAATCATGGTTTTGCCATTACTTGCAATGTGGGCTTGAACAGCTCTCGCTTCCCTTTGGTGGCACTGCTCAATAACGATGTCCGAGTCGAGGAAGATTATTTTCTTTACCAGACTCTCCATTTTCAGGATCCTGCAGTGTTTGCCGTCACCGCCAAGGTGTTCGAGTGGGATCAACCCATATTTGCCACGGGTGGTAAATTCGGTCGATTCCGTCGGGGCTTTTGGAGTCTTTATACGAACTACGATACTTCCACCCCCGAAGCTGCGGAGTGGATCGAGAAGAGACGGCTGTTGTCCACCTATGCGATCGGGGGATTCTCCACTTTTAGCCGAGAAAAGCTGGAGATTTTAGGGGGGTTCAACGAACTCCTCTCTCCTTTTCATTGGGAGGATGTAGATCTTTCCTACCGGGGCTGGAAGCGGGGCTGGGAAGTTCACTATGAGCCCCGCAGTATTGCCCATCACCGGACCAGTGCCACCATTAATGCTCATCATAAAAAGGCTTTTGTGGAGGCCGCAGCCGTTCGCAACAGACTTCTCTTTCACTGGATCAACCTGCATTCCCCGACTTATGTGATCCGTCATTTGATCATGTTGGGTTTGCTCTTTCTGACACGGTTGTGGGTCCTGGATTTTCATTTTTACCGCTCATTGCTTCAGGCGGTGGGTCAGCTTCGGCAAGTCATCAAATTGAGAAAATTGGAGTACAAGAGTGCGGAAAGAACGGACGCCGAGCTTTCCCGCCTGCTGAAGCGCTTCTACCAATCGGCACCCATTCAAATCTACTATAATCAGCGGGAGGTGTTGCAAAAACACCCTGACTACAAGGATGCTGAGGTGTGAAAAGAATCTCCGCCGTGCTCATTACCTACAATGAAGAAGATAAGATTCAACGCGCTTTGGGCAGCTTGCAGTCAGTCAGTGATGAAATCGTGGTCGTGGACTCCGACAGCACAGATACCACCGTGGAATTGTGTTCCCGTTATACCGATCGAATCCTGACGAAATCGTGGCAGGGATATCGTGATCAAAAACAATTCGCCACGGATCAGGCAAGCCACGAGTGGGTACTTTCATTGGATGCAGACGAAGCACTGAGTCCCCAACTGGAGGACGAGATTCTCCAGTGGAAGGAGCAAGACGACAACTTCGAGGGATACTACCTTCCTCGAAAGACCTTTTTTATGGGACGCTGGATCGAGCACACCACCTGGTATCCAGATTGGCAATTACGCTTGTTCAGGAAGTCGCAGGGACGCTGGGGAGGAGGGCGAGTTCACGAGTCCTTTCGGGTGACCGGACCCACGGCACGGTTCAAGGGCCAGCTCTACCATCATACCTATGCGTCGTTCTCTGAGTACCTTGAACAGCTGGAACGCTTCTCCTCTCTGGCGGCCAGGGACCGCTTTGAGGAGGGTCAAAGAGCTCGGTGGTTCCACGTCCTCTTTCACCCCCCTGCCATATTTTTAAAAAACTACCTCTTGCGTCAGGGATTTCTGGACGGGAAGCCCGGATTGACTGTGTCTGTTCTGGCTGCGGTATCCAGTCTTTTTAAGGTGTTGAAATTGTGGGAGATCCAGTCTGAGCAGTGGAAAGAGATGCCGATGCACTCCCGGGATGAATAGTCTGAAGATCCTTTACGTGGACACTGAACGCGTGTGGCGGGGTGGCCAGGAGCAGCTCTTTTCTCTGATCCTGGGCATCAGGGATCGTCAACATCAGGTCTGGCTGGCCTCGCCGTCCGATTCTCCTTTGAGCAGCAAAGCCCTACAGTCGGGAATTGAGACCTATTGCTTTGGACAACGAAACGAGTTGAGCCCTTGGGCCTTCCTCCAACTCTGGAACATCTTACGAAAACAAGATTTTGACATCCTTCACCTGAACACCCCCCGCCCCATGATTTTAGGCGGATTGGCTTCAAAGCTGTGTGGGATTCCCCTCAGAATTTGTTCCAGGCGTGTGAACTTTCCGCTCAACTCACCCTTGAGCCGCCTGAAATATAATTGGATGCAGGAAAGCGTCGTGACCGTCTCGGTCAGTATTCGCCGAACCTTGATTGAAGGGGGTGTTCGCCCCGACCTGATCAAGGTGATCTACGAAGGGGTTGACCTGGCCTGGGTGGACTCACTGCAAGCCTCCGCCCCTGAGGATAGGAACAGAGGATTGGTGGTGGGAACGGTGGCGTATTTGAGTCCGGAAAAGGGGCATGGTACTCTTTTGGATGCCGTCCCCCGAGTCATATCCAGGGTTCCCGATGTGCACTTCATTTTGGTGGGAGCAGGAGCATTGATGCCCACCCTGAAGGCGAGAGTCGAGGAGTTGGGTATTCAGAAGAATGTCACTTTTACTGGTTTTCGATCCGACAGCGAGGCCTTGATGAAAAATTTCGATGTCTTTTGTCTGCCCTCCATCTCGGAAGGATTGAGCTCAGCCATTTTAGTAGCCATGGCCAGCCGTCTACCGATCGTCGCGACTCAGGCGGGGGGAATCCCGGAGCTGGTTGTCGACGGCGAATCTGGAATCCTGGTCCCTCCTGACGATTCAGATCAGTTGGCTGTTGGCTTGTGCAAAGTCCTTGAATCTCCCCAACTCCGAAAAAGGATGGGTTGCGCCGGACGGCAGAGGATCGAAGAAACGTTTACACTGGAACGGAAGCTCAACGAGACGGAAAAACTCTATCTCAGCATGATGGCATCTGTATCGAATCAGGCAAAGGACTTTGGGTAAAAACATGAAGGGAATCATTCTAGCAGGAGGATTGGGTACGCGTCTTCGGCCGCTCACCAAGGTGACGAACAAGCATTTGTTGCCTGTTTACGACAAGCCGATGATTTTTTATCCTCTGGAATTGTTGGTGGATGCAGGTATCACCGACATCATGGTGGTTACGGGTGGGAACAATGCGGGCGACTTTCTCCGTTTGCTCGGAAACGGTCGAGAATTTGGTCTTCGTCATCTGCACTATGCTTACCAGGAGGGAGAAGGGGGAATTGCCGAAGCACTTGCCCTGGCCAGATTTTTCGCCGAAGAGGATCGACTGTGCGTGGTGCTCGGGGACAACCTCATTGAAGGTTCTATTCGCCCCTACGTGGAGAAGTTTATAGAACAACCCGAAGGGGGAGCCAAGATTCTTCTTAAGGAAGTTCCGAATTGTGAGCGTTTTGGCGTGCCTGAACTGGAAGGCGACAAGGTGGTGAGGATCTACGAAAAGCCGCAAGTTGCACCGTCCAAGTATGCCGTCACGGGGATCTACATGTATGACCACCAAGTGTTCGATATCATTCGCAGCCTTGAGCCTTCCAAGCGTGGAGAACTGGAAATTACGGATGTCAATAATCGATACATCGAGCAGGGGGCGATGACCTACGACATCCTGGAGGGTTGGTGGACTGACGCAGGCACCATCGAGTCTCTTTTACGAGCCAATAATCTGGTGGCACAGGGCAATCAAAAGAGAAGCCCGGCCGGCGATGGAAAATAGGAATTTACCGTGAAATTGCTTGTCACCGGAGGAGCGGGTTTTATCGGTTCCAACTTCATTCGCCACATGCTCATGGAGCAGGATGAAATTCACATTGTGAACCTGGATTGCCTGAGCTATGCCGGCAACCTGGAAAACCTCTCCGACCTGTCCTCTGATCCTCGCTATACGTTCATCCGGGGAAACATCGCCTCGGTTGAAGATGTCGAAAAATGTTTCAGCAGTGAAATCGATGCGGTCATTAATTTTGCTGCAGAGACCCATGTGGATCGGAGCATCCTCGACGCCTCGGTGTTTGTGCGAACGAATATCGAAGGAACCCACGTTCTGCTTGAAGCATGTCGCCGAAGAAAGGTCTCACGCTTCATCCAGATTTCCACTGATGAAGTTTATGGGTCCCTCGATGACACGGGGAAATTCACCGAGGGAAGCCCTCTGGCACCCAACAGTCCCTATGCTGCCAGCAAGGCGGCAGCCGATCTCCTCGCTCGTGCCTATCACAAGACCTATGGGATGGACGTGATTGTGACTCGTTGCAGTAACAATTACGGGGGGCATCAGTTTCCTGAAAAATTGATTCCCCTGATGATTCTCAATGCAATGGAAAACAAAACTCTTCCTGTTTATGGAGATGGACTTCAGAGGCGGGACTGGATTCATGTAACAGATCACTGTCATGCGCTTCGAGCGGTGTTGATGGAGGGTCAGCCCGGCAGGGTCTATAATATTGGAAGTGATCAGGAGAAACAGAATCTGGAAATGGTACACCAAATTCTGAGGATTTTGAAAAAACCTCCAGAACTCATCGAGATGGTCACTGATCGGCCCGGTCATGACCGCCGATATGCGATTGACGCAAGTCGCCTCGAGCGGGAACTGGGTTGGAAGCCGAAGATTCCCCTCGAAGAGGGACTTGCCCAGACCGTGCGCTGGTATCAGGAGAATTCGAAATGGGTGAGCCATGTGCGTAGTGGTGCTTATTTTGATTATTACGAACAGATGTACGAAAAGAGGGATCAGACTCTAAAGAGTTCGTGAACACGCGCACAACATGAAAATAGCCATTACAGGAGCTACAGGAATGCTGGGACAGGCACTGTGTAAAGCATTCTCCAAGCACTCCGTTTTTCCCTTTTCTGCGCGCCAACCCGATGTTGCTTCACTCCACGACGTTCGTCAGAAGCTTTCTGATTTGAAACCGGACTGGATTCTTCACACGGCGGCTTTGACGGGCGTCGATGCAGCGGAGTCCAATCCCTTTGAGGCCTATCGAGTCAATGCCTTGGGAGCCAGGAACCTGGCGGTGGTAGCTGCTGAAAATGGCAGCAGATTGGTTTATTACAGCACGGATTACGTTTTTGATGGTACCCAGAAGCGGCCTTATCGAGAGTGGGATCCCACCCACCCACTCAACGAATACGGGAGATCAAAACTGGCGGGGGAATTCTTTGTCCGTTCCCTTTGCCCGTTGCATCTGATTGTTCGCACAAGTTGGCTTTTCGGATTCAAGGGATCTCATTTCGTAGAGAAAATTTTGCAGCTCGCACAAGAGAAAGAGAGCCTGGACGTGGTGAGTGATCAGCAGGGCAGTCCGACTTTTACCACTGATCTGGCCTATATGACCCTCTGTCTGGTGGAAGGGGAGAAGAAAGGGACGTACCATGTGACCAACTCGGGACATTGCTCTTGGCATGAGTTGGCCAGTGAGGTTGTTTCCCTCAGCGGACTCACTGTCCCGGTCAATCCCATCAAAAGCTCCGCTTACTCGACATCGACTCGGCGACCTGCCAATTCCGTCCTCGAGAACTATCTATTGGAACTCGAAGGGATCCCTCTGCTGAGATCCTGGAGAAGCGCCCTGGCAGCCTTTCTCAGCAGTGGGGCCGATGTCTGACCAGGTTGTAGGTAAGAACAAAAAGGCCTTTCACGAGTATGAGATTCTGGACCGCTTCGAGGCGGGGATTGCCTTACAGGGTAGCGAGGTGAAGGCACTTCGCGAGCGCAAGATTAGTCTGAAAGAAAGCTACGCACGAATTAAGGGAGGGGAGGCGTGGTTGGAAAACTGCCATATTGGGCCCTATTCCCATGGAGGTATTGCCAGTCATGAGCCGCTGCGCCCCAGAAAGTTGCTTCTTCATCGCCGGGAGATCAACAAGCTTATAGGGAAGACTGTAAGAAAAGGACTCACGATCGTTCCCCTCTCAGTCTACTTTAAAAATGGAAACGTCAAGGTAGAGATTGCCCTGGCCCGAGGAAAACAGATCCACGACAAAAGAGAGAGTTCGCGACGAAAAACGATTGAACGGGAAGTACAAACGGAATTGAAACGGAGAAAGAGATGAACATCCGACAGGTGACGGGAACTTGGGATTCTATCGAGTGTGATGCTCTCATGATTCCCCTGTTCGAGGACGACCATGATCAAGGAGGATTCACTTCTACACTGGATCAAAAACTAGAGGGTCTACTGAGCGAGTTAAAGAGTACCGAGGAGTGGAAGGCCAAGGTGGGACAGGTTTCCGTCATCTACCGTCCCGATCAGCTGGGTGCCAGAAGACTCATTCTTTTGGGAGCAGGAAAAAGAAAGAACTATAACGCCCAATCGGTTCGTAGCCTTATGATGCGGGCCGTCACTCAGGTGAAAGGCTACAAGCTCAAACGGTTAGCCGTCTACGGTCTCGGCCAGGCGGAGTCCGACCTTCCCTTTCAAGCTGCGGTTGAGGGAGCGGTCATCGCTACCTATGAAGGTGATGACTATAAGACCACGGACAGGTCGCAGAACTTCATCGAGGAGATCCTTTTTGTGGTGGATGGGGTGACTGCGGGTGTTGAAGAGGTCATCATGAGGGGTGAAATCTTTGGGACGGCT
>CBDUTA010000028.1:0-17135 GCA_965369785.1 uncultured bacterium
TGATCGATTCCTATTGGCTGCATCGCCAGCGAGAGCTCCGCATGAGCTGGCTGGGTCGCTGCAACGGCATGCTCTACTTTGTTCCCCTCGGCGGTGACATCCTGATTCGTCTGGGCCTCAGTTCCCTGGAGCTTCTGCTCACTCCCGTGGTTTGGTTACTGGTCGTCAGCACCCTGCTCTCCATCGCCGATCGTCTGGCAGCCCTCAACCCGCGTTCCCAAAGGCACAGGAATGAGGCCGGTTAGCTGCATGATTCGTAAGTTGGTTGTGCCGCCCTTTCAGGGCTCTGATCTGTTGCTGAATCCTACCCAGGACTTTACCCTGGGCTATTCCCTACCGCCCTTTCAGGGCTCCGGATGTTTGGCGTCAGGATCCCAGTAGGGCCCCAGCAAGTCTATTCAAAAGTGACTGGCAATCCGAGTCAGGGCCTCTGTCCAAAGAGCTCTCGATTGGCCCTCCGCAGAAAGAGAAGGCCGATCGAGGCATTGAAGAAGATAAAGAAATTGTGCTGGACAAAACCGAAGGTGGTCATCTCACCCGGCCTTTCGGGGAAAAGGATCACCCACAGCAGAATCGCCACCGAGCGCATGGGGCCAGGGGAGGCGGCACCGAAGAAAATCACGGGGAGATAGCCCACCATTTCACTGAAATTTGCCCCCACCCCAAAGAGTCGCAGGGCCAGCGTATAGACCAGGATTGCCCCCAGCATGGCCGGCGAGCGCAGAATCAGCACAGCTCCATACTGCCAGGCTTTGGCCTGCCGGAAGGAGTGAAAGAGGGCTCGCTCGCGCAAGGCCACCCCTTTTCCAATCCGGCCGCTAAAGAAGAGATGGAAAAGAACGAAGAACACACCCGCACCCAGGGCAATCCAGGGGATGAGATGG
This sequence comes from uncultured bacterium, assembly GCA_965369785.1. Taxonomy (GTDB): domain Bacteria; phylum Acidobacteriota; class UBA6911; order RPQK01; family JADFOI01; genus JADFOI01. The sequence goes on from CBDUTA010000028.1 coordinate 885, forward strand.
AAAATCTCAGGAAGCTGATTCCACTGGAGGGTGACGCCAATGGTGGCCCAAGCCAGCAGGTAGTAAAATTCACAGAACATCACAAACAGCATGCTGGATCCCACTTCCCAACCGGGAACACCGTCTCGGCGATTCAAGTAGAGGGCCATGGCCCCTTTGCCCACCTGTTCGTTCAGGATGGAGAGAATGTAAGAGCTGCCTCGTATGGGGAGAAGATCTAAGTAATGGATCTTGGCATTGAACCAGTTGATCACACGCCAGATAATCAGGGTATCGACGGCGAAGAAAAACAGAGAATAAGGCACCATCAACCCCAACCATCGCCACCAGCTCACTCTGCCGAAAATCTCGGTCAGGTAGGGAAACAATTCACTTCCCTGTGCCCCAGCCGCCCGGTTGAGAACGGTGTAAAGGTAGGCGAAACAGGCCAGGGTGATCAGCCAGGGAAGGAGCCGCTGCCACAGAGGGGGCTTTTTGTGGGGTCGAACATCGGGAGAAGGACTGCTCTGGGACTCTACCGTTTCATTCATGTTCCGTCTCCAAACTATGCTGGATCATCTCATCCAATCCGGTCAACTCAATCCCGAGCTGGGCGGCCGCTGGGCTCGAGTCCAACTTCGTGTCCACCGTGATCACTTCCAGGACGTCAGGCGAAAATCCGGCCGGGGCCAATCTCTGACGAATGGCCAATGCCATTTTGACCAGACCTTTGGGAATCGACGAGATCCGGATTTGGCGCCCCGACAGATGGGCGGCCCGGAGAATCATTTGGCGATGGGATAGAGTCGCGGGCCCCGCCAATTCCAGAGTACGATTCCGGGCCCGATCCGGGCTGGCAGCAACTCCAGCTGCTGTGGCCACGTCTTCCACATCCAGGGGTTGCTCCAAGTGCCGCCCTCCACCGATCAGCCAGGCTCGGGGACGCTGAATAGAGCGTCGCAGGGCTGCTGCTCCTTCCGTTTTCCGACCCAGAAGAAGTGGCACTCGCAAGATAGTGTAAGCCAACCCCGACACTTTGACCAGAGTTTCCGCCTGGCCTTTGGTTTTGAAGTAGCGGTTGGTTGAGCGTTCGTTTGCGCCAATCGCGCTGACCAGCACGAATTTGTCGACGGCACTCTGAGCGGCAGCTTCAACCACTGCGCCCGTGGTCTGAACGTTGGCCTTCTCATAGCTGGAATCGGGGCGTTCGATCAGGAGGCCGGCCAGGTGAATCACAGCGTCCGCTTCCTGAAAAGCGGAACCCAGACTCTCAGGGTCATCGTATGAGATCAAGGCCACTCGGCTTGTGCTGTCGGGGAGGGGAGGAAGCTGCTCAGCAGCACGCTGAGAGCGAACCGCAGCCACAAAGTGGACTCCTTCGAGTGGGCCACGGAGAATGGCCTGCCCGATAGCGCTATTGGCACCCGTAATGGCGATTTTCATACTCTTGCTCACAGGCTAGGAGTCTGTAAGTATAACGCCCGCGCTGCCTCGATAAAAAGGGGAAGATGAGGGGGGGCAGGCCCGGAGGCCTCCCAAATCTTTCCCCCTTTCGGAACCCAATGAGCCGGTATAACGTACAAGGCCCATAGGGGGGTGTCAGAGATCTGCTCCACAGGGAACAACTTTATGGCCATGACCATGACTAGGAAGAGGTGCACCGAGCCCCTGGCTCTTTTCTTCATCGGCTTGTGGGTGAGCTGTTTCTGGCAGTCCACTCTTATTGGCGCACCACCCCAAGACTCTCCAGGAAGAGTGGTTCGAGCGGTCCGGGTGGAAGAGTCACCGGTGTTGGATGGTAATCTGGATGAGGCTCTATGGCAGCAGGTGCCGGCCACCTCTGATTTTCTCCAGCGTGATCCCCGGGAAGGGGATCCGGCCTCCGAAATCACCGAGGTCAAGATTATTTACACCAACACGGCTATTTACTTTGGGGTGGTCTGTTACGACTCTGAACCGGAAAGAATCATCGCCAAGAATAGGGCTCGGGACGATACCCTCACAACCGACGATACCTTCGAGATCATCCTGGATACCTTTCACAACAGCAAGGATGGGTTTCTCTTTCGCACCAATCCTTTGGGAACCAAGTTTGACTCCTGGATCACGGAGGAGGGGAGACGTCAAAACGACAACTGGGATGAACGCTGGGAGGTGGCCTCCAGGAAAACGGAAGCGGGATGGGTACTCGAGATCGAGATCCCTTTCAGGTCCATCCGGATGCCGGATGACGAAGAACAAGTTTGGGGAATCGACTTCAAGCGGAGCATTACCCGAAAAAACGAAGAGGTGATCTGGAGCAACTATCGACGTGATTTCGATTTCGTAGAGGTCTCTCAAGCCGGAGAGCTAATCGGTTTGAGAGACCTTTCCAATGAGCTAAGACTCCGCATTAAGCCTTATGCTACGGCAGGGGTGTCTCGTATTTTCAGGCAGGGCCAACCGGAAACGGATCACCTGTTCGATGCCGGATTGGAGGATGTCAAGTATCGGCTGACTCCCAGTCTCATTTTGGATCTGACTCTCAATCCGGACTTTGCCCAGGTCGATGTTGATGATCAGGTCGCAAACCTGACCCGATTCTCTATATTCTTTCCTGAAAAAAGAGAGTTTTTCCTGGAAAACGCCAATGTATTCGACTTCGGTCCCGGGGCAAGCTTAGCCCACGATCAAAGAGGGGAGCCGAAATTCTTCCACAGTCGAACCATCGGATTGTCAGAGGATCAGGAGCCTATCGACATTATTGCCGGCCTGAAGCTGACCGGGCAGCTTCAGGGGTTGGACTTAGGCTTTATGAGCGTCCAGACAGACGACTTCACAGATACCCCCGGCAGTAATTTCTCCGTTCTCAGGGTCAGGAAAAAGCTCCTCTCACGTTCGGTAGTAGGTATCATCGGTACCAATCGTCAGTCCAATGTAGTGGACGACTATAACCGTACCTTGGGTGTCGACAGTAATTTTATCTTCTTTGACAATTTGCATCTGGAGTCTTTCTACCTGAGGTCCGAAACCCCGGGACTGGAAGAAGACGATTGGTCCGCCAAACCGCTGCGTATCGCCTGGGATACAGACTTTCTGTTGGCCAGCGCAGAACACATGATTATTGGCCGCAACTTCAATGCCGATATGAGTTTTATCCCCCGAAAGGACATGAAGCAGAGTTTGTTGGACTTCCAAATCCACCCGCGGCCCGCCAGCGAATGGATCAGGCGGCTGACATTAGGTGGCCAACTGAAGTACATCACCAATCAGGAAGATATTTTAGAGACCCGAGAGCAGTCACTGAGGTTCTCCTCGGCTTTTGAAAGTGGAGACAATATCAATTTCAACTACACAAACAGTTTTGAATTTTTAGAAAGTGGATTCCTACTGCGGGGACGACTGCCGGTTCCACCCGGAATCTACAAGAGTGATCGATTCTCAGTGAGCGGCAGTCCTTTCCGGGGTAGAATCATCAGTGGCTTCTTCAGTTTCCAACGAGAAATCGGTTACTGGGACGGCAACAGGACCACCTTAAGTCTCAATCCCCGTTTCAAAGTGTCAGAAAATTTATCCTTTCAGATCCAGTACAGGCTCGATGACATCCAACTGCCGGGGGGGGAGCTTACTTCTCACGTCAGTAACGTCAGGATGAATTACAACTTCACCAACGATTGGCTGACCAGTACCACTGTACAATACGATAGCGTCCAGGATCTGGTGAACATCAACTTTCGACTCAATTGGATCTACCGCCCCGGAGACGATTTGTTCCTGGTTTTCGGTCAAACGCGCAGAGCCGACCTGACCGATCGCGAGATTATCCTGAAGTTGACCCACTCCTTCGATTTTTGAGCTGGGTCAACCCTTCAATCCAAACTAGCCCGGATTAATCGGAACTCAATGAGCCTGTATGACGTAGAAACTTAGGAGGTGAAGTCTGCTCTGTAGGAAAAATTCAGAGATTATGGTCAGGTGTGTCCACTCAACGGCTCGTTTTTTTACGGTGCTGTACGTCTGTTGTTCCTTGTCGTCCGTTCTCTTTGGCGCACCACCCCAAGACTCTCCAGGAAAAGTGGTTCGAGCGGTCCGGGTGGAAGAGTCACCCGTGTTGGATGGCAATCTGGATGAGGCTCTATGGCGGCAGGTGCCGGCCACCTCTGATTTTCTCCAGCGTGATCCCCGGGAAGGGGCTCCGGCCTCCGAAATCACCGAGGTCAAGATTATTTACACCAACACGGCTATTTACTTTGGGGTGGTCTGTTACGACTCTGAACCGGAAAGAATCATCGCCAAAGAGAGGGCTCGGGACGATACCCTCCAAACCGACGACACCTTCGAGATCATCCTGGATACCTTTCACAACAGCAAGGACGGGTTTCTCTTTCGCACTAACCCGTTGGGGACCAAGTTTGACTCCTGGTTCACGGAGGAGGGGAGACGTGAAAACGCCAACTGGGATGAAAACTGGAGTGTGGCGGCCAACATCACTGAAACGGGGTGGGTCCTTGAGATCGAGATCCCTTTCAGGTCCATCCGGATGCCGGATCGGGAAGAGCAACTGTGGGGTGTCGACTTCAAGCGAAACATCACCCGAAAAAACGAAGAGGTGATCTGGAGTAACTATCGCCGCAACTTCGAGTTCGTAGAAGTCTCTCAAGCCGGTGATCTGGTGGGGTTGAGAGACCTATCCAATGAACTGAGACTCCGTATCAAACCTTACGCTACAGCAGGAGTGTCTCGTATTTTCAGGCAAGGCCAACCGGAAACAGATCATTTGTTCGATGCCGGATTGGAGGATGTGAAATATCGGCTGACTCCCAGCCTTATTTTGGATCTGACTCTCAATCCGGACTTTGCCCAGGTCGATGTCGATGATCAGATCTCAAACCTGACCCGATTCTCAATATTCTTTCCTGAAAGAAGAGAGTTCTTCCTGGAAAACGCCAATGTCTTTGAATTCGGTCCAGGGGGAGGCTTAAGAGCCGATCAAAGACCCGAATTGAAATTCTTCCACAGTCGAACCATCGGATTATCAGAAGATCTGGAGCCTATCGACATTATTGCCGGCCTCAAGCTGACCGGGCAGCTCACGGGGTTGGACCTGGGCTTTATGAGCGTCCAGACTGACGACTTCACAGATACCCCCGGCAGTAATTTCTCCGTTCTCAGGGTCAGGAAAAAGCTCTTTTCCCGTTCGGTGGTGGGTGTCATCGGCACCAATCGCCAATCCAGAGTAGAGGATGACTCGAACAGCACCTTGGGTATCGACAGTAATTTTATCTTCTTTGACAATTTACATCTGGAATCCTTCTTCGTTCAGTCGAAAACTCCGGGACTGGAAGAAGACGACTGGTCAGCCCGACCACTGCGCGTTTTCTGGCAAACGGATTTTCTGTTCGCCGCTGCAGAACACATGATCATTGGCCGCAACTTCAATACCGATATGGGATTTATCCCCCGAAAGGATATGAAGCAAAGTTTACTGGAGTTCAAAATCAGCCCGCGGCCCGCCAACGAATGGATCCGACAGCTCGAGTTCGGTGGCAAACTGAACTACATCACCAATCAGGAGGACATTTTAGAGACCAGAGAGCAGCAACTGAATGCCGCCTTGGATTTCGAGAGTGGAGACGGCTTGAATCTCAATTACTCCCACAATTTCGAATTTCTAGAAAGCGGATTCCGGCTGCGAGGACGCCTGCCGGTTCCACCAGGAACCTACAGGAGTGATCGAATCTCGGTGAACGTTCTCCCTTACCGAGGTAGAATGATCAGTGGCTTCTTCAGTGTCCAACGAGAATTCGGTTTCTGGGATGGCAATAGAACCACCTTGAGTCTCAATCCTCGCATCAAAGTGTCCCCCAATTTGTCCTTTCAGATCCAGTACAGGCTCGATGATATTCAACTGCCGGGAGGAGCTCTTACTTCTCACGTCAGCAACGTCCGGATGAATTACAACTTCACCAACAATTGGTTGACCAGTACCACCGTACAATACGATAGCGTCCAGGATCTGGTGAATTTCAACTTTCGACTCAATTGGATCTACCGCCCCGGAGACGATTTGTTCCTGGTTTTCGGTCAAACGCGCAATTCCAACCTGACGGATCGCGAGATCATCCTCAAGTTGACCCACTCCTTCGATTTTTAGACGGGTTGACCCACTTGCAGCAGGTCCTGGCGGGTCCGTTCTGAGAACGAAGGCTAGAATAGCGTTGATCTTCACGTTCACCTGGCCTTATACTGGCCCAAATCATTCGCATTGCGGGAGGAAATAGCCTTCACTCCATGATGAAGCGGGAGCGACCGACCACTTTTTTCAGAGATGTCCGCGGGATAAGCCTTCTAGTGATCCTTTTAGGGAGTAGCTGTGGGTGGCCATCCCTGCTGATGGGCATGCCACAAGACTCCGAAAGAAAGACTGCTCGAGCCATAAGGGTTGAGGAGTCGCCCAAGCTGGATGGTCAGCTCGATGAGGCGGTCTGGCAGAGGGTACCCGCCATCACCGAGTTCACCCAGCGAGATCCGGTGGAAGGAGCACCTGCCACGGAAGATACTTCAGTCAAAATCATTTACACGGACACAGCGATTTACTTCGGGGTGATCTGCTATGACACGGAACCTGAGAAAATCCTGGCCACCGAGAGAGCTCGAGACGGAGGCGGTGCGTCGAGCGTTTGGGACGATGCTTTCCTGGGCGACGACACCTTTGAGATCATTTTGGATACGTTTCGAGACCATCAGGGCGGCTTCCTCTTTCGCACCAATCCACTGGGAACCAAATTTGACTCCTGGATCACGGACGAAGGGAGGCGCGTCAACTCCAGCTGGGATGAGCGCTGGACCGTTGCGGCCGAAACAACTGAGGCGGGGTGGGTGGCGGAAATCGAGATTCCTTTCAAGTCCATTCGCATGCCGGAGGACGAAGAGCAAGTGTGGGGAATCGACTTCAAGCGAAACATCAGGCGAAAAAACGAAGAGGCGAGCTGGAGTAACTATCGACGCGATTTCGACTTCGTTCAGGTCTCTCAAGCCGGCGATCTGGTTGGCTTGCGCGACCTTTCCAACGAACTCAGACTCCGCATCAAACCCTACCTGACGGGAGGAGCGTCTCGTATCTTCAACCAGGGTCAACCGCAAACGGATCATCTATTCGATGCCGGCTTGGAGGATCTGAAATATCGATTGACTCCCGGGCTTACTCTGGACTTTACGGTCAATCCGGACTTTGCCCAGGTCGATGTCGATGACGCAGTCTCGAATTTGACGCGATTCCGCGTCTTCTTTCCTGAAAAAAGAGAGTTCTTCCTGGAAAATGCCAACCTCTTTGACTTCGGTCCTGCCAAAGCTGAAGCGGAGTTCAGGCCACCAGAGCTGAAGCTCTTCCATAGTCGAACCATTGGCCTTTCGGAAGATGGAGAGCCTATCGATATTATTGCCGGCCTCAAGCTCACCGGGCAGCTGGCGGGATTGGACCTCGGCTTCACCAACGCCCAGACCGACGATTTCGCAGATACCCCCGGTAGTAATTTCACCGTTGCCCGGGTGAGAAAAAAGCTCCTCTCGCGTTCGGTGGTGGGTGGCATGCTCACCAATCGCCAATCCAGCCTGGAGGGCGACTACAACCGAACCTTCGGGTTAGACAGTAATTTTGTGTTTTTTGACAACTTGCACCTGGGGTCATTCCTTGCCAAGTCGGAAACCCCGGGGTTACAGGAAGACGATTGGGCGGCACAACCCCTGCGTATCGCCTGGGAGACAGACTTTCTGTTGGCCAGCGCAGACCACATCATGATTGGGCGCAACTTCAACGCAGAGATGGGGTTCGTCCCCCGCGAGGATATGAAGCAAAGTTTGGCAGAGTTCGCAATCAGACCCAGACCCGCCGACTCCTGGATCAGACAGCTCGAGTTCATCAGCAGCTTGCGTTATATCACCGACCAGGAAGATGTTTTGGAGACCAGAGAGCAGGAAGTGGGTTTCCGCTTGCATCTCCAGAGTGGAGACACCTTCAGGATAGGATATATAAGAGGTTTCGAGTCTCTGGACGAAGGCTTCCAACTGCGTCGACTGGTGCCGGTGCCGTCTGGAGCGTATTTGAGTCACCGTTATTCAGCCAACTTTAGTACTTACCGCGGTAGAAAAGTCTTTGCCTGGATCAGTTACCAACGAGAAAACGGTTTCTGGGGCGGCAATCGAACCAGTATGACTGTGAATCCGCGCATCAAGTTCTCGCAAAACCTCTCCTTTCAGCTGCAGTTCAAGCTGGATGAGGTCAAGTTGCCTTGGGGCGAGTTTTCTTCAAGGGTGAGCAACGTCACCCTCAATTACAACTTCACCAATAATTGGCTGACCCGGACCACGATCCAACACGACAACATACAAGATTTGGTGAACATTAACTTTCGACTCAATTGGATCTACCGCCCGGGAGACGACTTCTTCCTGGTGTTCAATCAGACCCGAAACTCAGACCTAACCGACCGAGCCATCATCCTGAAGTTTACCCACTCCTTTGAATTTTAGGAGCAGACCTCCCAAGCCTTTACCCCGGGGAATATCAACAATTTGGATGTGACCCAATTTATTGAATTGTCATGGTCTGGGGACTAAAGCACTTGAAAACAATAGTTTAACTTAGGTATCGCCCAACAGCCTGAGATGCTGGAATCCAAAAAATTGGATTCCAGATCCATACCGAAGGCCCTACAATATTCTACAAGTTGCTTAAAATCAATAAGTTGCATGAATTATGCTATTTCTGGCACGGGCCTTGCTCTCCCCCTCATCATATAAATGGGGGGGAGAGCAACAATCAAAACTCCTCGGAAAAGAGGAAGAACCCCACGGGTTTTTTCTTGACACTCAACGAACGCGCTGTTATAAACAGCTAAATTTTTTGCAGAGAAACTTGGGGGTTTCGAAAAATTATCTTTATTTCGTATTTCTGTTTCTTTAAGGGAGAAAACAATGGGTAACCGTTCTGGAATATTTTCAGTACTAGCAGTCCTTTTTATTCTGACCTTTACCGGCGTCTATGCCCAGCAGACCACGGGTGTCCTCCGTGGAAGGGTCACGGACGAGACCGGCGGGATCCTTCCCGGGGTGGACATCACCGCCCGTAACAGAGACACGGGAATCACCCGCGTTGGCATTAGTGACGATGAAGGGCGCTATCGGCTGTCCCAGCTGTCTCTGGGAACCTACCAGGTCACCGCTGAGCTGGCCGGATTCCAGGCAGGAGTGGTTCAAGGAATCACCTTGAGCATCGTCCAGGACTCGGTGGTCAACATCACCTTGAGGGTGGGTGCGATCACTGAACGGGTCATTGTTACCGCGGAAGGTTCACTGGTGGATACCAGCTCGGCCAATGTGGGAACATTGGTGGATAGCCAAACAATTACCGACTTGCCCTTAAATGGGCGCGACTTCATCCAGCTGGCTGCCCTGCAGTCGGGCGTGGTTACCCCCACGACGGGCATTGGAGGAAGGACTGGAGATACGGGGCTGAAGATGACCATCAGTGGAACCCGGCCCAATCAAAACGCCATTCTTCTGGATGGAACCGACATCAAGAATTACTATGGCAATACCCCCGGCGGCCTGGCCCGTGCTCTTTTGGGGGTGGAAACGGTGCGCGAATTTCAAGTCATCACCAACGCCTACGGCGCCGAGTATGGGCGATTCACCGGCGGGGTGATCAGCGCCGTCACCAAGTCGGGAACCAATGCATTTCACGGCAGCCTGTTTGAATATCACCGCAACAGCGCCCTGGATGCCCGCAACTTTTTTGACCGCAACGCCAAGGATCCTACAGAACGCAAAACTCCAGGCTTTATAAAAAACCAGTTTGGGTTTTCCCTTGGGGGGCCTATCATCCAAGATAAGACCTTCTTTTTCGGCGCCTATGAGGGCTTGCGGGAACGATTGACCTCGACCATCACCAACATTTACCCCAATGCGGACGCCCACAACGGCTTGCTTCCCACATCTGCACTGGACAGCGGGACGTGCCCGATAGCAGATCAAAGGCCTGGCGGCCTCTGTCACATCGGGTTTGCTCCCCCGATAGACGCAAACACACCTGGGGTTGAGGCTTATCTGGATCTTTGGCCGATCGCCAACGGACCGGATAACGGGGACGGAACGGCCGAGTTCGCCTTCCCGGCCCCGGCGCCTCTGAATGAGAATTACTACCTGGTCAAGGTCGATCACCAGATCTCGGACAATGACAGCTTCTTTGTTCGCTATACTCTTGATTGGTCGGACCGATTTCGCTGGCGGGAGCAGTATTTTTACGGAGGAGATAGTATTGCCCGAAACCAGTATCTGACTTTGGAAGAGAAGCATATTTTCTCTCCCACCGTGCTCAATGAATTCCGTTTTGCTTTTAACCGCACCCGGATACACGACATTGAGCTTGCCAATTTCGACCTTGACCCCTCCTTCTATTTGTTACCGGAACGGGAATTGCTGGGCCTGATTCGAATCACCGAGAGAGGACCGATCAACCAGTTCGGCAACTCCACGCGCGAGCCCCAGCGTCACACCCAGAATCTCTTTCAGACCATGGACAATGTGGTGTGGACGAAGGGGAGCCATGCCCTGAAGATGGGCTTCAGCTGGAGCCGTTTTCAATACAACTCGGCTAATCAGGCAGGCTTTCCAGGGAGTTTCACCTGGCTCAGCTTGGAGGACTTTATGCGGAATGAACCAGATACCGCGCTCCACTTTTTCAGTGAGCCCTACACGGCCGGTATCCGCCAGAATTTGATTGGGATCTATCTTCAAGATGACTTCCAGGTCAATCCCAACCTGACTCTCAATCTGGGAATGCGCTACGAGTTTATCACCGTCCCCACGGAAGTGAACGGTATTGTAGGCGCCATTTTTACTGCGGACCAGACAGAACCTACTATCGGCGGTTCCTTTTTTAGCAGAAACCCATCCCTCAAGAACTTCTCGCCCCGGATGGGTTTTGCCTGGGATCCCACGGGCAGTGGCAAGTACTCGGTTCGTGGAGGCTTTGGTCTGTTCCATGATCAACTTCTTCCCTGGCTCTACACTCTGGTTCCCGGTCGCAGTAAGCCCTTTGCGGTTCAGTCCAATTTTGACGTGACTCAGGGTGACACCATCATTTTCCCCACCCAGTTACGAGACTCGCAAGCCACGGATCGAGGCCTCCAGGCGCCCAACATAGCTTCTATCGCCGCGACCGAGCACCAGCCCTACATGATGTCGTGGAACTTGACCCTCCAGGCCGAGCTCTTTTCCGGCACGGCCGTGACGGCCACCTATTCCGGTTCCAAGGGAGTTCACCTGGCTCGTCTCGTAGATGCCAATAACCCGGTTGGAGTCATCGAGGCCGATGGGCGGCGCTTCTTCCCTAGGTGCTCTGGCCGAGGTTGCACACCACCCCCCGAGAGTCGACGCCCAAATACGACTCTCGGTCAAAACCAGGCTCGAATGTGGAATGGTGATTCTTCCTACCATGGATTGAGCCTGGGCCTCAAGAAACGGTTCAGTTCCGGTTTTGCCTACCAGGTTTCCTACACTTTCCAGAAGTTCCTGGATAACGGCTCCAATTACACCGGCTCTCCCGGCGATTTTGTAACCAGCAATACACTTGCCTCGCACTGGCTGGATTCCAGCATGGACAAAGGACCCTCGGCCTGGAATACACCGCAGACTTTCAGCGCTAACGCCAGCTTTGATCTGCCCTTTGGGCCAGGTCGTCGCTTTGGCTCCGGCGCCACCGGGGCCTGGGGTAAGGTGATTGGGGGCTGGCAGATCAACGGGCTGGCCAGACTGGCCGATGGCCCTGCCGTCGAGATCAACTTAGGGGGAAGACGATTCACCTGTGGTACTTGCGACAGTCGACCCGACCTGATTCCCGGCAAGGACAACAGCCCCAATTCTGGAGATCCTAACAAATGGTTTGGAGATCCCACCGATAACTTCACCCAACCTGTATCAGGTTACTTTGGGAACGTCGGCCGCAATACGGCCATCGGTCCCGGACTCGCCACCCTGGATCTCTCCATTCTCAAGAACATTTCTATCGGTGAGACAACCCGTTTTCAATTCCGGGCCGAGTTCTTCAACATTATGAACCGGGCCAACTTTCACCCGCCTGAACGGACTCGGAATGCTTTTTCCAGCGCCGCTCCTAATCTCGCAAGCTTTGGTCGGGTTCTGGAAACCGCTACCACTTCCAGGCAGATTCAGTTGGCGATGAGAATCGATTTCTAGGCGGATCATGAAAGACCCCCTCTCGGTCATAAGACCGAGAGGGGGTTTTCTTCGGTCCCATTCGTAGGGGGCGCACGGCCGTGCAGCTCCTACACGTTTAGCCGCTCTGAGAGCGGCCGCTACAATTCCGGATCCCACACATTCTCAACCGTGCTACTCCCATCAAAGCAGCAGGCTTGGCCTGCTGCGGGCCCGTGGGCTAAAGCCCACGGCTCTGACTGAACCGTATTCGGCACCTGAGGTGCCTCCCACATTCAACTTAGTCCCCAGTTTGCTGCAAGTAGCCAGGGTTCTGCTGAAGGTTGAGCTTACTGTCTCCAAATTTGCTGCTAGCAAGAAACCTCCGGAAGGTGGGAGGCACCTCAGGTAAAACAGGCAAATCGCCTGGAACCGGGAAGAGGAGCTAATAAAGTGTCATGGATGTCCTGGCATAACTTGTTAACCATGTGCTGGCACTTAAGCTGAAGGTTGAGCCTACTGTCTCCAAATTTGCTGCTAGCAGGAGCCTCTGGAAGGTGGGAGGCACCTCAGGTGCCGAATCCGATCTCCGTTAACCCTCGACCGGGTGGCTAAATACCTCCAGAGCCCTGTAAGGGCGGCACAGAAAAGAATGGCCGCTCTAAGAGCGGCCATTGCCGGTTGCGGGCACACGGCCGTGCGCCCCTAAGAGACAAAAATAGTCGCTAACTAAGGAGTTCGGCCAGTGCCTGCTGCAGAACTTCTTCCTCTATCTTACCTGCTACGACCGAGACAATCTTCCCGTCTTCATCGATAAAGAAAGTAGCAGGAGGACCGACCACATGGTAGGCAATGCCGACTGAGTTGTCACCGTCCAGCACCATGGGAAAGCTCAGTCCCATCGACTCCGATAGGGACCTCAAAGCTCCACGGCTGTCCTGGACAGCCACTCCCAGGACCCTATACCCTGCCTCCTCTGCCCTCATATGGGCCTCTTGAATCAGAGGCATTTCCTCCAGGCAGGGAACACACCAGGAAGCAAAGAAATTCAGGACAATCGGAGTTCCACGGAAATCAGAGAGCCGGACAATTTGCTTATCCATATCCCTGAGGGCAAAGTCAGGGGCCTGCCCACCCGGCTCAGGAGAGCCGGGCTGAACAACTCCAAGTTCGACAGAGGACTCTTGCTCGGAAGCGGCTCCTGACTCAAGATCCGTCGATCCCTGTTCAGTACATCCCAAAAGGACCAGACAGCAAGTAGCTAGCGCCCAAACTCGACATTGGACCATCTTAGTTGCCCGCCAATTCGATGGTCTGCACCTTAACCTGAGCGGTTTCTCCCTTCCTTTCGGTCCAGGAGACATACAGGTTGCTGTCGTCTGCGACAAGCACAGGGAAGAAACCATGGCGCGTGTCGTCGCTCAACTCGAAGGACTCACTCCACTCTCCCGTCTGTCGATCGAGATAGGCCAGAAAGATCTTGCGGGTCTCCCCTTTGACATCCTCCCAGGCGGCCCAGACCGTGTCATTCTTGTCAACTGTCAGCATGGTGTGCAGAACAGTCTGGGCTGGGGTTCTGGCCATGAGGTGTCGCGGAGTAAAACTCTTGCCACCGTCGGCAGAGTAATTGTAGTAGATGCCCGCTTCTTCATCCACCCGGCCCGCCGTCCACCAAAGGTTATGAATTCTGTCCTGGCTATCGGTATCGATGGAGACCCCCGCATGGGGACAGGCTTCGTTAATCCAACCGTCCTCGCTGATATAAACGGGATCGCTGAAGGTCTTGCCACCATCGGTGGAACGCACCATCACCTGGTCCCGAAGATAGTCATCGGCAACCATCCGATAAGACATCACCATGGTCTCCCCCTCATCCACAAAGGCGATATGGGGCCGGCAACAGGAGCAGACCTGAAAATCGGAAACGGGATAGTTCGCCCCCCAGGTTGCTCCGCCATCTTCGGACATCGCCATCATGAGCTGAGAGTTATCCCACTCATAGACTCTCTTGTTGACCTTGGTGGGATCACTGTTGTCGAAACCAACAATGTTGCGATTCCGCCCGTCCATCCAGGCGGCGTACATTTTCCCATCCGGGCCGGTCGTAATGGCGGAGAAAGCGTGGTTCCACTGGTTGGACTCATCGTCATTCAACCTCACAGCAGACGCAACAGGTCCGGTTTCTTCACCGTGGGAATACCAAATGTCCCCGGTATGATAGTCGGGACCTCGGGTGGTCCAGACTCCTGTGACGCCGTTGTTGGCATCAACAGCGAACTTGGCCAGATTTTCACCTCCATGGCTGGAGAGTTGGCCCGGCTGGTCATTCATCTGTCGAGCTTCACCGGACAGGCTGCCCTTGGTGTCGATTGTGGAAATCAGAAAGTTCCGACCATCATCCTTGGCTCCCGGTTCCTGCTCCGTCCAGCTCAAAAGCACATCGCCATCAGGAGCTACCTGGAGAAAGGGATCAGAGGGATTTCGCTCAAGATCTCCCACCGTCACCGGTTCGTTGAAAGTAATAGCTGTTGTAACGGTGTCGTCTCCTCGAGTACCACTGCATCCCGACAGAATCAACAAACCGCTGGCCAGTGCCACGAGTGTGAATGAAAATCGCGATCTCATGTTCTCCCTCCTGTTATCCCTTCTGGCGTTGAAAAATACGCTAGATTCAACTCTAGATTTTACCTAATAGGTCTGTAAGTATTAGAATCTACTTACTCACTCCCTGTCAACCTTATTTATGGGAGGAGTAAGCTTTTTTGGAATCATTGCCGATATTTTGTTAATTTATTGAAAACTCTCAGTTTGTGGTGTGAAAAGGAGCCAAAAAATGAGATTCCTGAATCCGGGCAGTATGGGGCTTACGGTGTGGGTATTCGTCATCACGGTTTTGGCAGTGCCCTTCTTTGGGGCGGGTATCAAGGCCCAGACGGAACTCCCCGAGAGGGTCAGCGTTCGGGGCACCGTCATTGATCTCAACTGTGCCTCCACGGGGAAAGCACTGACGGGGTCCTGGAAGAACACGGAATTGGATCACGTGATGCCCGACGGCACTATCCAGAAGAACTGTACCGAGATGTGTCTCAAAGGGGGTCAACCGGCAGCTCTCTTTTCGCGTGGCGAGATTACCGCAGTCCTGGCTTGCAATCCGCGAGGGGGCGGGGATATCCAGCGGGACAGCCAACACGGGAATCCCCATAACCTGGTCAAATACGCGGGAGCACCCGTTGAGGTCGAGGGCTTCTGGGCAGATGAAGACAGGAAACTCTTGGTCCCCGTGCGAATCCGGCGTGCCATCATGCACGTCGAATCCTTCTTCAGCAGAGGTGGATGGCACCCCGTAGACTGCAACCGAGAGGGGATACCTTTTAGCGGCGCTGATATGATCGGGGCCGGCCCCTCTGAAGCACATCAGCATTGAACGGTCCTGACCGCATCCGGCAACTATCTCAAGAGGACGCACGTATCAGTGCGTCCCTACACTAATCTCCCAGCAACGGCGCCGTCCTTAGCTTGACTCGAGAACCTTCTTCCTTCCTTTCGGTCCAGGCCACATAAACGTTCTGGTCATCCACCGTGACCACTGGAAAAAAGTTGTGCCAGGTACTATCGCTCACCTGGTAGCTTTCACTCCACTCCTCTTCTCCTGCCCTGCGGTGAGCAAAAAAGATGTGGGGTTTCTCATCTTTCACGTTCACCCAGGTGGCATAGATGGTGTCGTTTTTGTCAACCGTGACCTGGGTGTGCATCACGATATAGGGAGGGGCGTCTGAAATGAGTTTCCGGGGAGCAAAGCTCCTACCCCCGTCCTCAGAGTAAGTGTAGTAGATACCGGCCTCCTCTTCGCTGCGTCCCCCCGTCCACCACACCGCATGAAGGCCATCGTTGCTATCGGCAACGATCGAGATGCCGGCGTGGGGACAACCGTGGCTCACCCAACCATCATCGCTGATCCGGACCAGGTCTCCGAAGGTTTTGCCCCCATCGGTGGAACGAAGGACAACGTGGTTACGCACGTTTCCCTCCTCGATGATCCGATAAGAGAGCACGATGGTTTCGCCGCCATCCAGGAAAACC
>CBDUTA010000029.1:0-16709 GCA_965369785.1 uncultured bacterium
CCAGTATACCTGGATGGTCCATCCAAAATAGGTGCGATTGATGACGAAAATCAAAATCCCGGCCAGAACGGTGCCCGCGACAGATCCCAAGCCCAGCGCCAGCAGCCCCATCCCCAGGCCCTTTCCCACAAAAAGGCGAAAAATCTGCAGGCGGCTGGCTCCCAGCGCCTGGTACAGGGCCAGTTCCGAGATTCGTTCCCTGGCCAGCACCAAGAGTGTCAGCATGATTCCACAGACGGCAATCAACAAGCTCATCATTTGAAGAATTCTGACAACAGCGAAGGTCTGGTCAAAAATCTCAAAGATTTCCTCTCTCAGGTGTCGATTACTCCGAATCTGGAGAGGGATATCGGGAAAACGGACTTTGATCTCATCGATGACTCGCTCCGGGTCACGATCCTCCTCAAGATAAAGGGAGAGGCTATGGATGGGACCCGGTCCGAAGATCTCACCCATGACGGTAAGATCCATGGCCACCGATCCCAGCTCCGATGTGTAATCGTAGTAGATTCCAGCAATGGGAAATTCCAGCTTTCCTGCTCCAGCATAGATCTGGAGAAGATCCCCCACATCGAGTTCTGACTTGCGGGCCAAGGGCTCTGAGATGAGAACCCCGCCCTGCTGCACACTGCCCAGCACCTCCATCCGTTCCCCCTTGAGCAGAGGGAAGCGTGATTGTCCACCCGAGAGATCCATATCCACGCCGATCAGGGAAATCCGTTTGTTTTCGATGGTGACCAGCAACCTTCTCAACCGATCGATCGATACCACTCCCGGATGAGCAGCCAGGGCCGAGACCAGTTCCCCATCAAGGGTCGCTTCGGGTTCCGCACTCCAGGATGGGGTGGTCAGGTAGATGTCCGCCTGTACCGTGGTCTGTACCCAGACCTCCACCGTTTTACGAAAGCTTCCAATCATCAGGGTGAGCCCCAGGAGCATGCTGACGGCAATGGCCAGGGAAGAGATGGCGAAGGAAGTGGTTTGCAATCGTGCTGCCAAACTTTTCAGGCTGTATCCCAATCCAAATCCACGCGTTTTGATCCGGCCACAAATCTGCTGGATCAGGAAAGGAGTGAGAAGAGGTAGAGCCACCAAAACCGCTACCGCCAGCACGAAGCCGGCCGGCTTCCAGCCCTGCCCCAGAAACCAGAACCATAGAGCAGTCAATATCAGGACCAGCCATCCCATCCCAAAGGCCGGCAGCGCAAGGGAGTTGGCTTTTTCCTGCAAGGTGAAAGCGGTGAGCAGGGATTTACTGTTTTTCCGGCTGATGTCGATGGCGGGGAAAAAGGCTCCGGCGATGGCCCCTCCAAGACCGATCGATGCGGCTAAGGCATACAGGGAAGGAGACAGCTGCAGAGTATCAATTTCCTGAAGAAGATAGAGATTGGTCAGAGTGGCACTGACCATCTCCATGTTGGATTTGGCCACCCAGTACCCCATGGGCAAACCCACGATCACTCCGAGCAACCCCAGCAAACTCACCTCTCCCAAGATGAGTCCAAACACCTGGGCTCGGGTGGCCCCCACCGAACGCAGCAAACCAAATTCCAGGCGCCTCCTGAGCAAAGATGCCTGAGTGCTGGTATAGATGAGGAACAACCCCACGAACAGGCTGATCCAACTGAGGGCCGTGAGGTTCAAGCGGAAGGCCCCCATCAAGTCCGCCGCTTGCTCTTCTCTCTGTCGGGGGGTAACGATCTGAACCGAAGGACCGAGTCGATTCTGAAGACGTAAGATCAGTTCCTCTGTGTGAATTCCTTCCTGTATCTGGACATCAATCTGATGAATCCGTCCCGGGCTTCCCAGCAGACCCTGAACCTGAGCAATGTCCATGACCGCCAGTTTGCGACTGGCCAGGGGGCTCACCTTCTGGAAATCGACCAACGCCCCGATCACCAGTTGAACCCGGCGGGTTCCACTGGTCACGACAATGGGATCTCCGATGGACCACCCCATTTCCTGGGCAAGAGAGGGCGTCACCGCGATCCAGCCCGGCTCGAAAAGGGCTTGGGAAAGATCTGCGGGTGAACTGTTCCAGGGCAGACGAACCGGAGAGAGGAGATCTACTCCGAAGACCTGCAGAAAGAAAGCATCACGATCGGCCAAAGCAACATCGATCTGGTAAAGCGGCCAGGCAGCAGCCACTCCCTCCGTAGCCAGAACCTGGCTGTAGAGTTCCTCGGGGAAAGTGGTTGTTTGACCCAGAACCGTGAGATCCACTTCTCCGCTGACGGCCTTAATTCCAGCCGAAAAGGCCCCCATGGCATTCTGGTTGATGATCTGAATGGCCACCACCGAAGCCACCCCAAGGGCCACCCCCAACACGGAAAGGAGAAAAAGGCTGGGCGCCTTCCGAAGGTGAGCGATCAATGCGGCCAGAAAGTAGCGGATCACGACATGTTCAGGACTCCACTTTGGAGCCTCCAGACCTCATCGGCGAGGCTTGCCAACTCCGCACTGTGGGTCACGTAAACGAGGGTATTTCCTTCCTTGGAAGCAAGTTTCAGCATGAGATCCATCACCAAACCACTGTTGGCATCATCGAGGTTACCGGTCGGTTCATCGGCAAGCAGTAAGCGGGGCTTTCGGAGCAGGGAACGGCAGATGGCCACTCTTTGCATTTCACCACCACTCAGTTCCTGAATGTTGTCCTCCGCCCGATCCAGCAGTCCAACTTCTTCCAACAACTCGGATGCTCGTTCCTCGAATTCAGACACTCTTCCGCCCGCAATGAACCCGGGCAAAGACACATTTTCCCGAACGGAAAGATGGGGCAATAAATAGAAAAATTGGAAAACCAGTCCTATTTCCTGGCGCCTCACCAGCGTCCGAGCACGGTCGGACAAGGCGGCCAGATTGCGGCCTCGGATGGAGACCTCTCCTTGGGTCGGCACATCGATTCCAGCTGCCAGATGAAGCAAAGTGGATTTACCACTTCCACTTCTTCCCACGATGGCCACTTTTTGCCCGGGTGGAATATCGAAGGAAACCTCTCGAAGGGCGAATCGGCTCTCCCTGGAAGAAGTGTCATAGACCTTGTTGACCAGGCGAAAGGTCAGTGCTGGCGTGGCGGTCATGGTGAAAGCCGATCCAGCTGCCATGAACCCCCGGATTGACGACTGTAAAGGAATCGGTCGTGCAAACGATCGGACCGACCCTGCCAAAACTCAATGGTGGCAGGAGAGAGTCGGTATCCTCCCCAATAGGAAGGTAACGGGATCTCACTTTCCTCATACTCTGCCATCAATTTCTGAAACCGGCTTTCCAGTACCTCTCGACTGGCGACCACTTGACTCTGCCTGGAGGTCAGGGCACCGATCTGGCTTCCCCGGGGACGAGTTCGAAAATAGGCTTCAGATTCCTCTCGGGAAACCTTGCTGACCGTTCCCGTGATGCAGATTTGTCGTTCCAGTTGGCGCCAGTAAAAAACCAGCGCTGCATTTGGATTCTCGGCGAGTTCCGTACCCTTGCGGCTTTCATAGTTGGTATAAAAGACAAAGCCCCGTTCATCAAAGTCCTTGAGCAAAACCACCCGGCTGGAGAGCCTGCCCTCCTGGCTTGCTGTGGCCAGGCTCATAGCTTCCGGCAGAACCGGCTCAGCCTCCACGGCCGCCTGAAACCACTGCTCAAACTGTTTAAACGGATTGGGATCAACGTTTTTCCGGGTGAGTCCCGGGGACTTAGGATGCATTGGAAAAGTCTATTATGACGGAGTCCCTAGAGCAAGTGACCCGCGGATCAACCTTCCACCCGGAGAACCTCCAACGGCGAACGATCGGACAATCCCCGGCTGTTGATGATACCAATCAGGAGAGTCAGCCCCACGACAACCACCAGGATCACGAGAAGCGGTCCCACTGTCACCACAAAGTCCGCGTCAAAAACAAAGACGGCCAATGCCCAACTGGAACCAATAGCCAGACTCACACCTGTCAGGGCGGAAAAGATTCCCAGGAAAAAATACTCGATAGCCAGAATCTTGGTGATCTGCTTGCGGGAAGCTCCCAGTGTTCTAAGGAGCACACTCTCTCGGGTGCGCTGATAGCGACTACTCACGACGGCTCCCACCAACACAATGAGCCCCGTCATGATGCTGAACAGTGCCATAGAGCGAATGACGAAAGCCACCTGATCCAAAACAGTGTCCAGGGTGTCCAGGACCAGTGCCAGATCGATCGTAGAAATATTGGGGAAACCTTGCACCACCCTCCGCTGCAACTCCGCCGAAGCCTCGGGTCCATGAACCTGGGTCATCAGCACGTGAAATTGAGGAGCCTCCTCCAAAACCCCGGCGGGGAAGACCAGAAAGAAGTTGGTTTGGAAACGTCGCCAATCCACCTTGCGAGTACTTCCCAACTGCGTCTCAATGGGCACTCCTTGAAGGTCGAAGACGAGAGTGTCTCCTAAAGAGACATTCAAATCTCTTGCGATTCCCTCCTCCAGGGAAACCAGCACCCGATCGGAGAGATCTTCCACTCGAGCTTGCAGAGCGCCACTGACCAGCTCCTCGGAATCGCTCAAGCTCTCTCGGTAGGTGGCACGGTATTCTCTAAAAAGGAGAAATCTTCGAACCGACAAATCGGGATCCTCGGCAATTTCCTCGACGGTCCTGCCGTTGACCGAAGCCAGGCGCATGGTCACAATAGGCACCGTCTGCTGCACGGTCAGATCCAGAGAGCGAACCAGTTTCGTGACTTCTTCACGTTGATCGCTTTGGATGTCGAAGAGCACCAGGTTGGGTTTGTCTGCACTACCGGCCAGAGAGACCTCCTGCAATAACGTGCTCTGAACCAGAAACAAGGTGGTGATGAAGAAAGTTCCCAATCCAAGAGAAAGCATCACCACAATCGTCTGGTTGTTGGGACGATAGAGATTGGCCAGACCCTGTCGCCACACGTAATTCCAGGAATCAGGGAAAAACCTTTTAACCAGCAGGGTAATCAGCTTGGCCACCGCCGCGAGTAGGAGAAACACCAGCACGACGCCACCGGTAAAAGCCACACCATGGATCCAGCGCGGGGTTTGAGCGATAGCGAAAAGGCCAATGACCATCACAATAAGGCCGTAGACCAACCACTGGAGAGGTTCTCTGGGGAGCGTTTCCTTCTCTTCGTAAGAGAATCGAAGGGCCAGAAGGGGTGAGATCCTACGAAGGGGTAAAAGAGGAAGCAAGGCAAACAACAAGCCAATCGCAAGTCCCATGCCGATCCCCTGGGAAACGGCCATCCAGGACACCTCAAAAGGGATGGTGACGGGGAGAAAATCCTGCATCACCTGGGGCAGGAGTGCCCGAACGGCAATTCCCAGCAGTGCCCCCAGGGTAGCCCCAACCAGGCCCATCACCACCGCTTGAATCACATAGATGGAAAAAGCCTGACTCGCCTTGGCGCCCAGACAACGCAAGGTAGCGACGGTCCCCAGCTTCTGTTTGATATGGATGTGAATGGCACTGGCCACCCCGATTCCTCCCAGCAGCAAGGCAATAAAACCCACCAGGCTAAGAAAACGGTAAACGTTCTCCATGGAGCGGCCCAAACGGGCTTTTTGTTCCTCTACCGTGGTGCTTCTCAGCCGCTGCTCTCTCAGATGGGGCTCTTCCCTTTCAAGAAGTTGTTCCACATCCGCCCCAGGGTCGAGTTTGAAGTAGTTTCTAAAACTGACTCTTCCCCCCAACTGGACAAGTCCCGTTTGATCCAGATAAGAGAGGGGAATATAAACGCGGGGAGTGATCAAGGTCTCGGTCATGGTCTCACCCGGGATCTTCCGGAGCCCTCCCGCAACCTTGAAGGTGAAATCCCCGATCTTCACCGGATCACCCACCCTCACCCGGAATTGGAGCATCATTCGCTCATCGACAAGAGCGTAGGGTCCGAGTCTGAAACTCTCCGCTGCCTCAGGGGGTGAGGTCTCCAAAATCCCATAGTAGGGGAAATCTCCTGCCAGGGCTCTGATCTGGACCAGTCGAGTACCCTCTCCTTCAGGAAAGTAAACCATCGAAGAAAAGCGTGTTTCCCGGGCTTGCTCCCCGCCCCAGGTCTCAAAAAGACTTTCTGTCTCCTGGCTGAAAGGGCCCCGGCCGCTGATCACCAAATCAGCTCCAAGCAGGGACTTGGACTGCTGATTGACTTCCCTTTCCAGGCTTTCACCGAAGGATTGAATGGCCACCAGAGCGGCAACACCGAGAGTGATGGAGGAGATAAAGAGAAAAAGCCGTCCTCGGCTGGATCGGCTTTCCCGCCAGGCCATCTTCCAGATCCAAGTATCGAGAAAGTAGAGCGTCATCGTATTTATGGAAGGAGACACTCAGTCTCGCGAAATAGATTTTCATCCGACCCAATGCTGCCGGATTTGAGGCTGATGATCCGTTGTGTCCGCTGAGCCAGTTCCAGATTGTGGGTCACCAGAACCAGAGTGGTTCCCGCGGCTTCATTGAGCTCAAAGAGAAGATCAGAGATCTTCTCGGCGGTTTCTCCGTCAAGATTGCCCGTCGGTTCATCGGCAAAAAGAATCTTCGGCTGGTTGATAAAGGCTCGGGCCAGGGAAACGCGCTGCTGTTCCCCACCCGAGAGCTGGGCTGGATAATGATCCAGACGATCTCCCAAACCCACCTGGTTCAAAAGTTCAACCGCCTGTCTCCTGACTCCCGACTCACCCCGCAACTCAAGGGGGACCACAACATTCTCCAGCGCTGTGAGGGTAGGAATGAGCTGGAAGGTCTGGAAGACAAAACCCACATGTTGATTGCGGATGTGAGCAAGCTCGTCCTCGTTCAGATCGTTTAGCTCAACCCCGTTCAAGGTCACCGAACCCGAGGTGGGACGGTCCAATCCTGCACACAGACCCAGAAGAGTCGTCTTACCGCTACCGGACGGCCCAACAATGGCACAGCGAGAGCCCTCCCCCACAGAAAGAGAGACATCTCGAAGAACGGTCAGCATCCGTTCTCCGCTGCGGTAGGTTTTGGTTAAATGTTCCACTCGTAAGACCGAGTTCTCAATCATCTTCGCAACAACCCTCTTCTATTCAGAACAACCAGCATTTCGTATATCATATTAACGTTTATGAATGTTTATCGTCTGGTTTTTCTCTGGATCACGGTTGGACTTCAGACTGCGGCAGCGCCTGCTGGTGTATCTCCTCTCATGGAGAGCCAAGGGCCCGGCCCCTCTGGTCGGAAAGAAACAACGGGTGTGATTCTTTTCTTCGGAAACAGCCTGACGGCGGGATATCAATTGGAACCTTCCCAGGCATTTCCCGCTCTGATTCAAAAGAAGATCGACGCTTTGGCCTGGAACTTCAGGGTGGTCAATGCCGGCCTGAGTGGAGACACGACCTCAGACGGTCTGCGCCGGATTGACTGGGTCCTGAGAAACAAGGTCGATGTCCTGTTTCTAGAGTTAGGCGCCAATGATGCCTTACGAGGGATTCCTCTGGATCTCACCGCACGCAATCTTCAAGCCATCATCGACAAAGTGCAAGAGAAGTATCCTGAGGTTCGAATCGCCATCGCAGGCATGCAGGTCCCCCCCATTTTAGGAAAGGAATACACCGAGCGCTTCAGCTCCATCTTTCCCGAGTTGGCGAAGAGCAACGAGGCTAATCTGATTCCGTTCCTGTTGGAAGGAGTGGCCGGAAAAATGGACTTGAACCTGGCAGACGGGATTCATCCCACCCCCGAAGGGCACCAGATCCTGGCCGAAAATGTGTGGAAGGTGATGAAGCCAGTGTTGGAGGAAAAGAGGACTGAGGACTGAGTGCTGAGGACTGAGTGCTGGCCATTAACAGAATTTATCCGTGAATATCTGGAATTACATCCCTGTGATCTGTGGGCTTTTTTTCCATTTTCTGTGCGCGGAGCGCACACGAAAGCACGAAAGCACGACGTCACGAAGTAGCGTACGCGCGCAAAGCGCGCTCCGACAGCACGATCTCACGACAGCACGAAGCGCTCTTGCGCTTCAGTTCGCTCTTCGCAGTACAATCAGCTTGGCCTTGGCCAGATCTTGAACAAAGCGATGAACGGCGATCACGGAGACAGGGTAAGTCGCCCCCACCAGAGCATTGCGGATGTCCAGAATCGTGCGGCTCCCATCGATGAAGTTGACTAAGAGATAGGTATCCAGGGACTGGGCCTCGGCAGTTCCATACCAATTCCGCTCTGTTTCGGAAAGGCGGGCCTGGGGAAGATCGTGGGCCAGCGGTCCGCGCGTCACTCGCGTGGGGACCCAGGCGGCGGCCTCACGCTCCTCCAAGGTGTGGGCCTGGGAGAAGGAAAGGTTTCCTCCCCGTTGCCGAATCAGGGCCTGAAGGGTCCGGATAATGACCTGAGACTGATTGTCCAGAGCCTGACTCCAGATCTGAATGAACCGGCGAGTGGGGCCGAGGGGAGAGAAGTAGAGGATGCTATTGAGCGCTTGCTGTTCTCTTTCCAGGGCAAAAGTAACGACCCGCTTCCCTTCGTTGTACATCTGTTCCAGACGATCAACGGGAGCCTCGAGCAACCAACTGGAAGCTCGCTGACTATCTTGAGCCAGCCGTTCCTGGGCTTTCGCCGCTACCAGATTGGCCAATCTCAGGCTCTGTTCTTCGGAAAGGTTGGCCAGATACCAGAAGGTAGCGGCCGCGATCAGTTCGACTCGCTCCAGTTCGACAGGATCAATCTTTTCGACCGTGTCCTCACTGGTATGATGAGTGTAATCGGGCCAGTGCCCCAACATGACAGAGGGAATCCGAATCATTCCGTCATTAAAAATCAGATGATCACTGCCCCCATGGAAGGGGATCGTGCGATAGTTGAAGTTACTGTGCCCGACTGGAGTCTTATTTTCCATGCTGTCCACATATTGAGTCATATGGACCACGACATCGGTTAGGGCGCTGGAAATCGACTGAGGGGTCCAGGTGACATTCAAACGACTGTGGAGCAACTCAAGATCAGTTCCCACCACGTCCAGATTGAGATTAGCCAGAAAGTTGCCTCTCAACTCAGGGCCCTGAATCTCCGGATGGGCGTCGATGTAGGCCATAGTGCCGAACAACCCGGGAACCCATAGGAAGCGCAGGGTGCGCTTGGGAGGCTGCAGTTTTCCTTCTGTGATCAAAGTCTGGAAGCTGCGGGCGATGTCAAGGATAGCCGCACTACCGCTGGCGTTGTCATTGGCTGATTCCTTGGGATTGTCCAGATGAGCTGTGTAAACCAGTTCCTGTTCGGGTCTTTCCGTTCCGGCAATGACGGCCACCACAACATCCAGACTCCCAAACTCGATCCCGCGTCCCTCGATGGTAGCATCCAAGACCACCCGGCGCCCGCCCATCAACAAATCTTCGAGTCGATTCCCCTGCCGCCAAGTCAAATTGAAGCCAGGAACAAAACGGTCCAGTTCGTCAGAACCCAGTTGCCATGGCGTATGCCAGAGCATGTCTGGATGCTCTGCCGCAAGTTCGTCGTCCCGATAACGAAGCACGGCTGCGGCCCCAAATTTGAGAACGGCCAAACGATGCACGGCACGATCGTCTCCGGTGGCCAATACCAGCTTGCCCCGGACCGTTACCCCTTGATAGTCCTCATTCGAAGTTCCCGCCCCCACAGACACCAATTCGCCTCGCACATGCCCCGGGCTTGAGTAAGTCATGATACTCATGGCGCTTTCTGGATAACTCACAATCAACTCATTTTCAGGTTGGATCATCCGCAGTTCAGCGGATTCGATCCGATAACCGGGAGGCGACTGCCAGGTTTGATAGCTGATTCTGCCCTCCGCTGGAAAGCTTTCGATCCACGCTCTGAAGCCGAAGCTGTGAAGCTGTTGGAGAATATAGCGGGCAGCATCCGAGTAGCCGGGGGAGCCCTGAATCCGGTGATAACCGGAGAGGGCAACCACATGCTCCTTGGCCTGCTGGCCCGAGAGTTCTTCCTGAAGAAGGGTCAAGGTGGGCTGATCCAGGAGGAGATTCTCAAGTGACTGAGCGGCTATAACGCTATGAGAAATCAGTCCGGTTAGCCACAGCCGAACAATAATTCGAAAGGTAGCGGCCATTTCTATCTCCCGTCAAGCATAGCATGAAAGGGAAAGGATGTAGTCAACTTACGATATCAAAATCCAGCACTATGGGATCATGGTCGGAAAGGACCGTCTCTTCTCCGTGGACATCTCCCACAACTTTAGGAGGGGAGTTCGGAGAAGGAGAAACGCCCTTGCCGGCAAACCAGTCGAGTTTAATGGAACAGCAGCCGCCATGGCGCTGGAGCGCCCAGTTGATGAACCAAAAACACCAGCCCGGAATCCAATCACCCATTCTCTTGTTGGCCGCCAGGTCCTGAACGTCGTAATGAAGGGTACAAACCCCAGACTCATTCAAGTCCTGGTACCGGTAACCTCGACCTTCCAATTCCCGGAAGAGATGTCGCTCGAACCAACGATCCGGATAGGGATTATGGTTTTCAACCACATGCCGCACACCCATCAACACGCGCCTGCAATAACCCAGGATCGAATAGAAGGCTCGACTGGAATTGTAAGTCGAGGTGTTCCAGTCTCCGCCAATCAGGACGGGAAGCGAAGGATTCAGAGTTTCCAGATGATCCAGAACGATTTTCATTTGACGACAACGGTGCTTCTGAGTGGAATGGGCATCCAGATGCAGGCTGACCACTCTCACGGCTCCACTCGGATGGTCGATTGTGGCAACTACCGCTTGCTGGTATCCCAGACGCTTCTCCTTACCCCACATCAGATCCTTGCCATTGGGCATTGCAATCGAGTGGGCTTCACGAACGGGAAATCGGGAAAAAAGAGCATTGCCGTGAAGAGCCTGAATGTTCTCTCCCGGAAGCTCACTTTCCAATCCACTTCCTTTATTGAGAGCAATATAACAGGGTGCAAAGACGTAGTTAAGTTTCAGTGCCTGAGCAACTTCCTGGGCAACCAAACGGTTGTTGCTCCGCACCATCCCCAGGTCCAGTTCTGTGAGAAGCAGGATGTCACTGTCTTGAAGAAGGGGATGTTCTTTGAGAACCCGAATCACACCCTCCAGGTGAGTTCCCCGCTCGATGTTCCAGGCGGCAGCCCGAATCGAGGACCTGGAGGTTGAAACGTCTGGGGCAAAATCCTCCTGGACCACGGTTTTGAGCACCCCTGTGATTTCAGGTTCCAGCCTGGAATACAGGTCGGAGGCTTGCAAAGCGGCGGTAGAGTTAAAGCGACTCAGTTCGGAAAAGAAAGGCCCCAGCTGATGATCAATCCTACCCGAGGAGTTGGACTGTTCCTGCATGGTTTCACTTAGCATTTTCGACAAGGCGCGTTATTGTACCAGGTTCGGGCGCGCTTCGTGACGTCGTGCTTTCGTGCTTTCGTGCTGTCGGAAATAAAGACGGGGATTCGTCAGCTGTCAGAGCGCTCTCCGCGCGCGCGCCAGTTCCAGGTTATACATTCGATTTGGAATTTAGGATTTGGAATTTCCGCTGACCGAGGTCAGCGGTCTACAACCCCATCACCAGGAGAATGAAAATCACCAGATTGATTGCATGAGAGGTCAAGCAGAGCTTGCAGGGAACACGGGTAAGAAACAAGAGCGAGTAACTGAGATACAATCCCAACAATACGGTGACGAGACTGACCAGTAGATAAAAATAAACAAGGGGTTTCGTCAACAGAAAATCCCCCACTACCGCCGCAATCAAGACAGCGTAAAAGACCTGACCCAAAAGCGAGTTGGGGAGCCCAAAAAGACGGGCACGCGGTGTAAACACAATAGTGGAACAGGTCCGTTCTCCCATGCGGCAAAAGGAGGGGATCCAGTTCGCATCCGGCTTAATCCAACGATAGGCAACGGCTGTGAAGTAACTTGAGATCAGAAAACTCAAAGCCGCCAAAAGTCCGATCAGGATGAGCATCGTGCAAGGGCTTTCTGAGACCTTCTATCTCCCGTCTCCTACCTCCTGTCCCCTGTCTTCTTTCTTCGAAGCCCGCTGCAGCACTAGAGCCGCCACATGGTTCACCAAGAAAGGGGAGATTCGGTTCAACCCACAGAGGATCCTCCCGGGAAGAGTGAGATGGACCTCGCGCTTTTTGTGGCTCACAGCACTCACGATGGCTCGGGCCACGGCTGCGGAGTCTTGACCATTTCCCGGGCGGTTCCAGGATCCTTGACTGGAGGTATTTTGAGCAGATTGCTGAAACTCGGTGGCCGTGTAGCCCGGGCAGATCACGCTCACTCCCACACCGGTCCCCCTCAGTTCTCCCCAAAGCGCTTCTCCGATCGCCACCTGAGCGAACTTGGTTGCACAATAGCTGGCAGCATAGGGAAAAGCCTTTTTCCCGATCACGCTGCTGACCAGAACAATATGTCCTTCTTTTTGTTTCAAGAGATGAGGTAGAGCGGCATAAATCGATTCGTAACCGGACTGAAAATTGACCTGCCAGATGCGAGCCATGTCCTTTGGAGAGACTTCATTAAGGGGCCCATAGATCCCGTAACCTGCGTTACAAATGAGCAGGTTCAGACCCCCCAGTTCCTCGAAACACTCCTCGACGATGCTCGCTCCCTGGCCCGGGACACTGAGATCTCTAGTTTTAAAGACCACCCTGGAAACACCTTTTTTGAGGCAGGCTTCAGCTACTTCGGTCAACCGTTGTTCCCGGCGGGCCACTAAAAACAATTCGCACTCTGGGTTGGAATAAGCGTATGCCGTAGCCTCTCCGATACCTGAAGAGGCTCCCGTGATCAGAATCCTAGCCCGCATATCTCACACCCAATCTACTACGACGGCGGATCTGTCCGCGTCTACTGCGTTGCGCGACCCGCAAGCGGGTGCCCCCAGCCTCCTTAACGTACTGCAGGGATTACGTTTGCGGCGGCCTCCAGTCGCGCGTCTTGTATCCACAGCCATCTCCACCGCCTCGCTACGGTCGAGTGTGAGAAACGCGGGCTAACCATAGCACTCGATGACTCCTGCGGCGCCCATACCCCCTCCGACACACATGGTGACCAGACCATAACGCACCTCACGGCGTTTCATCTCGGAAAGCAGAGTTGCTGTCAGCTTGGCCCCGGTGCACCCCAGGGGATGACCCAGCGCAATAGCGCCCCCGTTGACATTCACAATGCCCGGGTCAAGCCCGATTTCCTGAATCACACTCAAGGCCTGAACCGCAAAGGCTTCGTTGAGTTCGATAAGACCCATGTCTTTCAGCTCGAGTTCAGCCAGCTTGAGAGCTTTGGGAACGGCATGTACGGGACCGATGCCCATGATTTCCGGGGCTACCCCCACCATGGCATAAGACAACAACCTCCCCAAAGGTTCCAGAGCGAGTTCCTTCGCCTTTTGCCGCGACATCACAACCACTGCTGCAGCTCCGTCACTCCGCTGGCTGCTGTTTCCCGCCGTGACGGTCCCTCCCACCTTGAAAGCCGGCTTGAGTTGAGCCAAGGCCTCTATCGAAGTATCCGCCCGAGGTCCCTCATCGGCTCCAAACTCCACCAGCTGCGATTTCTTGCGGCCCTGATCCCATTCTTCCTCGGTCACCTGGAGAGAAATCAATTCCTCATCGAAGCGGCCAGCCGCCTGAGCGGCCAGGGCTTTTTGATGGCTCCTGAGTGAGAAGTCGTCCTGCTTTTCACGAGAAATTCCGTATTGAGCCGCCAGATTCTCGGCGGTGAGACCCATGGAAAGATAAACATCGGGGTCTTCCTCCACCAAGGTAGGATTAGGAGAGAATTTGTTTCCCTCCATGGGAATCAAACTCATGCTTTCCGTCCCTCCGGCAATCACCACCTGGTTCATCCCGGTATCGATGTTATTGGTTGCCAGGGCAATCGCCTGAAGACCGGAGGCACAGAAGCGATTAATGGTCATGGCACTAACCTGATCGGGAAGTCCGGCTCGCAGCGAAGCGATCCGAGCGACGTTCATCCCCTGTTCCGCTTCCGGCATGGCGCACCCCAGAATCACGTCCTCTACATCATCCGGGGTCAGCGGCTTCGCTCTTTCCAGCAGGCCTAGAATCACCTGTGCAGCCACGTCGTCAGGGCGAGTATGCCGGAGTGTTCCCTTGGAAGCCTTGCCAACGGGACTCCGACCCGCCGCTACAATCACCGCTTCTGGCATGGTCATAAAAGGAAGTCTGACCTTGAAAAGGCAGGATTACAATGTCAGGGTCAGACCCCGATCCTTTCTCTTCCTTTACCTCACTGTCGCGGTCCGGCAGCGAGAATCTCTTGGGCAACTTCCGAAAATCCTTTAGAGTTTTCCGCAAAGCGCTTGGCCAATTCGTTGGCGCTTCTGTCGTAAGCGCCCTTGTCTTTCCAGGTATTCTTGGGATCCAGAATTTCTGAAGGAACATCGGGACAGGTCTTAGGAACCTCAACCTGAAAAACAGGATGGGGTTGGAAATCGGCCTTTTCCAGTTCACCACTCAGGGCTGCAGTAATCATGGAACGGGTGTAGGGAAGCTCCATGCGGTGGCCTTCTCCGTAGGGTCCAGCCGTCCAGCCCGTGTTCACGAGATACACGTTTGCCCCATGCTTTTCAATCCGTTCGCCCAGCATTTCTGCATAGCGGCTCGGGGGCAAAGGAAGGAATGGAGCTCCGAAGCAAGGTGAAAAAGTGGTCTGCGGCTCTGTAATCCCCTTTTCTGTACCCGCCACTTTGGAAGTGTATCCGGAAATAAAGTGGTACATGGCCTGGGTTCGGTTCAGCCGGGAAATCGGAGGCAGGACACCGAAGGCATCGGCGGTGAGAAAAATCACCGTCTCGGGATGTCCCCCAACTCCAGGAATCATCGCGCCAGGAATAAACTCAACCGGGTAGGCAACTCGTGTATTCTCGGTGATTTCAGAGCTTTCGTAATCCACCTTGCGAGAGTCCCCGTAAAAAGTGACATTTTCAATCACCGAACCAAAACGAATGGCCTCCCAGATCTGGGGTTCATTCTGGGGAGAGAGCTTGATGCATTTGGCGTAGCAGCCGCCTTCGAAATTAAAGATTCCGGCATCGGACCAGCCGTGCTCATCATCTCCAATCAGGCGTCGCTTGGGGTCAGCCGAAAGGGTGGTCTTGCCGGTACCGGAGAGACCGAAGAACAAGGCAACATCTCCCTTCTCCCCAATATTGGCTGAGCAGTGCATGGGAAGCACGTCCCGTTGAGGCATCAGGTAATTCATCACCGTGAAAATAGACTTCTTGATTTCCCCCGCGTAGTGGCTTCCCCCGATCAGGATCAGCTTGCGGGCCAGACTCAGGAGAATGAAGACATCAGAGGTGGTCCCATCCTGTTCCGGGTCAGCTTTTACATTGGGGGCGGAAAGAACCGTGAACTCCGGCTGATGGTTGGCCAGTTCCTCCTCACTGGGGCGTATAAACAGCTGGTGTGCGAAGTGATTGTGCCAGGCTACCTCGTTCACGACACGAATGGGAAGCCGGTATTCGGGGTCTGCTCCAGCAAACCCGTCAAAAACATAGAGGGGTTGATTTTGCAGGTGAGAGACCACCTTTTCATAAAGACGATCGAAAGCTTCCGGCTTGATGGGACGATTGACGTCCCCCCACCAGATCTGATCGGAAAATTCGGGGTCGTCCACCACAAACTTGTCGTTAGGCGATCTCCCTGTGTTCTTGCCCGTGGTCACACGCAGAGCGCCGGAGTCCGCTAAAACGCCCTCCCCTCTTTTCAAGGCGTGTTCGATCAAGTGGACAGGAGAAAGATTGCGATGCACTTCGGACACATTTTCAAGACCTATCGCTGATAAACTGATATTCGCCGCCATTTGCTCATATCCTCACTTTCGGACCCTTATGTAACAACAAAAGGGCCCTAATGGGCAAACGAAATTTCGGTTTGATAGGGCCTGTCCAAGCTGATCTGGGCGAGATCCGCGTCATTCGCGGGCTGAAGTGGACAGTCTCAGTTGAGGCTGCGCAGAAATTCGATCACCGCCTTTAATTCCCGCTCCGAGGTCCGGTTGAATTTGGGCATGAGCTTCTGCTTGCCCTCAAATCCGGGGACAACCTCATGATCGGGGATGGAGACCGGGTTGGTGAGCTGCCCTTGAAGCCACTGAGGGGAGCGATCTCTGTGGGCCTGCTCGGTGAGATCTGGGCCGATTTTTCCCGTCAGGTTCAGACCACGCGCCTGCAGGGTATGGCACAAACCACATTCGTTGTTGCGGATCACGCGCTTGGCCATTTCTTCATCTGACTTCGAGAGCCTGACGTCCGCATGCGATTCCAGACAAGCACTGGAAAAAAGCGCTAACATAGAAACGCTGATCAGAAGGGCCCAGAAAGCTGTGGAGTTAGGTAACATGGTTTTAACTCTATTATCGCATATTATTTAGTCTGATCAAGTTAACTATTTAGCCATGGCTAAAAAACCTAGCATCCTCTTTATCTGTACCGGAAACTCAGCCCGTAGTCAGATGGCCGAAGGACTTGCTCGCTTCTACGGGAGAAACTCCATTGAGCCGGAGAGCGCTGGAATCGATCCCGCCGGATTAAATTCCAACGCAGTTTGGGCAATGCACGAGGTAGGTATGGACATCTCCCATCAAACCTCCGACTCTTTGGACAGTAAAAACCTGGAAGAATTCGACTACGTGGTGACCCTGTGTGGAGATGCCAGAGAGTCTTGCCCGGTTTTACCTGCCCACATCAAGACCGAACACTGGCCGCTTCCCGATCCCGCCGGAATTCCTGGAAGTCTGGATGA
>CBDUTA010000030.1:0-16701 GCA_965369785.1 uncultured bacterium
CCCTTTGCTTCCACTCTCTTCCCAAATATTGAAGCCGTTTAGCGGCCACTTCTAACAAAAACGAGGATCCATCGATTCCGGTGAGATGGGAATTCGGAAAGCGGCGGTGGAGGCGAGTAAGCATATGTCCCGCCCCACAGCCGTAATCGATGATTTTTTTCGGAGGGTGTCCGAAGAACGAGCTCAGGTGCTCGGCGATCTTCCGGTAGGCGTAGCCATGGGTCCGGTTGTTACTTTGGTTCAGCCACCACGTACCCAGCGTTTTATTGTAGGTTTCAGAGCCGGTATCCAGCTCCTGATCAAAGTCGATTTTTCTGTAGTCCATCAAGAGGTCGGGTCAGACTTCTCTAGCCCGGATTATGCATAGGTTCTTGTCACGAAGGGGTGAAAGCGCCGATCTGAGTGCGTTACGCCACGCGCGACGGAGGCCCCCGCAAACGTACTGTAGGGTACGTTGAGGAGGCCGGGGGTACCCGCCTTGCGGGTCGCGCAACGCTGGCAGGCCGGATGATTTCGCCGCTGCAGTAGAGAATTTATGCATAATTCGGGCTTAGCCTAACGTCTTCGCCTGAAGCGCCCGTAAGCCAGTTGCTCCACGGGAAAGGGGACGGTTCTTTTCTCCACAATCTCCCTGGAATCGAGAACGTCGAAGACGCGTATCCCTTTGGCATAGATCGGGGTCCTTCCTTCAGAACCTCCATAGCGTGGAGGTTTCTCAGCGGGACCTCCCGGAGTCCCCACCACAATTCGACCGAGCAGTCCGGCTCCTTCATGATACTTACTGTAGTAATCGTAGGTCCCTGCAACCTTAAAGGTCCATCGGAAGGTCTGCATGGTGGCTAACATCCCCGAGTCGAAGGGCTCTGCTCCCTCAGGGATACGCAGTTCATGGTTGTCATTGTCCGGGTGAAAAGCGGTCACGGTGGGTGTCCAGCGAAGGGCTGTCCACTGCACGGTTTCTCCCGGCTGGATGTAGAGCCCCACCGGATCGTAATACCAGAGTCCTCGATCGTAGCTCAGAACAATTCTAACCTCGGCATCGGGTTCCTGGGCCCAGACTTGGCTGATGCCTCCCAGGCAGACTCCAGCGGTAGTACCCAGGAAATTCCTTCGATTGATTTTGTGTTGTGCCGTCTTCATCATTTAACGACCCTCGATACTGAATGCATAGAGTGAATAAGGCGGCAACCTTTGGACGCCGCAGGAGGTGTAAAGCGTTCCATTGGAGATGGTGATTCCCCCCCTCCGGGCGGCAGGCAGTTGATAGGTCCACAGGGGTTCTCCCGTTTCTACATAAAGAGCCTGCAGAGTACCGTCGTTGAAGCCCTGGTAAAAGAGGCCATTGGCCACCGCCGTTGCTCCTTGGATCCTGGAGACATTCGGTGTCCACCACAGGACTTCCCCTGTATAGGCATGGAGTGCCACGGTGGCGGTTTCAGCGATGCGGCGGTGGTTGGCTGAGGAGGTAGAAACCATATAAATTTTATCGTGGCCATAGGCGGTACTGTTGAGCACCGGACCCCCGTTGGTTACCCCTGCCGTCCACAGGTGCTCTCCCGTATAGCGGTCAAAGGTGTGAAATCCGGTCTTACTACCGGCACCTACACAGCTGCGGCGGGCCCCACCGCGAGTAGGATGAGTCGCTTCAAAAAGCATCGGGTGGCAGCTGTAATCCAGATCAAAAGGATCATTGGCCCTGAGTTGGTCGTACCACAACAACTCGCCTGATTCCATGTCGTTGGCGATCATGCTCTCGCTAAAGAGCATCGGCCCCGCGACGTGCCCCTTAAGGCTTCCAGTAGCGTTGTAGACGATTCCGTATTCCACATCGATGGCGGCTGCGGACCAAATTGAACCCCCGGCCAGAGCCTTGGGATCGGGAATGGTATCAAAACTCCACCGAATAGCACCCGTTCCGGCATCTAGACAAACGGCCTGACCATCGCCCGCTGAGGTCGAGAGGCCCACAAAAACCTTTCCGTCATAGTAGATGGGATCTGAGTTCACTCGGGTTCGGGTGGTGCCTGATTGAGGATCGATGAGAGTATGCCAAATTTCTCTGCCTGTACTGGCATTCAGGCAGTGTACCCGGCCGGTTCCGGCACCGAAAAAGATCCGTCCGTCTCCATAGGCCACTCCGCCCCGCATCTCCCCCAGAGGGTCAACGTTGATGTCGGGTCTCGTCTTCCCTGGTGGATTGGGTTGGATGCCTTCCCAGGCATTGAATTTCCACTTCAAGGCACCCGAGCCAGCCTCTAGCGCATAGACATAGCCATCCCAAGCGGTAAAGTAGAGGGTATCACCCACCACCACAGGGGTGGCCTGGTTGAAGTTTCCAGCCCCCTCAAACACCCACTTCACCTTCAAGCGGCCCACATTGGAAGGACCGATCATCGTCTCATGCACATTGGACCGAGTGCCGCGCAGATCACAGCCGGTCAAAGGCCAGTCTCCCGGTTGGGCCCCTGTCGGAAGATCCTGCCGTTGCAAAGGAGTTGAAGCCCGCGCCGAACCTTTAGCGGCCAGGATTCCTCCTGCTGCGTAAAGGGCTAAGAAAAACTTTCGGCGATCTAAAGTCGGTAACAGACTGTCCTTGCAATCCATATTATCCCTCGCTGGATCAATACACGCCTTCCTAATGTTTGTCAAACGATATCTGGTGTCTCGTACCAGAAATACCCTGACATTTATGGCGAGACACTAGGAATAACGGCGAATGGTCTCACGCGCCAAAGCTGACAGCAGATCCCCGATGACTACCAAAGCCGCTCCCAAGAGCACCAGGAAGAACATTTCATCGTAGTGATTGCGGGCTCGGGAGTCCTGTATCCAGTAACCGAGGGAGACAATCCCCAGCATTCCCAGTACAGTGGCTTCCCGAACGCAGGTCTCCCAGCGGTAAAATAGAAAGAGTAGGAAACGGGAAAAGGTCAACGGGAACAGCCCTGTAAAAGCGATCTGGAGATGAGAGGCCCCCAGCCCGCGAAGCGCGGAGAGGGGAGGATGTTCAGTGTTCTCTACTACCTCCGCCCCCAATTTCCCCAGAATCCCCAGATTGTGCAAGGCTAGAGCAAGCACAGCAGGCCATGCAGTGGGACCCAGGACGGCCAGGAGCAGGAAAGCCCACATATATTCGGGAATGGCACGCACAAAGATGAGGAACAAACGCGTTATCCATACCAGTGCCAACCAGAAGAAGCGCCAGACCCAGTGGGGATTGCGCAGCGAAGAAAGAAAAGGCTCGGGAGAAGTGAAGTTGCGGGCTGCAGGAAGAGAGAAGAAGGCTCCTCCAAAGCCGGCCAGAACAATAGCGGCCACAGAGATGGCCAGTGTAACCACAGTTGCCGACCAGCCCTTTCGGGCCAGAATGTCGGCTGCCCACTCCAAAGCGATTCTGAAGTCAAAATCTCTTCCCTGAAGGGGATAAGGAGTGAGTTCGTGGAGAAAGCGAGTCAAGTTCTGCAGTCGTCGTTCAGAAAGGAAACTCTCTACCTGAAAATCCCCTACCCACCACGAAGTCATCATCACAATCAGCAGCAACAGGGCGCTCCAGTGAACGAACCTGCTACTCGAACGTTGGCTGCGCAGGCGCCGAAGCTGAAGCTCACGATCGGTCATGCCACAAACCTCTTTCTGAAAGCACCGCTCCACCAGTCCACCAGGATCACCAGAAGCAACAGTGTATACAGATAGGTCCAGACCTCACCGTAGTGAAGATTCTCAAAAGAGGCAGCGATATAAAAGCCCAGGGTAGGATAGCCGAAGAAACCCAGGATTGTTGAGGAACGTAAAGCGCACTCGAATCGATAGAAGGAATAGGCAATCATGTCCGGCAGAGCTCGCGGCACCAACCCAAACAAGTAGACCTGAGTTGGTGAGGCGCCGCTGCCACGAAAGGCATAAGCGACATCCCTTGGTGCTTCGTCAATCATCTCTGAGAATATTTTGGCGAGTGTTCCCCCGAAGGGAATGGCGATAGCGATTGCGGCGCTGAGATGACTGAGGCCAAAGGCGGCCAGGAAGAGCACAGCCCAAATCAGCTCATGAATCGAACGCATGAAGGCGATCAAGACTCGCGTACTTCCATAGACGACGGGCGCGATGCTGCGGCGCACGAATGCCCTCACAGGACCTGCTCCACCGGCAGGATCACCGACCCACCAGGAACTCGAAGCCAGGAAACCTAAAAGGAGGCCCCAGATCAGGGCCAGGCTCATAGCCGTTGCCGCAAAAACGACAGTGGTGCCAGCTGCTTGGAGAGCCTTCCACAACAAAGGAGGGGTATTGCTGGGAACGAATTCCGCCTCGTAGACGATTGCCGGACTCAGGGCACGACTGAAAAAGGCCCAGGCCACCTGCATTCCCCCGGACGTGGGAACCAGATCGGCCGGCTTGAGATCGAGCTGAACAATGGCCCAAACTCCTCCGGCCAGGATGGCTAGAATCAGAATTCTGCGCACTCCCAGGCCTTTGAGGAGAAGGACCTTTTCCCTGGATCGGTTCATTCTCATATTACACGCCGTTGAGGTCGTAAAGGGACTGAAATTCATCCTCTCCGACCTGTTCAGTGGCCCGATCGAAAACGACTCGCCCGGCTCTCAGACCCACCAGCCGTGGGAAAAACTCTCGGGCCAGGTGCAGATTATGCAGACTGACGCAGAGGGTCAGTCCCTGCTCTCGGGAGATCTCGGTCAGAAGAGACACCGCAGATCGAGCTCGAGCCGGATCTACACTGGAAACCGGTTCGTCCGCTAACAGCCCCTCAGGTTGTTGGAAAAGGGCCCGCGCGATAGCCACCCTCTGGCGTTGACCGCCCGAGAGTCTATCGGTTCGTTCATAGATCTTCTCCGGTATCCCCACTCGCTCCAGAATCTCGTGGATCTGATGAACATATCGGCGTTGGGGAAACAGGAAGGCTCGCATTCCGCCCCAGAAGGAAAGCCTTCCCAGCCGGCCGGCCAGCACATTGTGGAGAACTCGCAAGTTGGGAATCAGGCTCAGATCCTGGTGGACAAATCCTATGCCGGCACGAACTTTCCGGAGTTCTTCAAAGGACAGTGTGGCCAGGTTGCGTCCATCGACTTGGACCACCCCTCTCGTCGGCCTGACCGTCCCATTGAGAAGGCAAAGCAAGGTGGTCTTCCCTGCTCCGCTGAGGCCGACAAATCCTACCGCTTCACCTGAGCCAATCTCCAGATCGACAGCCTCCAGAGCTACTGTCGATCCAAAAACAACCGAGGACTTTCGAAGCGAAAAGCGAGCGCCTCGGGACGAAGGCGTCACTCCTCGACTCTTTCTGTTCGTCTTATCACCAGACCACATCGTGTTTTTGCCGGGATCATGCATAAATTCTCTACTGCAGCAGCAAAACTACCCGACCTGCCAGTGCTGTTTGCCACGAGTGGCAGAAACCTCCGGAATGTGGCACCTATGGGTACCGAAACCGAACGACAGCACGAATGCACGAAAGCACGAAGTGAGGCACCTCCCACATTCCGGAGTCTCTGCAATCCTGACGGTACCGGCTATGGAAGCCTACCGGATTGGGGGAAGATTGGGCCAATAGGTAATTCCGATGGTGAGGGCTTCGAGTCATCGGAAAAACTGAACAGGGGTTATTTTTCAGGCACTTAAACCCAGCTCTTCAGCCTGGCTTTCCAGAGAGTCGAGGAAACTTTTTGCAATGGGGGAGAGTGTGAGTCTTTTGTTGAAGACGGCGAAAAAGTCTCGGCGAAGTGGTTCGCAATTTTCGATTCTTACCGTTTTGAGCACCCCATGGGCCAGTTCGGTCTGAACAGCCAGAAGGGAAAGCACTGAAATTCCCAGACCCGCCTTGACGCCTTCCTTTACCGCGTTGGTTGAGCTGAGCACGGCCTGGACATTAAATTCATCAAGACTGCGGCCAATTTGTTCTTCAAAGCTTAGGCGGGTTCCCGAGCCACTTTCTCTGGCCAGGAAGGGCTCACGGCACAGATCCTCTACGGAAATTGCGGTCACGTTTCGCCACTTAGAGTTCTTGGGTACCACCAAGACCAGGCTGTCCGAGGCAAAGTGGTGGTAGTGCAGTCCCAAGATATCCAACTGGGCGCCGGCACAACCCAATTCAACCTGACGCCTGACCACCTGATCACAGACTTCTCTGGAATCCGAGATGGTCAATTTCACATCGACTTTCGGGAATTGGGCCCTGAAAGCCACCAGGACCTGCGGCAGCAGATACTCTCCCGGTATGGTGCTGGCCGCCAGACTGAGGGACCCTTCCAGCCGATGCAAAAACGACATGAGGTCCTGCACGGCGACTTGCCGTTGTCTCAGGATGAGTTCTCCGTGCCGGTAGAGAATCCTGGCTGCCTGAGTGGGCACGACTTCACGAGGAAGCCGCTCAAAGAGCTTGACCTCCAGTGCTTCTTCAAGATTCTTGATATGCCCACTGACCGTGGGCTGTGAGATCCATAGTTTTTCGCCTGCTCGGGAAAAACTTTTTTCCTCGTAGACCCGGCAAAAAATCTCCAGGAGCCTCAGATCCAGCTGCATGCCGAACTCATTGTATGTGGGAAAACTTTTGTTGTAAACACTAGACTTACAGGGCTTCAGGATGGCAGATCTCGGCAAATTCCTGGGAAATCTGCCCCCCAGGTACACCCTATCGGTGACGGGTTTAATGGACTGTCATTGGCGGTTAAGGTTGTGCTTAGTGGACCGTTTCACTGGACTTGCTCTTGGCCTCTGGAGGTATATCTCCTTCTTTCAACTGGCCGAAGTTACGGAGAAAGGTTTGGGTGCTCAAGGCCGCACCAAACAGACGGAGGCGGCATTTCTTAAAAGTCGTATTTCTGTATGCCCAATCCTTGCCAGAATAAACGATTTCGCAATTCTTTACGGTGCAGTTTAAAAGGTAGGTATCATCCAAATCCAGAATGTCGTTTTCTATGGCTTGGTCTTTTAGTACTCGCATCAAATCTCCTTTGGACGGTTAGAAGTTTCACTCGACACCCGAGACATCATGCAGCACCAGGTTTTACTTGTAAACGTGGATTTTCTTTCAGATTTCAGTTGCAAAGGAATCACCGGGAACTGTGGGCCTGCGGCCCCTTTGCCCTAGCCTCTGTCGACGAGTTTGAAAATGAAGGGAATTATCACCCAGTGAACAAGCGATATCACGCAGCCAGTGATTCAAAACAGGCAGCCGCTTTGGGCAAAAGGCAACACCCACAACCTATGTTTTCTCCCTCGCGTTTCTTTGAACACACCGTGCAGAAGTGCTTGTTGAACTGTTCTCTGGCCTTGTCGGGACCACTGTCATCCTCATGACGCAAGAACATCTACCTTCGTTACACAAGTTGGCATGAAAATTGCCACAGCAACTGTAACGGTGAGGGTAAAAAAGTGAAACATCAAAAGGAGGAAACCATGAAAGAGAAAAACAAGGCATTCAGAACAGGCCTGATGGTTGCCTTGCTACTGGGAGGCCTAGGTCTTACCCTATTGGCCCAACAGGGCGAGACCATTCGTACTGGAGGGAAGGCAGTCATCGGGCTGTCGTCCGAAACGCGGGCGGGTCATTTAGTGCTCCCATCAGGGACCTATCAGATTCAGCACGTCGATCATTCCGTTGTCTTCAGGAAGGTGATCAGAAGTACCTACAGAGGAACACACACAGTCGGGAAGGAAGTTGGTCGAGTCCCCTGCGATGAAGAGCTACTGAGCGACAAGATAGAACGCACCGAGACCCTCATGGTTACTGACCCGGCAGGAATCACTAGAATCACGGAACTCCGCATCAAGGGAGAAAAGGTGAGGCACTTGTTCTGAACGGCGAATCAGCCCAACAACGACAGGTTATGACGGATTCCCGGGTGATAGGACCCATTATCCGCATACTTTATGACAGGGCAGGCCTTTTGAAGCTAATCTGAGGTCTTACTAATGCTGGTGTAGATCCTTGTGCATGATTCTGCGCGTTTCCTCGAGGCGATCATCGGCCGGTAAATCCGCCAGAAACTGGTTCATTTGTTCGTCATTCTCGGCTCGGAGCGAATTGGCGACGTACTCAATGATACTTTCCGGAAAAATATGCTTTCTTTCGTAGAGCTGCCTTTTCTCCAGCAGGATTTGGGAGGATTCGACACAACTTCCCGGCAAAGGGGCCAACTTTTTCAAGAGCCTTGGGTTCTTGAAAATATTGCCCGTGACATAGCGCTCCCTGGCAATTTTCAACGACTCAGGATGGGTCAATCCCCATTCCGCCGCTAGAGTGATGCCTGCCATCAACAAGTGAATGATGGCGCTACCATCTGGACTGCGCAGTTCAATGGTTTGTCGATCTACCGATTCTTTCAAACCTGTCCCTTCCTGACCATTCAGCTTAGTGGCAAGATTATTAATCTTCGACCATCCCAGCGGTACCCGGATCATGGTACTGCGGTTCAAGTCACT
The DNA here is from genome assembly GCA_965369785.1 of uncultured bacterium. Taxonomy (GTDB): domain Bacteria; phylum Acidobacteriota; class UBA6911; order RPQK01; family JADFOI01; genus JADFOI01. The sequence continues at coordinate 8,437 of CBDUTA010000030.1, forward strand.
CCAGCAGATGCGGGTGGGTGCTTCTTGATCCGGCACCAGTCTGAGGTAAGCCGAAGATACGGTATTCCCGAAAGCGGTCAGGGAATCGGCATAGGTACACAAGCCACCGATCATTTTCCTGGCTGGCTTCGAAAGCTCTCCATTCTTATCCGTCATGAGACTCTTGCCGTTTTGCATCAGTTTCATATGGATATGAAGACCATTGCCGGCGATTCCCTCTTCAATTTTCGGTGCGAATGTGGCCACGCAACCATGCTTATAGGCGATGTTTCGGATCAACCAACGTGCCAGAATGAGATTATCTCCCGTCTCTTCTATGGGAGTGGGAAGAAATTCCACTTCGAATTGTTCCGCTTGCTTACCCTTAATTTCCGGCAGATTGCTGCGCACACTTTTGACACTGCCTACCTCGCTGTGGGCATATTTCACGGCTCCGGTAATCTGGGCAATGTGATGAACCATTTCGTTGAGTATTTCTCCACTTTTTACGTAAGGCGCAGAAGCATGGTAGCCCTTCTGTTTCAAGGCCGGATAGATCGGACCATTTGGATCGTGCAGCAAGAAAAATTCCAACTCCCCCAAAGCATAGAGTTCCAGGTTGGTGTTCTTCCGGAACAGTTCGTAGGCGTTGTGGAGAATATTATCCGGTCCAAAGGGTGCGAGCTCCCCTTCATGGGTCAAATAGCGGCAGATAAAGTCCAGACTGCGAGTGTCGAACGGATTCAAAAAAGCGGTTCGATAAACAGGGACGACATAAAGATCCGAGAGGGACACGTCCACCAGTCCCTTGAAGAGAGAGGAGCCATCCACTCGCTCTCCTTCTCCTAAAATCAGTTCCGCCTGATAGCGATTGGTCACCGGCAGCCTTAATTCCTTGAGCTTCCCATCCAAGCCGGTGTAGTGAAAGGTTATCTTCTCGATCTGTTTTTCTTCGATCACTCGGACCAGATCGGCTCGGGTGAGATCAGTGCGAGATTTCTCAACGATAGAGCAGATAGGGTTAACGAGAGCATAAGTTCGATCGTGCGGCGGCTTCTTCATAAGAGACCTTCCCCCAGAATGGAAAGCACATTAGCAACAAAGCACTTAAGGACCATTTGCATGAACTCTGCATCTTTATGTTAGGCAATTTTCGACGCTCAGAGCAAGAGGCACAGAGTCCTTCGCTCTATGGTAGACTCACTGATCCTCCGTTTAGGAAAGGAGTCGCCATGGCAAGAATTCGTTTAGCTTCTGATGAGGAATGCGCGGTCAGAAATTCCAAGATGTCTGAGCGTGGGGTGAGCAGAGCCGATGCCTACACCCAGTTTGTCCCCAACATGGGCCGGTTACTCTCTATCCGGCCCGACATCGGTGTCCCTTTTGGAGAGTTATTCGGTGTTCTCATGGTGGAACCGGGAAGACTGACCCGAACTCAGAGGGAAATGATTGCCATCGTGGCCTCCGGAGCCAATCGATGCCATTACTGAACTCAACTTCACGGAGAGTTTCTCCGCTTTGAAGGCGCCGATCCCGAGTTGGTCAAGCAGGTGCAAACCGACTTCCGTAAGGCCGACTTGGACACCCAAACCCGTGCCCTTTTGGAGTTTGCCGAGAAGGTGTCGCTAACACCTTATAAAGTCGTGAATGAAGATTTAAACCAACTGCGCCAGGCCGGTTTGAACGACCAGGATGTTCTCCTTGCCACTCACATCATCGGTATTTTCAACTATCTCGTGCGTTTGGCTGATGTCTTCGGCTTGGAGCTGGAACCAGAGGTGTTGTCCTCTCTTGAGGAGTGAGAAGGTTTGACCTTCTGGTTCTAGCATTTGAATTTTTGGTTTTGAATTTGTTTTGAATTTCATGTTTCCCTTAAGAAAAAGGATTAGGGACAGAGTCCCCCACCTAATCTTCTTTCTTAAGGGGCAATCTGATTTCCACCTGCAAGCCCTTCTCTGAAACGTTGGTTGCCGTCACCGCTCCTCCATGGAGACGAATGATCCTATCGGCTATAGCCAAACCCAAGCCACTTCCTCCCGAGAGGCGGTCACGGGCTTCCTCCACTCTGTAGAAGGGACGAAAGAGCTCCTTCAGAGCTTCCTCGGGAACACCCGGACCGTAGTCTCGAACCACCACCACGGCATCCCCCGGATCACTGATCCGTGAACAGGAGAGGCGAACCTCCACCCGGGTATCTCTATCCGTATAATGCAGGCCATTGCGGACGATGTTCTCGATAGCGCTGCGCAGAAGTTGCGGTGAGCCTGCAACGATGCAATCTTCACTTTCCAGGACCGACACTCGTCGATGCTGACTGGTGGCCTCAAAATCAGCATCGGCTGCCACCTCCTGTACCAGGTCTGCCAGGGAAATGTTTTCCTCTTCTCTTGATTCAACATCGCTGTCCAATCGAGCAAGTCCCAGCAACTGGGAAATCAACTCGTTCATCCGTCCCGCCTCACGTTCGATCCGATCCAGAGAGGCTTCGGCCTCTGATCCTGCTCGTTTACGGGCCAGTTCCAGGGCAACATTCAGGCGCGCCAGGGGTGAACGCAATTCGTGAGAAATGTCACTCAACAAGCGACGCTGGGAATTGATCAGCCATTCGATTCGCTCGGCCATGAGGTCAAAGTCGTGTCCCAGATCGGCAAATTCGTCTCCCCGCTTTTCCAAAACGGAGCCCACCCGCGTGGTGAGGTCACCCCCTGCCAACTGCTGGGTTGCCTTCTGCAACCTGGCCAAGGGAGAGGTCAGGTAACGGGCAAGTCCATAACAAACCACTCCACCCATCATCACAACCACTAGCAGCCTGAGTGCCAGTTCCGCCGGTTGCGCACCCCCACCGATGCGGGGACCAGGAATCTGGCCTACCATGGTATAAGCTTCTCCTCCCGGGGCTCTAGCGCTTTGTGCAACCAGCAGCATTCTTCCTTGGGGTTGAACTTCCACGCGACTGCTGCGCAGAGCGCGGGCTGCCAGCGCTTCGGCACCGGGTGGAGCATTGCGCCCGGAAATCTCCCGGCCTTGAGAATCGAAAACAACAACCCGGATTCGGGAACTTCGCTCCAGCTGCTCCAGGTACTCCTCCAGCGCGGATAGGCCGTCCCGCTCAAGGACTTGGGTACTTCTTCGGGCAAAGGACATGGCATTCCTGGTAAATTCGCGAAAGGGAGGAATTTGAGGGGAGGAACGGGTCATTTCACCCGAGACCACCAGCGCCCCTCCGACCACAGTCATGGCCAACCAAAACCAGAGGAAAATCTTGAGAAAAAGGCTGCTTCGCATTCCAGGCTTTAACCCTTCTCTGACTCGTCAAAAGAATAAAGATAACCTACACTTCGGATCGACTTGATGCGTTCGCTTCCGTCCTTGTGAGGGCCCAATTTCTTGCGCAAGTTGCTCACGTGCATGTCGATGCTGCGGTCAAAGGGGGAGAAGCTGCGGCCCAAAACACGCTCCACCAGTTCTTCTCGCTTCATGACCGATCCAGCCGCCCGTAAGAACACCTCCAGAAGTTCGAACTCCACCGTGGTTAATTCCAAAGCCTGCCCTGCTCGGTGGACCATTCGGGTGCCGGTGTCCAGGTCGAGGTCCCCAAGAGAGAGGCTTTTCGGTTGAGGAGGCGTCGCTTGGGAGTCATCGGAATGAGTGCGTCGTAATATGGCACGAATCCGCGCCACCAGTTCGCGTGGATTAAAGGGTTTGGGTAGGTAATCATCGGCCCCCACTTCCAGACCTACGATTCGATCCACCTCCTCACCACGAGCCGTCAACATGAGCACAGGAATCTGGGATCGGGAACGAATGCGGCGCAAAACTTCAAAACCGTTTACTCCCGGCAACATGACATCCAGGATGATCAGCCCGTAGGATCCGGAGACCGCCCTCTCCACAGCATCTGTACCCTCGTGGATCACTTCCACACCGAAGCCCTCGGTTTCCAGGTATTCGGTCACCAACTCGCACAATTCGACATCGTCGTCGATGATCAGGACTCGTTCCCCGGGTTCTGGTGAGTTCATAGTATCTGTCTTCATCTACCCTATTTTACGCCACGCCCATTCGGGCGACCTTAACTTTACAAACCTTTACGGAAGGATTACCAACTCTTGACATACATTTCTGTCTGTCTTTCGTCTTAACTCATATTGAATGGTGAGCGCATCGGGCGTCAACGCCAGATACGACGAAAGGGAGTCAACTAAAGTCAGGAGGACGATCCAATGAAAAGAAGAACAACAGGGACCCTGGGCATGATCTTAGTGCTGGTGGCAACCACATTTCTGAGTTCTGGGGTGGCAGCAGCGCAACGCCATGGCGGGCGCGGGGGCAACTCCCTGGTCCCGCCCCCAAGAATCTTGGAACATCTGGGAATCACCGATCCGGGGCAGCTGGAGCTGATCGACCAGCTAAGAGAAGATGCGAAATCAATCCTTAGCTCTCTTCAGACGGAACAAAAACAATATCGTCAACAACTCAAGATCCTGTTGGAATCGCAGGCTCCTGACCCCTCAAATGTTGGAAACGCCGTCATCTCGTCCCGCAATGTGGGCAACGAAGTCCGAGCTACCCGGAAGAGCTTTCGCGAACAATTCCAACTTATCCTGACACCCGAGCAATTGACAGCCCTGGAGGAGTTCAACTCCAACAGGCAAGGACGCCGTGGCTCTCGGCGAAGGCCCCGTGGCGACCGGAACGATGTTCCAGAGGGCTTCTAGGAGGTAATGAGATGATGCGCGAGACAAACTCTAATGGAAGAAAAATCTTCGCGGTAGTCCTCTGTGGGCTTCTCACCTGGACCAACCTGTGGGCCTCCTGGCCCCCCGATTCGACGACGGTTCCGCCCTTGACGGATCTGGTCCAGGAGCCCTATCTGGTCCTTCTCGAACAGGCGGAGGACCTGAGGTTCTCGGAAAAAGAACTGGATGCATTTCGAAAGGATCTCAACAAAGAGGAAAAGGCGGAAAAGAAAAGGCTGAAGCAGGAAGAAAAGAAATTAAAGCAGCAGGTCAAGGAGTTGCGAAAACAACTGGATGAGTTCAACAAGAGCAGGTCCAGAGATACCTCAGAGATGACGCTGAAAAGGAGTGAGCTCCATTGCCAAATTCTTCCCCTTGAAAAGGCTCAGAAGGCCACAAAGGGGGAGCGTGAACATGGGCTTCCCCTGGCCTATGACAATAAACAAGCCAAGGTGGATCTTATTGAGAAGTGGCCCGCCAGAAAGGCAGAGATCCTTTTGGCTCTGGAGTCGGGAGACGCCCGCCAACGCCGGTTTGGAGATGTGGAGGACATTGGCATCCGAGTGCTGAAGGAGGGACAGGAAAAGGACATCAAAACAGGCGAAGAAGCGGTTCGCGACATGAAAGCGTCCGGGATGATGCCCCCCGAGGTGGAGGATGAGGAGTTGACTGCTTACGTCAACCAGTTGGCTAAGAAAATTGCCGACCATTCCGATTTGCAGGTCCCTCTGCGCCTGACCGTACTGGACAGTGACGAGATCAATGCCTTTGCCATGCCCGGCGGGTTACTTTTTGTGAACGCTGGCCTGATTGCCAAGGCGGAGACGGAATCCGAGCTGGCTGGCGTCATTGCCCATGAGATTGCTCATGTGACAGCGCGCCACGGAGCCCGGCTGATGAAAAAAGCCAACATCGCCAACATCTTCTTCCAGGCTGCACAGGTAGCGGCCATGGTCTTTACCGGTGGTGTGGTTGGAGTTGGGGCCTATTACGCCTTGCAGTACGGTTTTTTCGGTCTGGGAATGGTCTTGAATCTCACCCTGCTGGGAGTAAGCCGCGACTATGAGGAAGAAGCGGATCAGCTGGGGGCCCAATACGCCTGGAACGCCGGATACGATCCCAAAGGATTTGTGAGTTTTTTCGATAAGATGGCCAGCGAAAAGGGCTATGTCCAATCCGCCAGCTTCTTTAGAACACATCCCCCCTTCTTCGAGCGCATCGTGAGTACCTTTAGTGAAATCGAATACCTGCCTGCCAAGAGAGATCTCATCGTTGACTCCACGGCTTTTCGTCAAGCCCGAGAGCGGCTCAACAAAACCCAGGAGAAGGACAGCTGGAAGACGAAGGAACGACCCTCGCTGCGACGTGGTCAGGAGTGCAATGAGGAGAGTCCCACCCTTGAAGAAAGAATCATCTGAATCTTTTCTTGGTAGGGGCGCACGTCAGTGCGCCCCTACACAAGAAACCTGGGTCAGCCGTCTTTTGCGACACCCTCTCTAACCTGTGGGCAGTCAGAAAGACCTTCATCACCTTCTCCAGAATAACTTACTCCTTGGACGAGAACCCAACAGAACGATTTCAATGGTTTTTTCACTTTTGGGGTTGTGCTATGATTTTTGTACGGGGAGGAATCATGAAATTTACAAAAGCAACGGTCAGCCGTATATCCGTCTTTCTGGGCCTTTTCGCTATGGGCAGCTGTACGCCGAGCGTGCCTGATGTTCTAGCGCCCGATATGGTATTGCACAACGGAAAAATCGTCACCGTGGATGAGGATTTTTCCATTGCTGAGGCGGTGGCCATCAAGGATGGTCGCATTGTTGCGGTGGGATCAGATGGCGAGGTCCTGGCCTTAGCCGGTACCGGGACCGAGAAAATGGATCTGGAAGGCAAAACCGTTTTGCCCGGCTTTAATGACTCTCATCTTCACCTGGCCTGGCCTGTGGGAGAGGCTCCCAATTCTGCCATCCGGGAGCTGGGTGAGGCTGGCTCCATTGGTGAGATTGTAGACATTGTCCGTCGAGAGGTGGACGCCGCCTCGCCCGGTGAGCTGGTATGGATTCCCTTTGGCCCGGCAATGGAACTTCAAATTAAGGAGAAACGCTGGCCCAACAAGAATGATTTGGACCCGGTTTCTCCCGATAACCCGGTCATTGTAACCTTTGCGGCGGATGGCGTGTATGTGACCAACAGTGTGGGCCTGGACAAAGCTAACATCAATCGGCGAACTCCTCAGCCTTACAAAAGTGGGTTGATGGGAGAGTTTGAAACGGATAGAAGGGGTACTCCCACCGGAGTCATGAAGGGACGTTCTGCTGCCCATTTACTGCGGGAGTCGTTAGGAGTCTGGTCGACGGACATTCTAGAGGAAAATATTGCTCGATCCCTTGAGGCCGATGTCATCCCCTATGGGATCACCAGCTTTGCGGATCCGGCCATGGCCAGCAACAATCAGCCCATTCAACACGCCTTTCAACGGGTAGCCAATCGCAAGGAAGGTTTGCCCGCTCGGGTCAATTTAATGATCCGAATTCCTGTTCGGGCCCTCTCTGCAGAAGCGTGTATTGACCTGATCCAGGGTCTTCTCTTTGAACCACCCTTTAAAAACGATTTCTTCCGGGTGGGCACCTTCAAACTGAGCATGGACAAGGGCTACCCCGGAGCTAAACCCTACATTGTACCGGCAGAAAAAGGAACGAAAGTCCTCATCGAGGCTCACAAAGCGGGATGGCAACTCTATGTACACATCACCACTCCAGAAACTTTCGACTATGTGAGCGCGGCTCTGGAAGAAGCCTACCGCCTCTATCCTCGAGAAGATGCCCGGCATGTCTTTACCCATATCCCTTACCCAACCCAGGAGAATATCGACACCATGAAACGGCTGGGGATTATTGCCGACCTACAGGTGAACCGCATCTACCATACGGCCGATGACGCAGAAGAGACAGAAAGCGTCGATCCCAAGCGGCCCCATCTAGGCTCCAGGCCGGTGGCCACCTACCGAGATGCCGGCATCCCGGTGATCTTAAGCAGCGACCAGGCCCCGGTCGGTCCACTCTTTACCATCTGGGAGGCAGTCAACCGGGTACGTAAATCAGGGAAGGTGTATCAGCCGGAAGAGCGGTTGACTCTGAAGGAGGCCATTCGCGCAGTGACCATCACCTCAGCCTGGACCTTCTTCGAAGATGATGTAAAGGGCTCCATTGAGGCTGGAAAGTTTGCCGACCTGGTCGTCCTGGGCAAGGATCTTCTGACCGTCGATCCCATGGAGATCAAGGATATTCCGGTGCTCATGACCATAACGGGCGGCAATCGGGTCTACGTGAATACCAATCAGGATCCCGATCAAAAAGTGGAATACTATCGATATCCGGCCCGCACTTCCTATTTAGATTGATGTTCGGGCGAGCCGGTGGCTGGCCCGCTGGTTAAGATTGCAAAGACTTCCGAAACGTGGGAGGCACCTCAGGTGCCGAATCCGAAAAGAACGGCGAAAGAATAGGCGAGAGGTATCTTTTATTGCACGGTGGGAGCTGTTTTAGGG
>CBDUTA010000031.1:0-16630 GCA_965369785.1 uncultured bacterium
CAATGGGAAATATCAGTTTTATCCGGATTTATATCAATGTCCGACTTTTTTTGCTTTTACTTAGTGGTGTCGGACACGATAGAGGGCGTAGAAGGAGGATTTTGAAGATGAAACAACTTAGAAGTCAGGAAACACAGAGTACCCCTTGGTGGAGCAGGTCCCTTCAGGTAACAGCGACTCCACTTCCGAGTCCCACCTACCTCACTCCTCAGCAGGTTGCACCCGTATCGGCTCCAAGCCCGGAAGATCAAATGGACCGGGACGGTTGGCAGGTGGACGAGCACTGGGTGGCCGTCGCCTCTTATCTTGCTGAGATGGACTTTCCCAACGAAGGCTAAAACTGGTGTAGAGGCCAACCGGTGGCAAACCACCGGTTGGCCCTATGAGGTCCCCTTGAGGGCCTGGGATCATTCCGTTCACCCCTGTTTTATTTGAAATCCCCTCTCCTGAGGGGTTATGATTTCCCTTCTGACGGGAAGGGCCCTGCTCACAAACTTTACCGCATTTAGGAAACGAGGCACTGAGTGTACAAAACTTCAAGATTCACATCACTGATCGTTTGCTTTTTTCTGCTCATGGGTCTGAGTCTCTTGGCCCAGCAGGGGGCCAATGAAGAAGGTCGGCGGCGAGGGACTGCTTTTGACCATCCGCCCACCAATCTCCAGATTCTGCAGGTAGAGAAGGCAGCAGATTTGCGCCCCATTATGCAGGCCTTCAACGCTGGATTGGGTGTGGAATGCTCGTTTTGTCACGAACCACCGGATTTCGCAAAGGAGACAGAAGGAAAAAGGCGGGCCCGCAACATGATTAAAATGGTGCAAAACCTCAACAGTGAGGTCTTTACCTGGAACAACGCACCCAGGGCTACCTGTTTTATGTGTCACCGCGGCCAGGAAAAGCCTGAATTTGAGCCACCGGAAGAAGCCGATCATTAGGCCCGTCCCCACAGGTCACTTCATTCCCTGAAGACCCGGGTCGGGTTTCACTTGAGCGCCTGCTTGTTTGTTACACTTTTCAGGCGGCATGGCGAAAGCGAACGGGAAGAATAACAACAATACCGAAGTAGCCTTCGCACGAGATCTTGGCCTGTTTGACGCCACCATGATTGGCATCGGGGCCATGATTGGGGCCGGGATTTTTGTCCTTACTGGAATTGCGGCCGGGGTGGCAGGTCCGGCGGCACTCCTTGCCTTTATCTTAAATGGATTTGTGACCCTTCTGACGGCATTGAGCTATGCCGAATTGGCGTCCTCTTACCCCGAATCCGGCGGAGGCTATTCTTACATCAGAAAAGCCTTCCCCGGCCCGGTGGGTTTTGTCTCCGGCTGGATGCTCTGGTTCTGCTACGTGATTGCCTGTAGTCTTTACGCTCTGGGCTTCGGTAGTTACTTCTGGGAGTTCCTCCACCGCTACTTCCCCTTTCTTTCCGAGGCGGCCTTTGGAGTCTTGGGTGATGGGATGGCCCTCATTCTGGTGACTGTTGCCATTGGCGTGGCTGTGATCTTGATCAACATGCGGGGCACCGCTTTGACGGGGAAACTGGAAAATTTTCTCACCGTGGCCAAGATGATCATCCTGGCCATTTTTATCTTTTATGGTCTCAAGCAGATCGTGGATATTCCGACCCAGGCGGTATCAAGCTTCAGGCCCTTTTTACCCCAGGGGTTCAGTGGCGTTGTGCTGGCCATGGGACTCACTTTTATTGCCTTTGAAGGATATGACTTGATCGCGACCGTGGCTGAGGAGATCAAGGAGCCCAAAAAAACCATTCCCAGGGCCACCATGATTGCGCTGACCGTGACCGTCGTCTTCTATCTGCTCATCGTAGTGGTGTGCATTGGGGCCATCGTCCCCGAGACAGGGAGTTCCTGGGAGTTTCTGGGCAAGTATCAGGAAACCGCTATTGTGAAGGCGGCTGAGAGCTTCATGCCCTCTTTTGGTGTGGCCCTCATCATCTTCGGAGGCTTGCTCTCAACTCTCTCGGCATTGAACGCCACCATACTGGCCTCCTCCCGGGTGGCTTTTTGCATGGGCCGGGACAAGATGCTGCCCGTATCCCTCGCCTCCATTCATCAGACTCGCCGCACTCCCCACGTCGCCGTAGCCGTGACCGGGGCCATCATGCTGGTCATGGCCGTCCTCTTTCCGATCCACATCATCGGATCGGCGGCCAGCGTCATGTTTCTGCTGACCTTTGCCTTGGTGAATCTTTCTTTGATATCACTTCGCCGAAAGTTTCCCGAAGTCAAAGCCGGCTTTCGCGTTCCCTGGTATCCGGTGACCCCTATTGTTGCCATTGTGCTCAATCTGCTGCTGGCCTTTTACCAGTACAATTTTAATGTCTGGTCGTGGTACATCGCCATTGCATGGCTTCTGATCGGACTGTTTATCTACTTTGTCCATTTTGAGAAGATAGTGGCCCCGGAGATGCCTCAGGTCCTTGAAGTTGGGCAGCAAGATCAAACCGAGGAATACGACTATCGCATCCTGATACCCTTGCATAATCCCGACCACGTCATTCCCTTGATGAAGCTTGCTGCCCCCGTAGCCAAAGCACATAAGGGGGAAATTATTGTTCTGGGGGTGATCGATGTACCCCAGAGTCTTCCCATTCACGAAGGGATGCGCTTTGTCCATCACAAGACCCCGCTCCTGAAGCAGGCCGTCCAATATGGCAACAGTGTGCAGATCCCTACGCGATCGGCTATTCGGATTGCCCACCGCGTTTACGACGGGATATTGCGCACAGCAGAAGAGGAAAAGGCCTCCTTGATTCTGATGGGATGGAAAGGGTACACCACGACGAAAGATCGAATCATTGGGGAAGTGACCGACAAGGTGGTTCACCACGCCCCCTGTGATTTAATTACCGTGAAACTGGTGGAGGATCTCTCACTGGATCGAATTCTTGTTCCTACGGCAGGAGGCTTCCATGCACAATTGGCTGCCAAGCTGGTTTCCATTTATCAATCCGAATATGGTTCGGAGGTGACGAGCTGTTATGTGGTCCCTCGAGGAGCAAGCCAGGAGGAGAGGAACCAGGCCCGTGAGTGGATCGAGAAAACCATCCAAGAGACGGAGTTGGGTTCCAGCGCCAAACGAACGATCATCGAGGCTGGAAAAGTGGCATCCGGACTAGCTCGGACGGCAGGGGACTATGATCTCATTGTTCTGGGGGTCTCCGAAGAGGGCCTCTTTTCCAATGTCATCTTTGGCGAAATCGCCGAGAGGGTGGCCCGCTTTTCCCGGGCCCCGGTGATGATCGTGAAACGGTATGAGGGTAAGGTGAAGTCGATTGTGAAGAAGGTGTTGGGCTAGGGACCAAGGAAAACACCCGCTCTTGAACCGGGAAGAAAATTCGAGGACAATAGAGTACCGAAGTTGCTTTACGATAAGCTTGTACGGCCCCTGCTCTTTGCTCTGGATCCGGAGTTTGTTCATAGACAGACTGTCCGGATAGGAGACACTTTTTCCCAATCTTCCCTGGCTTGCCGCCTCCTGAGTCAGATCTACCACACCCAGTGTGAAGTCTTGGGCGTCAAAGTCTGGGGATTGGACTTCACGACTCCCCTGGGCCTGGCTGCCGGATTCGACAAACAGGGCCAACTCCACGAGGTCATGGTCGCCCTGGGTTTCGGACATATGGAGGTGGGATCCATCAGTTTGCAACCCTGGCCCGGAAATCCTTCTCCGACTCTATTCAGACTTCCCCAGGATGGGGGCCTGATCAACCGGTTAGGTCTGAACAGTGACGGGGCCAGAATCATCCACAAGCGACTCCGAAACCGACAATTTCAGATTCCTACGGGAATCAATCTGGTCAAGACGGCCGACCCTGAGATTGCAGGAGAAGCAGCCATGGAAGATTTTCTGGAGGACTTCCGCAGGTTTTACCCGTTGGCTGATTTTATTACCCTGAATCTGAGTTGTCCCAACACCGTTGAAGGAAAGACTTTTGAAGACCCGGAAATCCTGGAGCCTTTTTTGAAGGAGCTGAAGAAGATCAGAGCCGAACAGGCCATTCCGCAACGGGTGAAACCCGTCTTGGTGAAGCTCTCTCCGGATCTTCAGGATCGGGAACTGGACCCTCTCTTGGGGTTGGCCGAGGAGCATGGTATCGATGGGTTCGTGATCGCGAACACGACACTGAGACGGGAGAATCTGAAAAGCCCGACCGCCGAACTGGAAAAGTTTCCCGTCGGGGGGCTCAGCGGACGACCTCTCAAGGGGTATGCTCAGCAAATGACCCGGAAAGTCTTCCGTCGGACTGGCGGCCGCCTCCCCATCATTGCCTGCGGCGGTATTGGCTGCGATCCAAAAAAACATCCTGCTCAGGAGGTCTGGGAGTATTTGGAGCTGGGAGCTACCCTGGTGCAGGTTTACACGGGTCTCATTTACCGAGGGCCCTCCCTGGTCCGGCTCACCAACCGGGGATTGATGCAGATTCTCAGGGAAAAGGGGATCCCCAGACTGGCCGATTTCTTACAGACGCGGTAGGATTTCACCATGGAGGAAAAGCTTCGTAAGGAGATGGATAGAAAAATTGCTGAAATGGCCAGCCAGTTCTTATGGCGCCACAAAGCGGTCCAGGTGAACGAACAAGAACCCTTTCGGCTCGCTTCGGGGGATTTCGCTCCCATTTACATCAATTGTCGCTTGCTGATCTCTTTTCCCAGCACCCGTGATATTTTGATTGGATTGGCCCGCTACCTGTGTCAGGAGAGAAAAATCGAATGTGACTGTGTGGCTGGAGGCGAGACGGCCGGAATTCCTTTCGCTGCCTGGCTGGCGGAAAAGTTGAACAAACCCCTGGTCTACGTTCGAAAGAAGCGTAAGGACTATGGCGGTGGGCAACTCTTGGAAGGGATCGCCCAGGGCAAAGTCCTCTTGGTCGAAGATCTCATGACCGATGGAGGGAGCAAAATCGGATTCATCGAAGGGATTCGAGCGGCTGGCTGTACGATTTCTGACTGTCTGGTGATCGTGGACCGGGAACAAAAGGGTGCCCAGAGGTTGGCGGAAATGGGTGTTACGGTGCATTCTCTGGTGGGGCTTGCCACCTGTTTAGAGATCGGACAGGCCCTGGGTCTGCTCTCTGAAGCCTCGTCAGAGGAAGTGCAGCGTTACCTGGAGGATCCCTCTGCCTGGAACTTGAAGCGGGGTCTTTCCCCGACCCCAAAACGTTAGCCGGGATGATGCAAAATCCCGGCTGAGTTCCCCTCATTTCTCCCGTCAGATAATAGGTTTACAATAAGGTGGAAGGTTGTATAGGGTAAGTGGCACTAGGTAACACTCCACATATTTATGAGGCAATAGCATGAAACCCATTTCAAGACGTTCATTCCTGGAACGAAGCGGGACAGGTATGGCCGCCGCTGCCGCTATTCCTGCGCTGGAGACGCCGATTCTCCATTCCCAGCCTCAGACAGCTGAAGAGAGAGGCCGGGAAGTCCATCTCAAGGTCAATGGTAAAGACCACCGTCTGGAGGTGGAAGATCACTGGACTCTGGCCGAGGTTTTAAGAGATCACCTGGGTCTGACCGGGACCCGATTGGGCTGCGATCGGGGTGAGTGCGGAGCCTGCACGGTTTTGCTGGATGGGAAATCTCTTTACGCTTGTAGTTATTTGGCTGTCTGGGCTGAGGGCAAGGAAATTTCCACGGTCGAGGGGTTAGCAGAGGGAGATCAACTGGATCCGCTGCAGGAGGCCTTTATCGAACATGACGGTCCTCAGTGTGGATTTTGTACCTCCGGGCAATTGATGTCGGCCAGAGCTCTACTCAATCAAAATCCTAGTCCCACCGAGGCAGAAGCCCGTCAGGCCCTGGCAGGGAACATTTGCCGTTGTTCCAATTTCAACCGTTATCTGGAAGCTGTTCTGGCCACCTCCGGAAAGGGAGGCAGTCGTGGTTGAAAAACTCAACACGGTCGGACACTCGACTCCACGAATCGATGGGTTGCAGAGAGTCACCGGACGGGCGACTTACAGCGCCGATGTTCAGCTTCCCGGTATGCTCTATGCTCGTGTGCTGAGAAGTCCCCATCCCCATGCCCGAATCCTCCGCATCGATGTGGCTCGAGCCCTGGCTGCACCGGGTGTGAAGGCTATCCTGACCCATGAGAATTGTCGGTTGGTCTGGTCCAGCGGCGATCGGGTCAACAAGCGCTATCTTTTCAACAATCCCGTTCGTTTCGTGGGGGATGCCGTGGCGGCCGTGGCCGCCACCAATCGCCATCTGGCCGAGGAAGCTCTCAAGTTGATCCGCGTCGAATATGAGCTGCTGGATTTTGTGTTGGACGCTGAAGAAGCATTGCAGCCGGGAGCCACGGAGATTCATCCGGGCGGAAATCTCTCACCCCTTATCAGTTTTCGAACTACGGAACCGGGGAAACGAGAACCGATAACCTATATGCGCGGCGATGTTGAAAGAGGATTTGCCGCCTCAGACATTGTCTTGGAAGATCATTACGTGTCCAAGCACGTGAACAATGCCCAAATGGAGCCTCGCGTGGCCCTGGCCCATTGGGAAGGGGATAAGCTGACGGTGTGGACTCCCACCCAGGGGATTGCCAACTGTCACAGGGATATCGCCAAAGATATGAACCTGGCTCTGGAGAAGGTCCGTGTGGTGTGCCAGTACATGGGTGGCGGATTTGGCAACAAGAACCAGTGCCAGGATTCTGATCTGATGGCGGCACAGCTGGCCAAAGAAACGGGACTCCCGGTCAAGTTGGAGTTGAGCCGCAAGGAAGACTTTGTGTGCGTGCACGGGCGCTGGCCAACCAGCCAGAACTACAAAGTAGGAGCTCTCAAGGATGGTACCCTGCAGTCCATTCAGATGCGCGGGTATAGCGGTATGGGAGCCTATCGAAAGAGCGGTGGAGGGATCTCAGGAGTCGAGTACTTCCGTTGCCCGAACGTGAAGACAGAAGTCTATCCCGCCTATACCAACACGGCCGTATCTGCCAACTTTCGGGGTCCTCCCTATCCTCAGGGAGTTTTCGGAATTGCATCGATTTTGGATGACATTTCACATCAGCTGAAAATCGATCCCGTAGACTTTTACCTAAAAAACGTCACCCGGAAATTCCGCGACAGTACCCCTTACACCAGTTCAGGGCTTCTGGAGTGTATCCGTAAGGGAGCCGAGTTGTTTGAGTGGAAGAAGCGATGGCATCCTGCCGGGTCTCAGCAGGGTCCTATCAAGACAGGTATTGGTCTGGCCGCCGGGGGGTTTGGGGCCTCGGTGGGAAGAAGCAGCGCGGTTTTGCGCCTGGATAGCGGAGGACTCCTTTGGCTTCATGTGGGCGTGACCGATATCGGTACGGGCGCGAAAACCACGATGGCCCTTATCGCGGCTGAGGCCATGGGGATCGATCTTGACAAGGTTCAGGTCATCTCGGGGGACACCGACCGCACCCCCTACTCGGTAGGGGAGTCCGGAAGTCGGACCACCTCCCATACTGGTCATGCCATTGTGGAAGCGGCCAAGGATCTCAAGCAACAGCTTGCCGCAAACGGTCCTCCACAGGGCGATCAGGTACTGATCGCAGAATCCACTCCCACGCCGCGTTTGGAGGGAATGGTCCGATACAGCTTTGCCGTTCATTTTGTTGAAGTCGAGGTGGACACCGAACTCGGGGGTGTTCGAGCCGTAAAGTATTTGGCTATGCATGACAGTGGTCGCATTATTAATCCGCTCACAGCCGCCAGTCAGGTCAAGGGGGGAGTGATTCAGGGTCTGGGCATGGCCCTGCACGAGGAACTGCTCTATGATGAAAACACCGGTGTGCCTCTCAATCCCGGTTATTACGGAGCCCGGGTGATGACCCATGTCGATGTCCCGAACGTTGAGGTTCACTTCGTAGAGACCGAAGACGCCTATGGTCCTTTCGGTGCCAAGGCTGTGGGAGAACCTCCCATCGTTCCCGTGGTAGGAGCCCTCTCCAATGCCGTGTTTAATGCCATAGGAAAACGGATCAAGGAACTTCCCATCACCCGTGACAAGATCATTGGAGCCTTATCGTGAAGAGTTTCACTAACGTTAGTCCCAAGAATCGTCAAGAAGTGGTGGCCTTATTGCAGAAGGCAGTCGAGGAGCAACAGACCGCCTCCCTGGCAGGAGGGGGAAGCGACTTGCTGGGAATGATCAAGGATGACCTTGTGGCTCCCGATGTGGTGGTGAATCTCAAGGATCTTGAAGGTCTACAGAAAGTTGAATCGCACTCCCAGGGGGTCCGCATCGGTGGTCTGGTAACCCTGGAGGAGTTGAGCCAGCATCCTCTCATACGCTCTCAGTACACGGTTCTTGCCGAAGCTGCCGGTGCGGTGGCCACGCCCCAGATCCGAAACGTAGGGACCCTGGCGGGAAACATCTGCCAGCGGCCCTGGTGCTGGTACTTTCGGCAGGGATTTTCCTGTTTTAAGCATGGTGGTGATCGATGCTACTCGGTCGTGGGTCAAAACCAGCTCCATGCCATCTTCGGAGGGGGCCCCAGTTTCATTGTTCATCCCTCGGATACGGCGCCGGCATTGATGGCTTTGGAAGCGCGGTTTCGGATTGTCGGCCCCCGTGGAGAGCGGGTCGTCCCTGCCTCGGAATTCTTCGTCTTGCCTCGAGAAGATGTCAGCCGGGAAAACGTTCTGGAGCCTGATGAAGTCCTGGTTGAGATTGAATTGCCTCAAGCCCGGCAAAAGGTCAAGAGCACTTACGCGAAAATTATGGACCGTGAGGCTTGGACTCACGCCGTTCTGAGCGTCGCCATGGTTCTGGAGATCGATGACGGGATCTGTCGAAAGGCCAGAGTTGTCCTGGGTGCGGTGGCTCCCATTCCCTGGCATCTGCCGGATGTGGAGCGCATTCTGGAGGGGCAGAGAATCACGCCGGAACTTGCCGGGGATGTCGGGAGGACTGCTGTCTCGCGTGCCCAACCACTGGCTAAGAATGGTTACAAGGTGTCTCTCACTGAAGCCCTGGTACGAAGGACCCTGCTCTCACTGGCAGGTTAGATCTAACATGAACCGGCGCGAATTCTTTCTACTCAGGAGCCCGGAGAAATCGATACTGGAACTCTCCTGTGAAGAACTCTACATGCGCTATCTGGACTCTCAGTTGGATGGCACCCGGAATCAGTTCCTGGAGCGGACTCGGAAGGAGTTTCGCAATATGCGCAAGATTCGGCTCTATGACGCTTTTTGGCTCGATCGGGGAGGGGTGGGGGAGGAACTGGAACCCCTTTTGCAGGAATTTCGTGCCCGGGGCGGGTTTGTTGAATACGCCTGACAGGTCAGCGGCCAGGCGGAGTGGGCAAGCTGATCCGTCTTTTTTTTAAGAGCAATGAAAACAATGGGGAATCAAAAGCGTCAAGATTATAGAGATCTGATGTCCAGAGGGGTGCTCTGTGCACTTCTTGTATTTGTGTCCTGCGAGGAGGGGGGATCTGAAGCTGTTGAGAGCAGCAGGGAAGGCACGGAAAGACAGTCCTCTAATGTGGCCACTGTTCCGGGAAATGGTCCCGAGCATATGGATCACAATCCCAAGCATGGTGGTATCTTCTTTATGGCGCTGGATTTTAGGCATCATCTGGAAGGAACACTGACTGGACCCGGGATGTTCCAGGTCTATATCTACGACGCGCGGACCCGCCCCCTGGATCCTGAAAGAGTGAAGAAGGCGGAGGGGGCCGTTTTCTGGGGAGAATTTCCTGATCCTCCGGGCATCCCCTTGAAAATTGGGGAAGACGAGGGAGTGCTGGTGGCTGAACTAGATCGGGAAGTCGAATTTCCCTTAACACTCACCCTTTTGTTGCGTTTTCCAGGCAGTCAACCCGATACCGAACCTGAACTCTTTAATTTTATTTTCGATGAGTATTCCAAGTCGTCTGCTATTGAGGAGTCAGGAGCCGGAGAAGACTAGAGGTAAACCCATTGATCAGTGAAAGGAAACGGAGGTCCTATGCATAGAAGCTATGGACACTCCCTATCTCCCGTTGTGTTCTGTGTTTTGTTTCTTCTTCTGTCCTGCCAGGTGGGGGAGCCTCCAGCGACTGAGAACAGCCCTGCGGAGGGCGGTATGACCGGCAGTATGGAAGGACTGGAGACTTCTCAGGGACAGGGTCTGGAGCACAGTGATCACGATCCCAAACATGGGGGTGTTTTTTTTATGGCCCTGGATGAGGTGCATCATCTGGAAGGAACATTGACCTCACCAGGAGTGTTTCGGGTCTATCTATACGATGCCATGACTATGCCGTTGGATCGTGGAACAACGATGCAAGCGTCGGGAACCCTTCATTGGGGAGAATTTCCCGACCCACCCGGCATTCCTCTGAAAGTTGGTAAAGAGGAAGGGATGCTGATGGCTGAACTGGATCGGGAAGTTGAGTTTCCTTTAACCCTCACCCTCTTACTGAATTTTCCAGGTGCTCAGGATGGGGACTCGGAACTCTTTAATTTTATGTTCGATGAATATTCCAAACCGCCCGCAATGGGAGGCTCAGAAGGCATGGGCCACGAAGGAATGTAAAGAGCGCGCTCCGCGCGCGTTCCAGATTCCAAGTTTCAGGTTCCAGGTCAGGTTTGGAATTTGAGATTTGGGATTTAGAATTTCAGCCGGTCTGCCGGCTGTGGTCAGGCGGTCAGGCGGTTAGGTGGTCAGGTTATCTTCATCCCCTCACATTTCCACGAGCTGTTGAAATACGATTTTCCGGTTTTCCTGGGTCATGCCCGGGTCATAGCCTTCAAAAGTGATTCCCGTCAAGATCTTTGCCGTGGTCAAGGAATCTTCCCAGACCTTTTCCACGGATAACTCGAAAAGTGTTTCGTTGGGTGCGTCGGGCAAGGGTTCGAGGGGGCGAGCAGTGCATGAAACGTAGTAACTCATGTTGGGATTGACCAGAACGAGGGAAATCTTTCCCTCCCGCTGCAGATTGGCCGTACTCTGAGAGTTGCTGTACAGGAGGAGAAGAAGCCGGTTGGAATCTTTGGCGACCACTTCGCGAGGACTGAGTAAGCCGTGGCGTGGCCAACCACCCTCATCGGTGGTAGAGAAAAGAATAACCTGCTTGAATTTTTCGCCGGGCTCTGTACTGGAGAGAAAACCCAAAAGGTCTTCCGGTAAAGTTGCTCCCAGGTTCTTGGACATCCGCCATCTCCTTTTTTTGAAACCCCTTGACTGCGGGATTCAATCATAACAAAACTGAACCCTTCTCTCTCAGAGTCCGCTACAATAACCCAGCACTGAGGACAAAGATGGAACACTGGAGCAGCTATTTCTTACTTTTTGGTGTGGGTTCAGTAGCGGGTGCCCTGAATGTGGTGGCCGGCGGAGGTTCTTTCCTGACCCTTCCCGTACTGATTTTCCTGGGTCTTCCTCCCACCGTGGCCAACGGGACCAACCGGGTCGCCGTCGTGCTTCAGAATGTGGGAGCGGTATGGGGTTTTCGTCGCCACGGAATGATCGATTGGAGCTACCTGCTGTGGGCGGCTTTACCGGCCTCGGTTGGCGCCATCCTGGGAAGCTGGGCTGCTCTCTGGGTGGGCGATGAACTCTTTCAAAATATCTTAGTGTTTTTGATGGTTGCCGTGACCCTGTGGACTCTCTGGGATCCTCTAAAGGAGACCCAACTCAAGGCCGCCGGTTCTTCCCAGACTCCAGTGGTGGCTGTATTGGCAATGGGCTTTTTTCTCTCGGGAGTTTATGGGGGCTTTGTTCAGGCGGGTGTGGGCTTTGTAATCCTTGCCACGACGAGCTTAGCCGGTCTGGATCTGGTGCGGGGCAATGCGGTCAAGGTGCTCAGCGTGCTGTGCTTTACTCTGATTTCGCTGGGAATGTTTGCCTGGCAGGACAAAGTGCAGTGGACCATCGGGCTGGCCTTAGGGGCGGGTATGGTATTGGGCGGGCTTGTTGGTGTCAGGCTTACGGTCCTCAAGGGTCATGCCTGGATCAAGAGAGTGGTGACAATAACCATCATTGTGTTCGCCTTGAGGCTTTGGTTCGGCGGGTAGCCCACCAGGGCTCCTCGATTTCGTATACTGGTTGTAAGGCCATTTCGGAGAGGAGCCCGACCATGAAAAACAACAGAGTCTCGACCTTGGGTGTGATGATTCCGCTTGTCGCCTGTCTTACCCTCCCTCTTTTTGGGGATAAGTTCGTAGATCGAGTGGAAGAAGCCACCAGTGTGTACGGGGCGCTGATCAAATCCAAGGATGGCGGTGTGCCCGCAAGGCTTTTAGAGAAATGCCAATGTGTGGTGGTGATTCCCCACGTCATCAAGGCTGCTTTCGGTTTCGGGGGGCGGCACGGGAATGGAATTGCCAGTTGCAAGGGAAAGAAGGGGAAATGGAGTCCACTCTCTTTCGTCAAACTGTCCGGAGGGAGCTTCGGGTTTCAGATTGGTGCCCAGTCCTCGGATATGGTCTTGTTCCTGATGACCGACAAGAGCATACAGGGTCTGTTGGGGCGTAAGTTCACCTTGGGTGGAGATGCCAGTGTGGCCGCCGGACCCGTGGGAAGAAGCGTAGAAGCGACCACGGACATTACCTTGCGGGCGGAGATATACTCCTACGCCAGGTCCAAAGGTCTCTTTGCCGGAATTTCGCTGGAAGGCGCCAGCCTGAGAGCGGATGATACAGCCATCAAGAAGTTCTATGGCCAGGAAATCGAGCCGAAAGCTATTCTTATCGACCACAAGGTGCCCAAAAACCCTTACATAGCTCGAGAATTTTTGAAAGCCTTACCCTAAGCGGCACTGCGTGCCGCTGTGCTTTCGTGAGTTCGTGCTGGCGGCACTGCGTGCCGGCGCACTGCGTGCGCAAGTGCTGTGGTGATGTCGGGTTAGTACGACACAGTTCCCTAGGATTAATTCCGGAAGTGTAGGAGCACACAGACGAAACTGTCTCAAGAATCGCTTGATCCGGGTTGGTTGCGTAGGGGCGCACTGACGTGCGCCCCTACAGGCCTTAGTTAAAATTAAGTGGGGTTTCGAAACACTCACCGACAGCACGAAAGCACGAATTCACGGCGTCACAAAGTGACGCTATCACGAAGTCACGAATCAAGCACCGCATGGGCGGCGGCCAGGCGGGCAATAGGGACCCTAAAGGGAGAGCAGGAAACGTAATCGAAGCCCAGTTGGTGACACAGGGCAATACTTGCCGGGTCTCCCCCATGCTCACCGCAAATGCCGATCTCCAGATTAGGATGACTCTGGCGACCCAGCTTAACGGCCATTTCCATTAATTTTCCCAGTCCGGAACGATCGATGGTAGCAAAGGGGTTCTCGGGCAGGATACCCTCCTGCAAGTAATGAATCAGGAAGCCGGCCTCGGCGTCATCACGGGAGATGCCGAAAACGGTCTGAGTCAGATCATTCGTGCCAAAGGAGAAG
Organism: uncultured bacterium; assembly: GCA_965369785.1. GTDB lineage: Bacteria > Acidobacteriota > UBA6911 > RPQK01 > JADFOI01 > JADFOI01. Next base: position 13,390 of record CBDUTA010000031.1, read on the forward strand.
AATTCCGCAAACTCGGCCATCTCATCGGCCGTAAGGGCCGCACGCGGCGTCTCTATCATGGTGCCGAACTTGTATTTGATCTCGACGCCCTCTCGTGCCATCACCTCTTGAGCCGTGCTTTGCAGTTCCAGTTGTTGAACTTTCAGCTCGTTGACGTGAGACGTCAGAGGAATCATGACCTCCGGGTGGACGTCGATTCCAGCCTGGGCACACGTGCAGGCGGCCTGAAAGATGGCCCGGACCTGCATCTTGGTGAGCTCAGGGATCAGAATGCCCAGGCGAACGCCGCGCGTTCCCAGCATGGGGTTGACTTCCCGAAGGGCTTTCACCCTCTCCAGGTAGGTGGATTTTTCGTCCATTTGGGTTTGGATCGAGTCTTTTTCCCCGGGTGACTTCGGATTCTGGAGCTGTATCTTCAAATCCGCCAGTTCCTCGATCAACTCCTCGTAGGAGGGCAAGAATTCGTGCAGCGGCGGATCCAACAGGCGGATCACAACAGGTAGCCCGTCCATGGCCTTGAACAGTCCTTCAAAGTCCTCCCGTTGCATGGGCAGGAGACTGTCGATGGCTTCTCTTTGTTCTGCTTTGTCCTTGGTCATGATCATCCGCTGGACGATGGGCAGGCGCTTGGGCTCAAAAAACATATGCTCGGTTCGGCACAGGCCAATCCCCTGGGCTCCGTATTGGCGGGCTCGCTCGGCGTCACGGGGGTAATCCGCATTGGTCCACACTTGAAGTCTGCGAATTTCGTCTGCCCACTCCAAAATTTTCAGCAGATAGGGGTTGTTAAAGTCGGGAATCACGGTGGGTAACTGGTCTAAAAACACTTCACCTGTGGCCCCGTCCAGTGAAATCCAATCTCCTTCTTGAATCGAAAAATCACCGACCTGCATTTTTCGAGCTTCCAGGTCGATTTCCAACTCGGTCACGCCCACCACGGCAGGTGTGCCAAACTGACGTGCCACCAGGGCTGCGTGACTGGTCCGGCCGCCCCGGCTGGTGAGGATGCCCTTGGATGCCAGCATCCCGTGAACATCGTCGGGCTTGGTTTCGGGCCGCACCATGATGACCTCCTTGCCCTCCTGGGTCGCCCAACGTTCTGTTGTATCCGCGTCGAAAGCGACGACGCCCACGGCTGCTCCAGGGGAGACATTGAGACCGGTAGCGATGACCTGGCTCTTTTGGCGGGCAGCCGGGTCGAGCTGAGGATGCAAAAAATTGTCCACCTGGGAGGGCTGCACCCGCTTAACCGCCTCTTCCTTGCTGATCAGTCCTTCCTCGACCATGTCCACGGCAATGCGCACTTCGGCCTGGGCGGTGCGCTTGCCGTCCCGGGTCTGGAGAAGCCACAGCTTGCCCTTTTCAATGGTGAACTCCATATCCTGCATGTTGCGGTAGTGTTTCTCCAGTTGCCGTGTAATCGTCTCAAACTCGGCGTAGGCGTCCGGCATCAGCCTTTTCAGCTCACTCAGTGGCTCGGTCTGACGAATTCCAGCCACCACGTCCTCACCCTGGGCATTGATCAGAAAATCTCCCTCCAGCTCAGGCTCTCCGGTAGAAGCGTTGCGAGACATAGCCACACCCGTCGCACAGTCTTCCCCCATGTTGCCGAATACCATGGTTTGGATATTCACGGCTGTCCCCAGATCATCGGAAATGCCGGCTGCCTTACGATAGTCGATGGCTCTCTTGCCATTCCAGGACCGAAAGACTGCCTCGGTGGCCAGCTTCAACTGCTCATAGGGATCAACGGGGAAGTCTTTGCCTGTTCGGGTCTTAATAATATCCTTGAACTGTTCAGTTGTAACTTGCCAATCCTGTGCAGAAAGTTCGGAATCGCTACGGACTCCAGCAGCTTCTCGTCGTTCGGTGATGACCTCTTCAAAAGACTCATCCGGAGCGTCCAGCACCACGCTGCCAAACATCTGAACCAACCTTCGATAGGAGTCGTAGACAAAGCGCTCGTCGCCTCCTCGTTCGACCCAAGCCTGGGCCACTTCATCGTTCAAGCCGATATTGAGAACGGTGTCCATCATGCCGGGCATGGAGAACTTGGCACCCGAGCGGCAGGAAACCAGCAGGGGATTGGTGGGATCAGCAAATTTACTGGCCGTAGCCTCTTCAATGTCAGTAAGGGCGGCCAATTGTTGCTTCCACACTTCGTCGGGGAAACCGTTTCCGGAGAGGTAGAGGTTGCAGGCCTCTGTGGTCACGGTAAAACCGGGACAGACCGGGACCCCGAGTCGGGTCATGTCAGCCAGGTTGGCACCTTTACCGCCCAGCAGTCCCCGTACTTTGTCCCAATCATCGCCCACCTTTTTTTCCACCTCCTCCACTTGGTTGAAGAGATAGACGTAGCGGGTGCCTTTGTTCGAGGAGTTTTGGACGGATGGCTGCTTTTGGGTGGAAGTTTTCATAAGATTATGTCCCCACCAGTTGTTCAGGTTCGACACGAGAAACGGTTCGCTTAGAAAGAAATTCAGAATCGGGGGCCGTGATTCGGGCCAGAGTCTGAGCCAGAGGATAGGATTGCTCGACTTTGGAGCTGCCCACTCCCACAGGAATGAAGTTACCTCCCTGCGCATCCCAAATGGCTTTGTTGAGCTCATAAGCCCGATCCCGTGCTGCTTCATAGTTGGGGTCGGCAAACTCGTCTTGGAATCCTCTGATTTCTCCGGAAGTGTCCATCGTGATCCAGGCAGCTACCGCCACGGCACGGCTATTGATGGTGGCAATGGCATCTTGGAAGGCCAACGGTGTCGGGAACATGAAGTGTGACCCCCGGCCGTCTCCTTGAGTGAGGTAGAAATGGTCGCGCATGAACAGGTTCAAGGCTTGTGCCAGCGGCTCCACGGCCAGCAACACAGGATCATCCTTGCCCCGATACTCTCCGCCCGTTATGACGGCCAGTTTCTCGGTTGAGGCTGCCAGCAAGATGTCTCCTAAAGATTCGTGACTGCGTGCAGGGTCCCATTTTTCGGCCGTTCTGCTCCAGATGCGCTTGATGTTAAATCTCTCAATGGCCCCCAGGAGATTTTGAATGCTCAGGGACTCGGTTTCCAGGTCCAGAAAACCCCGTTGATGGTGCTCCACATCCCAGATTTCTATGACCACTCCCTGGCCGCCTGTTTTCTCAATATGTCTCCTGAGACTTCCGTCCCTGTAGCTCCGGTTGAGGCTCCACCAGATGGGAAGATTGAAGGCGGATGGACCGGTTTTGTCCATCGCCAGCAGCCCGATT
>CBDUTA010000032.1:0-16399 GCA_965369785.1 uncultured bacterium
TAACTGTTGCGCTTCCATCTTGTTCTGCCCAATAGGAGGATTCCACCACCACGTCTTTGATCAAGCCAAAGCGCGAAGAGAGTTTATCCTGCCTGGACACAAGACGAGCACCGTATTCGGTAACTTTTGCCACAGCTCCGCGCTCGAAGGTCAGTATGTCCTCTGTCAGGCAGCAGCCGCAGATAAAAGCCGCATAGGCCTCTAAATGTTCTTCGGTTCTCTCTATCTGGTAGTCAAAATCGGCCTTAACCTTGAACAACTCCCAGAAATCCTCATCATAAAGGGCAAGTAACTGGTAAAGCCTATGATCGCCGGTCACGATCACCTTCAGATCGGTGGGTATGGGCTCGGGTTTCAGGCCCTGAGGGGCTAAAAATCCGAACTGTTCGAAGGGATCTTCCAGTCGGGCTTCGTTGGTCTTGATCACCCGCTTGAGCCCTTCCCAGGCTCCTGGATTCATCAGTAGCTCTCGGATATCCACCACCAGATAGCCCCCATTTGCCATATTGATCGCGCCGGGCTTGAGCATGGTGTGATCCGTCGTATAGGCGCCCAATACGGGACGGCGCTCAATCTTACCGAAGAGGTTGCCGTAGGTGGGGTTGGGCTCGATTGTGATCGGCGGCCCGATCGTCTCGCTGTTGTCCACGAAGACGTTCACTCGGAAAGGCAAGTAAGGGTCTCTTTCTCTGGGAGTTCCGGGGATGATGAGTCCTTCAGGGACAGAAGGTTTGGCCTTTGAGTCCCTAAACAGATCGATGCGTTTGAGCGTATAGTTCTTGAGTTGTCCCAGATACTGGAGTATTTCCGGGAAATTCTTATACCGTTCTTCGATGTCACTGAATGGTTTGCTGATAGCGAACTGTCCGATCTTCAGGTCCAGATTCTCAAGTTCCTCTGCAATTTCTTTCTCCAGGGCCTGGACTTGTTCCAGCTTCTCAGTGATTACGAGGGTAAGCTCTCGTTGTTTGTCCTTAAGGGCTTCGCGTTCCTCATCCTCCATGGCCATAGAGTCCTTTTGAGATAAGGGTTTCCCATCCAATACGGGAATCAATTGCAGGCCCAGAGGAGCTGGCTGAACGGTAAAACCCTGCTCGTTCACCTCCTCTTCGAGTTGCCCCAACAATTCTTTTCGCCGCTCGTCCCGCTGCTCAGTGACAGCCCTTCTCTGCTTGTCGTAATCTTCCCCGGAAAACACCTTGAGGACGAAACTTTTCAGGCTCTGCAGTAGGCCCTCGAGAGAGTCTCCAAAAGGTTTACCTTTTCCCTTCGGCAGGACCAAAAAATTAGGTCTATCCCCATCCTTGAAGTTGTGGATGTAGCACCAGTCCTTGACGTTGTCTTCCAGGTCTTTTTTCGAGGCCACGATCCGTTCCAGATGGGTCTTGATGGCCGAGGCCTTGCCTGTCCCGGTGAGGCCGGTGACAAAAATGTTGTAGCCTTTCTTATCCATTCCCAGACCAAAGCTAATGGCTCGAATGGCTCTGTCTTGGCCGATAAACTCTTGAAGAGGGGTTAATTCGTCGGTGCAACTGAATTTGTATTTTTCCGGATCACACCTCCACCTCAGATCCTCTGGTGGAACGCGATACTTGCCGTTCTCCATGATTCTCCTCCGAGATGAGACCCCTTTCCACGTCCTTGCAGGCACCACTCCAGTGTCTTGTTGCCGTGTTCTGCTTATGTTACGCCAAATCAGCAGAAAAGGCTCGCCGCATTCTGGGAGAAGCTATTGAGAAAATAACGGTTGGCGGGACAGCAGTTCTACCCCCTTATTGAGCCAGGTGATCCTTGACAGTTCGGAAAGGAGATTTGTAGTGTAGGGCTAGAAAACGGGTACTGCGATGCTTCCTGTCATTGAGCATTTTAAACCGAATCCTTCAACTGACATTCTCAACAGAGCTCAGGCGCTTTCAGAAGAGCTCCGAGCGAAGAGAAAGGAACTGACCCCAGACAAGGAGTTCAAGCCGCTGATTCCGGATCGATTGGAGGATGCACCGAGCCTGCAGCTGGATGACTTGAGTGGAACGTGTTAGCCAAACCACGAGTTAGGTTCATGTACTGTAGAAATGAGGATCGATTCGAGCAGGAATTAATTCCCTGCGCCCATTTCCCAGAAAGCGATAAGCCATGCTCTTAAGCTGGGCTGTCGTCATCATCGTCGGCCTGGGCGTCGCCATGATAGGGAGCCGGCGAGCGGTTCATCACGCTTCCGCCTTGGCGTCTGAGCTGAGGGTTCCCCCTTTTCTCATGGGCATGACGTTTCTGGCTCTGGGCACCGACCTTCCGGAAATTGCCAACTCCATTGTCGCCTCGTTGGCGAATCATGGGGATATCAACGTGGGGGACTCGATTGGTTCTACTGCCACACAGATCACTCTGATTCTGGGACTGTTACCACTCATCGGAGGAGCGTTTGTGGTGGGACGGAGCCGGGTTGCCCTGGTAGGGGCTGTGACCGTTGCGGCTTTGGGACTGGGAGCTGTGCTGGCGGCTGATGGGTTCCTCTCCCGATTAGATGGGTTGCTACTCGTGATGACCTGGGTGGTGGGTTCCCTCTTGGTGTGGGCCCATCGTCCTCAGTTTAGCGAGCCATCTTTGACCATTCCCGTCCGCCGCAAGGGTTATCATGCGCTCCGAGCCCTATTCTCCTTGGCGGTGGTCGCAGCAGGATCAACTGCAGCGATCTCGGCCTTCATACAACTCACCACACTACTGGGGGTGCCCGAGTACTATTTGAGCTTTTTTGCCATCTCCCTGGGGACGTCCCTTCCAGAATTATTGGTGAATATCACAGCCATTCGGAGTGGTGAGCGAGATCTGGCCGTGGGTGATGTGCTGGGCGCATCCATGGTCGACGCAAGCCTTTCCATCGGCATAGGACCTCTGGTGAGCCCGACATGGGTGACGGCCTCCTCGGCGATTCGAGGCTCCCTGACTACAATAGGTGTGGTGACTTTGGCTATCCTGATACTTTCCCTGGCTCGTCGCCACGATTGGCGCACAGGTGTGGCCTTATTGATGCTCTACCTCGGAGTGTACGTAGTTCTATTGGGTACTTGAGAGAGTTCGTTTTCAGCCAGCTACTCTTCATGCTGCCCGATTTACTCGGCATCCGGGCGGGTAACCTTGTGCTTTGCTACCAGTACCTTGCAAGGCGTCTCCCGGAGTAAGTGTTCGGCGGTGCTTCCCAACACGACCCGCGATATTCCTTTCCGACCATGAGTTCCTACAATGATCATGTCGGCGTCCTTTTCCAGGGCGAATTCTGAAAGCCGCTTCTCAACGGGTCCGGTCAAGACAAACTCTTCAGTTGTGACATCCTCCCGTAGATTGTCCGGAACCAGAGACCTAATCTTATCCAGTGCCTCCTGTACCAGTTCATCACCCGTGTGTGGCACCGATGCCACAGCCATGTCGAAAGGGAGATGCTCAAGGACGTGAACCAGGTAGAAAACCCCGCCACTCTCTAGAGAAAGACTGAAAGCTGTTTCCACTGCCAGCAAAGAGGTTTCAGAGAAATCCACTCCGATAACGATCCTTCTCAGGTGCATCCAAATCCTCCAGCACCACTGTAGACTGAAATGTGGAGGGCCACAAGAAGCAAGCGGCCGATTCTTGAAAGGCTCCCAGACGTCGACTTGAGCACCCACGATGGGTTCGCTATGATTGGTCCCCGTGGCGCTCGAGCTGAACTGCAGAAAGGTCTCCATGTCTCCCGTCTTGTGCAGGGTAAGAATGTTGCTGTTGTTCCCCATGGTAGCAATGGTGTCCCTAAGTTGTAGTTCTGAGCGGCCTGTCGAGGGAGAAGTCCTGTATAGGCGCCACTGCGCTTCTTGCCACGGGACCAGTGGCAAGGGAGATGGCGCGGTAGCGGAATTCCTGATTCCTCGGCCAACGGACTTGACAGTCTTCAGCAGGGAACAGGGAGGGGAGTATCCAGCGCGCGACGTGATGCAGGCCGTCGATGGGACGAGGACCGTTCGGGCCCACGGTGATTCAGTCATGCCCGTCTGGGGAAGAGTTTTCGAAGAGCATTTGCAGGACGCCCCTTATACGCAACGCACGACCTTACTCCATCTGGGTGCCCTTGTGGAGTACATCCGAACTTTGCAGCAGGAGTAGCTGCCGTACTCTACTGAAGGTCAAGAATTCAGTGGGAGTGCAGAGCAGTCGGAAGGTGGCGTCGAGTCCACCACTTCTTTGTTTCCACCGCCCAGAAGACGGACGTGCTCAGCAATAGGCAAGAAATCAGGGTCACGGGAGACAGGGGTACGGTTTTGAAGAATCCTTGTAGGAAAGGGACGTAGACCACGGCCATCTGCAACAGAAAAGTGAGGGTAACCGCAACCAACAGGGCCGGATTGGACATCCAGCCCAGTCGGAAAAAAGACTCCTTATCGGATCGAAGGGCCAGGGCCAGGGACATTTGTGACAGGGTCAGGGTGGTGAAGATCAGGGTTTGCCACTCAGGGTTATCCGACAGCCAGTGGTTATAGCCGAAAGCAAAAGAGACCAGCCCTAGAAACAAGCCAAAGCTCAGCACGTCGCGCGTCATTTCCACGTTGAAAATCCGCTCCTCGGGAGACTTGGGAGGATGCTGCATGCTGTCAGCACGGCCCGGCTCGATTCCCAAGGCCAGAGCCGGAAGCCCGTCCGTTACTAAGTTCATCCACAGAATTTGTATGGGGAGCAAGGGCAAGGGCATACCCAGAAGGGGACCCAGCAGCATCACCCAGATCTCACCCGTGTTACAGCTGGTGAGGTATTTAACGAACCGGCGGAGATTATCGTAAAGGACTCTTCCCTCTCTTACGGCGGCCACAATGGTGGCGAAGTTGTCATCCAGCAGGATCATATCAGCCGCCTCCTTGGACACATCGGTGCCAGCGATTCCCATGGCTACTCCAATATCTGCCTTGCGCAACGCCGGTGCGTCGTTTACACCATCGCCTGTCATGGCCACCACCTCGCCTTGCTTCTGAAGTGCCTTCACGATACGGAGTTTGTGGGCCGGCGAGACTCGGGCGTAAACAGTGGTCTCGCCGACCCGAGATTCCAGCTGCTCGTCTGTGAGCAGGTCCAGTTCAACGCCCGTGAGGATGCGGTCACTGTCCTTGATGTCGAGCAGGCCTGCAATATACTGAGCTGTGAGGGCATGATCGCCCGTAATCATGATGGGGCGGATGCCTGCGCTCCTGCAGTCATCCACTGCTTGGCGGGCTTCGGGACGAGGGAGGTCGATCATGCCCACCATGCCCAGGAGAATCAGGTCACGTTCCAGCTCCTCTCGCCGGGCTTTCTCGATCTCTGGCCCGCTTAGAGGTCCAAACGCTATCCCCAGAACCCTCATACCTTGGCTTGCCAGTCGATCGTGGCTCTGGGTGATCTTCTCCCGCCACTCCTGGCTCATCTCCTCCGGGTGATCGTTAACCCAGATAACTGAGGAGATCTCCAAGAGTTGGTCTACAGCCCCCTTGGTAAACACGATATAGGCGGGCCGACTGGGTGACGCCTGAGAAGGAGAGCGGCTCAGGGCTTTCTCCAACAGAGGGAGTTCCTGTTCAATTCTGTGCACGGTACTCATCCGCTTATAGTCCGAATCAAAAGGGACTTCACTGACCCGCGGCAAAGCTTCGTTGAGTCGGTGAGGGTCAAGGCCTAATTGTGTTGCCGTCACCAGTAGAGCTACCTCTGTGGGGTCTCCCAGCGCTCCGCTATCGCCTGCGTTTTTGCTAGAACCGTCGAACACTGCATCGTTGCAAAGGGCCCCTCCAGTCAAGAGCAGTGCCAATGGCGAGCCGTCCTGCAGTCCGGCGTCAGCTGGCCAGGGTGTCTGCCGGTCCAGAGCATGCTCCACCAGGTCGCTTCCCTGTTCGGTAGTGACGGCTACGGTGGCTACCAGGCGGTTTCGGGTTAGGGTACCCGTCTTGTCTGCACAGATGACAGTCACTGAACCCAAGGTTTCAACGGCGAGCAGCTTCCGGATCAGGGCATTACGGTGCAACAGCCGCTGAGCCCCCACGGCCAAGGCTATGGTCACTACTGCGGGCAACCCCTCCGGAATGGCTGCCACAGCCATACTGACGGCAGTCAAGAAGATCAGCTGAAGTTCCTGGCCTCTTAGTAAACCCAGGGCGACAATAATAACCACCAGGCCCAGGGCCAAGAGGCTCAAAAGGCCCGCCAGTTGACTTAATCGGACTTGCAGGGGTGTGGGTTCCGACCTGATGGTTTGGATCATTCTGGCCAGTTGTCCCAGCTCCGTCTCCATTCCGGTCTCGGTAATTATCGCCTCGCCCCTCCCGTAGGTGATAATGGTTCCCATGAAGGCCATGTTGTTTCGGTCAGCCAGGGCCACCTGTTCGCCGGTGAGAGCTGGGACGGTTTTCTCGACCGGTTGGGATTCACCGGTGATCGCCGACTCTTGAATGTGAAGATTCCTGCACTCGAGAATCCGGCAGTCAGCGGGAACGAGGTTGCCTGTTTCCAGTAGCACCACGTCGCCTGGGACCAGTTGTCGTGCGGAAACCTCCCTCGTCCGACCAGCCCGCCGCAACTTGACCCGCGGTGCGGCCAGCTTCTTGAGAGCAGCCATGGACTTCTCCGCACGATATTCTTGACGGAAACCTAACAGAGCGTTGAGAAAGACGATGGCGAGGATGGCAATAGTATCTTTGTTGTCCCCCAGCCACCATGAGATGGCGGCGGCAGCTATGAGGATCAACACCAGGCTGGCGGTTAACTGCTCCCACCAGATTCGCCACGGGCTCTTGGACAGTCGCTCTTCTAATTCGTTGGGCCCGTAGCGCAACAGACGCTCAGATGCCTCCTCGACCGTGAGACCGGAGGTGCCACTGCTGCCCATCTCTTGCAGCACCTGGTCAGGTTCTATCTGATGCCAATTTTTCACAGGTTGTCGTCTCTGCAGGTGACGGGTCAACCGATCCTGTTTATCGTGGCCTGAAGGATTGGAGCCCTATTCAAACACCTGTCACAACGTGTCGTTCTCCTCTTATTGTTTGAGGGGATACCCTGATTTGTCCAGCAATTACCAGGCCATGGGTTCTTAGCCGGCAGGAACGATCCAGTGATGAGGGGCCTTCCAGGATCCGACTTCCAGGGGTTTTCTCTACCCCTGCCGTTGAATTCGCTCTCTTCCTCATTGGGTTGGGTGAGTTACCCCACCAACTCAGCTAAATGACCTGTTGCGTCTCCAGATTAGGAACCGAGGTTGGCATCTGACTTGCTTTATTTGGGAGAGTGAAGGAAGATTTTTCATGAAGCAGACTACTGACGCCCTAAACCGGAGGTTAGCATGACAGCATCACAGCGACAAAAGAAGCTTCACGATGACGAATACACCATGGGTTATCCCACGGGCGTCAAGCTTCTACAGAGTCCAGACTTGAATAAGGGCACTGCCTTCACCGAGGAAGAGCGGGAAAAGCTCGGGCTGCGTGGACTCCTTCCTCCTCGTATCTTTTCACAAGAGGATCAAATCTTGCGGGTCATTGAAAACTTCGATCGCAAGGAAAACGATCTGGAGAGGTACATCTACCTGGCCGCGCTGCAGGAGCGGAACGAGAACCTGTTCTATCGGGTGGTGATGGAAAACATCGAGAGGCTGATGCCCATCATCTACACACCGACGGTGGGCCAGGCCTGTCAACTCTACGGCCATATTTGGAGAAGGCCCCGGGGGCTGTATGTGACCGCGGAGGATCGGGGCAGGATGGCAAAAATACTAGGGAACTGGCCTCATCGGGAGGTGGCTATTATCGTGGTCACAGACGGTGAGAGGATCCTGGGTCTGGGAGATCTGGGGGCCAATGGAATGGGTATTCCCGTAGGAAAGCTTGCCCTATACACAGCTTGCGCGGGTATCGATCCAACGATGTGTCTCCCCATCACCATCGATGTGGGAACTGAGAATGAGCAGTTGCTTTCGGATCCCCTTTATATCGGCCTGCAACAGAGACGCCTACAGGGAGAAGCTTACGACAACCTGATGGATGAGTTTATGGAGGCGGCTAACGAAGTCTTCCCCAACGTGCTGATCCAGTTAGAGGACTTCAGCAATAGGAACGCATTCCGTCTCCTCCGGAAGTATCGCGATCGGTACTGTTGCTTTGACGATGACATTCAGGGAACAGCTGCCGTTAGTCTGGCCGGTTTCTATTCCGCCTTACGCTTGACCGGGCAATCACTCAAGGAACAGAAACTGCTCTTTGTGGGTGCAGGAGAAGCAGGCATCGGCATCGCTGATTTGACCGTGGCTGCCATGATCTCCGACGGTTTGTCGAAACAAGCTGCCAAAGAGAATTGCTGGTTCATGGACTCTAAAGGGTTGGTTGTCAAGAGTCGCGACAAGCTTCAGGACCACAAGGTCCCCTACGCTCACGACCACGAGTTTATTGCTGACTTGTTAACAGCAATCAAGGTACTGCAACCCAGTGTCTTGATTGGCGTATCCGGGCAACCTCAGACATTTACAAAGCCCATCATCGAAGCGATGACGAAGCTTAACGATCGGCCCATCGTCTTTGCTCTTTCCAATCCGACCTCCAAGTCGGAGTGTACTGCGGAACAGGCATACAAATGGAGCGAAGGGCGGGCAATTTTCGCCAGTGGCAGTCCTTTTCCACCCTACCAGTATAAAGAGAAAACCTACGTATCCGGTCAAGGGAACAACGCCTATATCTTCCCTGGAGTGGGCTTGGGAGTGATCGCCTGCGATGCCACTCGGGTGACCGACGAGATGTTCTTTGCCGCTGCCAAGGCACTGGCCTGTGAGGTCTCCAACTCAGATCTCAGCAAGGGGTCTATCTTTCCACCGCTGAGACGGATTCGAGAAACTTCTGCCAGTATCGCCACGGCCGCTGCAGAGGTTGCTTATCGCCAGGATCTAGCCACCAAAGCCAGACCGGAAGATTTAAGAGCGTTTATCGAGTCCCAGATGTATCAGCCCGATTATCCTGACTACGTCGGTGTGCCATCCAAGTAGCGAGTTGACAGAGCAGGGAGTAGGAGGGCCCCACCGCGAGATGGAGTGCTTCTCAACGACTCAGCAAATAATTGAGCTTAACGACCAGTTGTCTGTCTCTGACCTGTTCCAACCCGGGCATGTCGCCGCGCAAGTCATTGTAAACAACGTACAGATCACTGCCGGGCCGATAGATGAAATGGAAACGGATACTGCTGTTGAATTCACGGATGCTGGAGTTGTACTGGAACAAGCTCCGCAGTGTCATCGTGGGTGAGAAGGAATAGTCGAATCGAAAGGTTCCCAAGTTGACGAGGAAATCCCCCCAGGGCAGATCCACATCGTTTCGCCGGTAACGCACCTCGGTGGATAGCTTGCTGGTGGCTCGGAACCCCACGGTGGTGTCGATGTCCTTTCGAAATCCACCGAAGAAAGTCTGTGGCGAATAGAGAAACTTTCCGTACAGGCGTCGTGATGAATCACTGGTGAACTGGAATCTCCATTCCCCATAACGGTAAGTCCCCGGAGGGATGATCACCTCCGGGCGGATGGGAAAGGGATCGTCCAGGTGCTCCAGATAGCGGTTGTAGACGAAGTTAATGAAGGAGCCGTCCTGAAGACGGATTCCGATCATGTGGTGAACCTTGCGGGTGATCAGGCGATTGTTCTGATCCGTCGTATAGGTCATATTCACCATCGGCTCCAGCACGCGGATGTGAAACCTTTCAGGCCGAGGGTTATGTTCAATGTGGACCTGGCTGGTACGGATGCCCCTTCTGGGCACGAAGCCTACCTCGGCATTGAAGTTGTCCTGGATATCCAGGTATTGGGCATTTAGATTCCAGCTGGGATTTCGAAAGGTGGCGCGCCCGTGAAAGGCCAGTTCTCCTTCGGTGATCCCGGGCGTGGAGGTCTTGGCCAGAAAGCTGTTGAGGGTGAGGTTCTTGGAAGGCGCCAAGCTGGTATCCAGGGCCACGGTCCGGTTGAAGTCGGATCCTCCAATCTCCTGTTTGTCGATGAACAAACCCCCTATCTTGGATCGGGAGAAGATGTCTCGGCTGTAGCGGGCCACCAGGAAGTTTTCACCGTTTTGTGCAAAAGCATCCTGAGTTTGGATATCGAACAGGGCAATGTTGTGCCGATTGACCTTTCCGGTCATCCGCACCCCGCCAAGAATGGGAACGGGCTGTCCGGCTGTGGAAAGTCCGATCCGGCGGCTGAAGAAAAGCTGGGCCTCCTGGCGTCGCGTGCCTACGTTAAAGAGACCTGCATTTTCGAGAAAGAAATCCCTCTTTTCAGGAAAGAAAAGAGAGAATCGGGTCAGATTCACCTGTTGTTCATCCACCTCCACCTGCGCGAAGTCCGTATTGACGGTCACATCCAGATTGAGAGCTGAGGTGAGACCATACTTCATGTCCAGGCCCAGGTCCGCAGGCACGGAGGTGTCCGTTTCAGTCCCCAGCCGCTTGCGGCGAACCCCCGTTACGACAAAAGGTTTGATTCTTAGATCCATTCCCTGATTCAAGGTGCGCAGGCCCGTTAGAGTTCCCGCCAGGCTGACCCGTGTCAGGCTATACCCCTTGGGGATAGGAGCCCAGAACACTTGTTCGTTTTTGCGCCGGATATTGCGCATGAAGTTAATGCCCCAGGATTGCACCTCTGTTTGTTGGAAGCGAATGGTAGTGGTGGGAATAACAATTTCTGCCGTCCAGCCCTGTTGGTTTCGGCGGGTGGCAACGTGCCACACTCCGTTCCAGTCTCGGTTGATGTTTGAGGTGAGACCGCGGCCGAAACCCTCTCCTTCCTCGGAAATCTGCTGTTCCAGCCGGGCCCCTAACGGATTGGTCACAAACATGTAGCCAGAGCGATAGTCATTGAAGGTGTCGACAATGATCTGGAAGCTGTCCTCCTCCAGGAGACGCTCGGAGTCACGACGCATCTCAGTGGCGATGATGCCCTCCGGTTTGGAGTCGAATGCGCGAAGACCGATATAGAGGTTGCGGGCGTCATAAAGAATCAGCACTTCCGTCCGCTCGGAGGCTGGCTGTCCTTCTTGGGGCTCCTGCTGGGTGAACTGGTCGAGGATGGGTGCCGACTGCCAGATTTCGTCGTCAAGAACCCCATCGATGTGAGGCCCTTTCTCTACCCACACAGCAGTCGCGGTGTAGACTTCGCGATTGCTGAGGCCCTGAGCCTGAAGCGGAGCAGGGATCACGAAGCTGAGGGCCAGGAGGCCCGAGGTCAAGAAATTCCAGAAGGTGGCTGTTCTGATCGCTATGCGCAATGGGTCCTTTCGTTTTCTTCCAACCTGCCTCGCAAGGGATCTGCGGGTCGCTGGACCTGGTGCCCGAACATCGAATTCCCCTCGATGGCGGCAGACATGGGCGGCTTAGTCGGCTGCTAAGCAGCAAGAATCGTGCCATATCCCTTCAGGCGAGTCCAGCTGTCTCTTGAGTTCAATTCGAGGTAGATCTGAGGGGAGCACTCAGGCTTATAGCGGTACAGTAGGGCTAAATGCCCCAATTTTGACCATCCCCCTGTTCGCAAAACCAGGAAACACCCTGAATAGAAGCCTCCTTAGATCGGAACGGTGATTGCATCTATCTCTATTGAGAGAAGCCAAAAGGAGGTGGTCCCATGTATCGGATCCGCTTTCACGGTCGCGGTGCTGCTGTCTCCACCATAACCAGATCTGTCGAGGGGTGGACCTATATTGCCCATTACAAAATCCCCAATCTCATCTCGTTTGTAGAGGAATTTCCCGTCACGGTTACCGGCAAGCTGCAGAAATTCCGTATGCGCGAGATGGCGATTGAAAAAATGAGGGAGCTGTCTTTTCGATAGGAGGTGACATTATGAAATATTACACGCCGTTGTTAACGCTGATCCTGGTCAGCGCTCTGGTGGCCTGTGATAGCGGGCCCAGATCCCCGATAGGCTTTCGCTTACCCGGGGGCGATGTAGAGCAGGGGAAAGCGGTATTCCTTGCAATGGAATGCTACTTTTGTCATCGGGTGTCTGGTGCGGAAGAATTGCCTCACCCCACCGTTAATCCACCTGTTCCTGTGGTACTTGGAGGACGGGTTTTCGAGGTCAGGACCGACGGTTACCTGGTGACTTCAATCATCAACCCATCCCATCGGCTGACGCGGGAATTTCGCGGGGGAATCCTCACCACTGAGAGCGGGGAATCACGAATGCCTGATCACAACGATGTGATGACGGTTGGCCAGTTGACTGACCTGGTGGCCTTTCTGCAGTCGACCTACACAACCATGCCGCCGCCACGGCAAATCAATTGAAGGACCTTTCCCCTGGCTGAAGGAGTACGGGTAGCGCAATTAGCGAATAGGGACATCCCGTTGGACGGCCATGATGGTGGCGAGTAACTTTGGATTTTCCACAAAAATACGGTAGTGGAGCATCCGCATGACCGTCATCAAATCGCGCCATTCGGAGATGAAAGTCTCAGGCCCCGTGATCAGTGCTTTCGCTTCTTTCAGACTCACCCTTAAATACTCTGATGCGGTCTTGGCGGTTAGCTCCCCGCTTAACTCCTTAATGATTTTCTGGAACTCATGGACATCGAGCCAAACACCCTGGCACTGCAAGCAGAAATCCACCCGTACAGTGGTCGTATCGTAATCGATGACAACCATTACCCCACTGCAACGTGGACATTCAAGGGGTATCTCCTTGATCTGGAAACGATCCTGATGTTTCCAGATTTGGAAGTCCATCCATCTCAGATCCGGATCGGTTGCATCCTTGAGTGCTCGCAGTTCATCCCAATCAAACCAGGCTCCCTTACAGGCGGGGCATTCGTTTACTTTGACCGATTCCACGGTATGGGTGACCAGGGCTTGTTTGCATCTGGGGCAATCCATATCATCCACCTCCTTTTCTCCGGACAGAAGCGAGACAAGCCTCTACCGCACCCAAGCACCTCTTAGGACAGGGTCATGGGGCTCCTTTTCAACTCGTCGCGCCTCGCGCATGTACCTGTGGCACTGAAAGCACTGCAATGTCAGCTCAACGTAGCCGAGGGCAAGACCGTCAAGATTCTTCTCTTCGGCCACCTCAGCCAACCGATTGGCTACCCGCAGAAATTCCAGACTGCGTCGAGTATATTCAGGTGATCGAATGACATTCCAACTCGACAACTCGCTGAGCAAGTGCAGCTCGTCGGCGATGCGGGCAACGGTCTGAAAGTCCTCGAAGACAATCGCTTCCAGAAGTTGTTGGGAGTACTCCAGCTTTTCACCCATAATAGTAGGTAGAGGGTCGGACTGTTGAGAAAGCATAAGACTCGTCAACACTCCGGCCACGCCCAGGCCACTCAGAACAAAGAGTATCCTTCCTTTCATGAGATCCCTCCTTTCGGATTAGGTCCACTCCCACCCTAGCTCGGACTATGCATAATCCGGGCTAATGTGCGGACTGAGTCATGGCTCCCAAATACCATCAGGCAAGATCCCTGCCAAATCTCGTTAAAATCCATAAGTGACTTGTTTGGCTTAGTTGGCAGTCAGGCGAAAGGAATATTCGATAGAGAATCGGGTGACTAGATCCACAGAGTTGTGAAACGACCCAGGATGAGTGACTGTGAAGAGTACCGTTTGTAGATGGATCAAACTGAACGAGTCACTCCGCCCCTCTGGAGGTGCCCTCGGTGGATGTGCATCGAGCCTCTGCTCCCACAGATCAAGGAGATAGGACTCTGCCTCTTCTAGCGAGTTCAGCGCGGATGAGTTTACCTTGCTGTGTTGTGAAAACTAAAGCGCCACGGGAGAGGCTTTTCAAATCCATTGGGTTCCATCCCGCCTGCATGATCCCGATGGTGGAGTGAACACCGTCTTTATTGGAAGGAAGTATCAGATGACCGACCTCGTGGGCAATGACAAGAGCCAGAATTTGAGCCTTATTCGCAGGGATAAAGGATCCGTTAAGGGTTTTGGTGAGTTCTTGTATGCGGCGGCCGAATATGTATGCCGTTCGCCCAAATTCCTGATCACTCCTTCTCAAAACAGCTACACCCAATGCTCTTTTGTCGCTGCCGCCCAACCGTTCCTCCATTAAGCGAGAGGAGATCAGGATTCTAAAAGGAGGGGAAAACGAGCTCTGGGGAAGGGGATCCATCTGCTCTTTTTCGGGAGAGCCAGAAACATTATGCCAGGTGGTTTCGACTCCGATCTTGGAGAAGATCCTCTTCACCTCTTTTTCTGTTTGAATTAAAGTATCTTCTCCAACTTGGGCATCATTGTAGACGTTCAGAGTGATCGTCAAGCCCAGCTCCGCGGGGCCAGCATCAGCTAAGGCGGAAACGGTGAGGGTCAGGATAAAACCTATAGTCAAGCAATATTGAAAAGATTTCATCATGTCTGTTCGGCTTCCTAAGGATATGCTGCAGCAAATAACATGCCAGAGCACGAGTGCTGAAGAGAAGTCCCCATCTCACACCAGATCAGGGAAAAATAAGGGTAGATACCCCAGTCAGGCAAGGTCATCGTGGGCGTATTCACCCGCTAGGATTCCATCTGCCGGGGGCTGCTTTTATTCGTCACAAATGTTTGCGATAAGGCGTAATCGCATGGCCTGAAGTATCAGGGCAGCACGACAGTTTATGGGGAAGAAGAGAGCATCTTTGCAAACGCTCTTTGCAGGAGGATTCTGACGGTGTCCTGCTGAGGGCCGGTGGTGTCGAGTTGGATGTAACGGTCTTTTGGCACTTCTTGAATAGGCTGCCAATCCGCCTTCTGCTGTGGGAAGATCTCCCATCGGCCGTCTGAGAGGGTATCCTCATTTCCTTTAATTCTTTGGTTTAATCGTCGCTGGATCTCACTCTCGAGAGCCGTGCATTCGATGACCAAAAAGTCTACCCCTAGCTCGCCTGCTATCCCGACCGCCCGTGTTCGTTCGCTTTTCATTTTAAAACTGGCGTCCAGCACCACCGACTTGCCTTTGGCAAGCTCTTCGCGGGCTTGTCCATACATTGCTTCGTAAGTGAGGAGAGTGAATTCAGGTGAGTAAATCCCTTCTTGGTAGGCGTCATATTGGTGGTCCCCAGCCCTTATACCCGCCAGGCCCTTTCTGGTGATGTCCGATGAGATGTGAGCCATTTTCCAACGTTTTGCCAGTTCTCGGCTGAGCCCGGTTTTTCCTGTTCCCGAAAGCCCTGCTATCAGCACCAGGATGGGTCCGGCGTGTACCTTCTCTGTATAGGAATGAGCCAATTGGTAGTAAGCCTGCGAAGTCTCTTGAATCTCTAGACGTTCATGATCGGACAAGCTGGGATCATCCAAGCGAAAGCCGGCGACCTTACCCCGGATCTGTGCGCGGTAGGACTTGAAGAAGTCAAGGAGGTCAGATCCTCCATGATCGTTGATCTCCTCTTCATATGTCGATATAAAGATTTTCGAGAGGTCAGGTCGCCCGTAAAATTCCAGATCCATGGCCAAAAATGCAATGTCCTCGGCAACATCCAGGCAGCGGAAACGGTCGTTAAACTCGATACAGTCGATGATCTGGACATCGTCTGCCAGGAAGACATTGGCAGAATGTAAGTCGCCATGTCCATCTCGCACCCACCCCTCATTCGCCCTCCGGGCGAACAGTCCAGCCTTCACCTCCATAAAGCCACGACTGTAAGCAAGCAAGTCGTCAAAGGCCTCCTGTGACAGGCACCTGTCGATATCGTGGCCCATCTGCTGGAGGTTCTGTTCTACATTTTGGCGTACAGCATTAAAGTCGCCCAGCTTGGTGATTTCAGGACTGGTGGGCGCCTGGTTATGGAAGTTGGCGATCTTGACGGCCACTCGGCGGATGTCATCCTCGGACACCTGATCGTTTTGCAACCGTTCATTGAGTGCCTGCTTTTGGCAAAGTTGTCGCATCTTTACGGCATATTCAACCGTTGTACCGCTTCCTTCAATCGTAAAAGAGTCATCCTGCTCACAGATAGGTACGACTCCCAGATACACATCGGGAGAGATGCGGCTGTTGAGAGCCACCTCCTGCAGGCAGTAAAAATGGCGTTTTTCCAGGGTTGTAAAATCCAGAAAACCGTAATCCACCGGCTTCTTCACCTTGTAAACGGTCTGTCCGGCGAAAAAGAGATAAGAGATATGAGTCTCAAGCATTCGGACTTGCTTCACCGGTTCCGGATAGGCCTCCGGCTTCATCAGGGTTTTTACCAACAATGGATGGCCTTTCGATATGGGACGCATCGTCAACCCTCTACAGAAACCTAAACATCTATTTATATCAGCAACTTGTGCACCAAGGCGGTCCAAATAGTTGAAAACCATGGAACCATCTGAAGATTGTCTTGTCACTGTACCGACTGACTCTACTCAGCCAGTTGGATCGAATGCGCCCCTGGTGGATGAGTCTCCCTTTTCTGTGCTCTTCTTT
>CBDUTA010000033.1:0-16201 GCA_965369785.1 uncultured bacterium
AAGCCACCACACAAACGAGATTGACCGGCTCATGCTCTACCATTTCCGCCATCGCTTCAAAGGGAACGTTCCCGCCCAGGTTCAGGCAATCCCAGCCTTCCGTCTCCAGAATCCGAGAAATGGCGTTCACCAGAATCCTGGAGGAATGATCCGGTGCCGCGCACAACCCTGTCTTTCCACTCTGCCTGCGACGAATCAGTTGAGGAAAGAGAAACGCCATGGCCTCATCCAGATTGTGCCTGACCAGCTTTTCATGGGCCAGGGTCAGCTCACCATTTTCCAATGCCTGTTTGCTGTTCTCGATTACGGGAAGCAGCACGTCGTCATAAAGATCAACAACCCCAATCCCTCGCATGTAAAGGCGCTCCAGAAGATCCTTGACTCTTTTACGCTGGTTTTGGCTGGCCAGGTAGAAAATCAGCTGATGAACCTTATCGAATCTCTTGCGGTTGAGGGATTCCTCAATTTCCGGCTCTTCCCACTTTTCAGTGGTCAGGAAACCGGTGGCTTCAAAACCCCGTGTCTTCTGAAATCCGGAAATGTCTTCGAGATGGAATCTTCGATGGCCGCCGGGAGTTCGAAGACAACAGAGCTCTCCGGAGTCGGCCCAGCGCTTGATGGTCGACTCACTGACGTTCCACATTTGAGCCACTTCACGAGTAGAAAATCTTCGCTTTATGGTCATGCTTCGTTAGAAACCGATGAAGCAATATATGCTCATTCGTCCTTCCGCGGGATGCCGATCATAGGATGAATATTGAGAGAAGTCAACCCGCAATACTGCAGAGAATTTAGGAATGATCGGCCACATGAGACTTCGCCGTGTACAGATAGCGTTTGATCTTACGGGTTGTGGTTTTATTGAATTCTTCCGAGCGGAGGCGGAATCTTTTCACACGCTTATAGCGAGCCAAATCTTCGCACTGCTTCTTGACCTCTTTCCCGATCACTTCGTGTATCTTCGCCTGGTCATAGTTCGTGGGACCCAGCTCCTCATCAAAGGTCTCCGTGCGGGGAACGATGATGGCCTGCACCTCGACTCGTGAAGGATCCTGTTCGGGACCACCCCACACCAGAGACTCTAAGATATAAGGGCTGTCATTGAGAAGAGCCTCAACTTCCTCGGGATAAACATTCTTTCCGTTGGGAGTCACGATCACCGATTTCTTGCGACCATTGATATGAAGAAAACCATCCTCATCGAAGTACCCGTAATCCCCCGTATGCAGCCATCCTTTCTTCAGGCTCTCTCGGGTAGCCGCTTCGTTGAGAAAATATCCGGTCATAACCGAAGGCCCACGCACTAGAATCTCCTGGTCAACGATCTTCACCTCCAACCCGGGAAGAGGTAATCCCACTGAAGCATCCTTGAAACACTTCACGCGGTTGACCGCGATGATGGGAGAGGCTTCACTCATCCCGTACCCTTGGATGAAATCAAACCCAAGTTCGCGCAAGCCTTTGGCCACTCGAGGATTCACGGCAGCCCCGCCTGAGATAAACAACCTCAAATGCCCACCGAATTTGTCATGGATAGGCTTGAAAAGCCGTCGGCGAATGTTCCATCGAAAGAGTCGCTGGGAGACCGAGGCAATCCCTTTGGCCAACCGAAACTTACCCTCTCCCTTCTCCTTGATTCCGCTTTCAATACGCCGGTACAGCTTTTCAAAAAGAAGGGGCACACCCAACATCACGGTGGCCCCGGTTTCCTGCAAATTTTCGGGAATACGGCGAAGACTCTCAGCATGACAGACCGTACAGCCTTGGTAGAGTGCCAGCAGGAAGCCACCCATGCATTCATAGGTGTGGTGCAGCGGCAAAACCGAGAGCAGTACTCCGCCTCCAATCGAAACATGCTGAGAAGTGGCCATGACGTTGGCCGCAATATTCCCGTGGGTGAGCATGACCGCCTTGGAACTTCCCGTGGTGCCGGAAGTGAAGAGAATGATGGCCAGATCCTCTCCACTGATTTCGATTTTTTGAAAAGACTGGCTCCCGGCTGAGAGGGCTTGACGGCCTGTCTTGAGAGCCTCCGAAAAAGATAAATCGGCCTTAATCGTTTCCTCCTCCATGGAAATCAACCGCTCCAGGGAGGGAAGGGTCTTTCGATATTCCTGGAGTCGATCCACATATTCCTTGGAACAGATCAAGACCCGGGGTTTGGAAAAGTTGAGGATGTGACAGATCTCTCGATCCGTGAGGTCCTTGTCAATGGGCACCGCGACCAAGCCCGCCGTGACCGCTGCCAGATAGGTCACGGCCCATTCGGTTCGATTTTCCGCAAGAATAGCCACGCCGTCTCTCTTTTTCAAACCCAATTCTGAGAAAGCCGTGGCAAGCTCCGTGACACGCTCACGGAGTTCACTGTAAGTGAGGGACTGGTACACCCCGTTTTTTTTACTTCGAAGAGCAACCCGATCGCTATATCGATCGGTCACCTGAATCAAGAGATCCCGCAGGTCCTTGATCGGATAAATGGAATGAAGGGGAGGCTTTTTCACGCTGAAGGATTGTATAGGAACTCGCTTCAAATGACCACGGAAGTTAGGTGTGAGCAGTGCGGGCCAGGGAGCCGGTTACTCTTTTACAGCATCCAAACTAACCACAGATTCTTCTCCCACCACTTGAGCGCTGTGAACTGCATCGCGGGGAACCTCGATCGAATCGCCCACTCTCAGCAAAAACTCCTCTCCCTCCAGCGTGATCAGAAACTCCCCTTCCAGGACGGCATCTTTTTTATCCACGGAATGAACGTGATCAGAAAACACCGTCCCCTTGGGGTACACGTATCGAGCGACCGAGTACCCTTCCAACGTGAGTTTACGGCGCAGGTTTTCCTCGGTCAGGGGTCCCCATTGAGATTCATCCCAAGGTTCAATCATGGGTCAACAACCGCTTTGATGTGGGTTCAGGTGTGAGAAACCCGGGCTTGAAGGTTGGAGGGCAACGCAAACTGAACGTCCTCTTCCCGAACGATCAGCTCTTCCAGCTCGGCACCCTGGTCTTGGAAGAAGGTCACGATCTCCTGGACCAGGCCTTCCGGAGCTGAAGCGCCGGAGGTCAAACCAAGCGTCTCAACACCTTCGAGCCATTCATCCTGAACGGAACTCAGGTCTTCAATCAGGTGGGCGGGGGTCCCTGACCTCTGGGCCTCTTCAACCAATCGATTGGAATTGCTGCTGTTGGCAGCACCCACCACCAGGATCAGATCCGACAACTTGGCTAGATCGTTCACCGCCACCTGTCGATTCTCCGTCGCATAGCAGATGTCCTCAGAAGGGGGTCCCTGGATGATGGGAAACCTCCTCCTCAAGGCTTCAACCATCTCTCGCGTGTCCTGCAGGCTCAGCGTGGTTTGGGTGATATAAGCGACCTTCTCCGGATCTTCCACTTCCAGAGCCTCGATGTCTTCCATTGTTTCTACCAGTCGTACATGCTTGGGTGCCTCCCCCATAGTTCCGATCACCTCGTCATGGCCAACGTGTCCAATCAAAATAATGGTGTAGTCCTTCTTTGCATAGCGCACGGCTTCCACGTGCACCTTGGTGACCAGTGGGCAGGTGGCATCGATCACCTCCAACGATCTGGCTCGAGCTTTTTCCCGAACCTCCGGCGAGACACCGTGAGCACTGAAGATTACTCTACCCCCCTCCGGGACATCCTCGACACTGTCCACAAAAATGGCGCCTTTTTCACCAAGTTCCCTGACGACATGAGGATTGTGGATGATCTCCTTACGAACGTAGAGCGGGTCGGTGAAAGTAGCCAAGGCAATCCTGACGATATCGACCGCTCGGACCACACCGGCACAAAAACCACGGGGGCTCACGAGAAGAACTTTCTTGACCATGTTAAACCTATTTTAGCACGCGCACTGGAAGCGCGCTTCGCGCGTTCGTGAGTTCGTGCTGTCGTGCTTTCGTGCTTTCGTGTGGGTCAGGCAGTTAGTCAGGTGGTCAGGGGAGTTCGGTGCCAGCCCCAAACTTTCTCCCGTGGAATCAACAACTTATGGCCGAATTCTGGGCCTGTCCCAGAATTAACAGGTCAGGTTTAGGATTTTGAATTTGAGATTTTGAATTTCAGCGGTCTTCCGGCTGCGGTCTGTGGTCTGTTCTTAAAAATTCCCTTACCACTTCCCTCACCGACTTCCCCTCCCCATCCACCTGGTAGTTCATCCGCCGCATCTGGTCCTCGTCGATGGTTCCCGACAGCCGGTTTAAGACATCACGCAGCTGAGGATATCGTTGCAATGTTTCGCTCCTGAAAACCGGAACTCCGTCGTAGGGTGGAAAGTATTGTTTGTCATCTTCCAGCACAAAGAGCTCCAAGACGGCAATGAGACCATTGGTGGAATCTCCGGCGATCAGATCCACCCTCTGATCGGCCAGGGCTCGATAAGTCAATCCCAACTCCATGACCCTGGGCGGCTCAGCAAACTTCAGATCGTAGGTCTCGGATAAGCCTTCAAACCCATCCGCTCGTTCGATGAACTCATAGCCGAAGGCAGCCAGCCAATGGGGAGTGTAGGGAGCAATATCGCTAATGGCTCGGACCCCGAACCGTTTCGCAGTCTCGCCTCGAATGAGAATGGCAAAAGTATTGTTGAAGCCCAGTGGCTGCAGCCATTCCATACCCTCTTTCCCATAACTTTCTTTGACCCTCTGGTAAACTTCCTGGGGATCACGGATCGGATCATTCTTCAGAATCGCCGTATAGGCCGTCCCCGTGTACTCCACATAACCGTCAAGTTCCCCGGCCCGCAAGGCCTGATCACAGATAAAAGTGCCCCCTAAATTCAACTTGCGAACGACCTCCAGCTCGGTCTGATTTTCAATCTGCTGGGCCAGAAGCTCTCCCAGAATAACTTGCTCGGTAAAATTCTTGGATCCGATCACAATCCTCTCTGCAGAACCGCATCCGTTCATTAAAGCGAGCAGGCAAATCACTAGTGTCGTGAAAACCCATGACGTCCTTTTCATGCCGAGCGCCTGTGAGGATTCTTCAGCAGTTTTTCCATCCGCCCCAAACCAAAGTCGGTCACCAGAGCCAGAAGGGCTGCTGGGATGGAGCCTGCCAAAATCAAGGTGGTGTTGACTCCGGCTACCCCCCGGAAAATATACATCCCCAATCCTCCGGCTCCAATAGCCGCGGCAATGGTGGCGACACCCACCGAGGTGATGGCGGCGACCCGAATTCCGGCCACAATCACCCCCAGTGCCAGTGGGATTTCCACTTGCCACAAGAGTTGAAGGTCGGTCATCCCCATGCCCCGCCCCGCTTCTTTGACCGAGGGATCGACCCCCTTTATACCCGCATAGGTGCTGCGGATAATCGGTAGCAAGGCGTACAGGGTCAAGGCCACAATGGCGGTGCTGGCCCCAATTCCTCCCACCACCGGGATGGGGATGAGAAAACCGAACAGGGCCAGACTGGGGATGGTTTGGACCACATTGGCAAAACCGAGAATGACCTTTTCCAAAGCGGGCTTTCGGGTGATCAACAGGCCGGCCGGAATGCCGATCACCACGGCCACCGTGATCGACACCAGAACCATCCACAGATGCTGTCCGGTTAAGGTGAGTACCTCATCGAAATTACTGGTAAAAAATTGCCAAAGATTCATGATGGTTACCTAGGAAAAAGCTGACAACTGACAACAGACGAAACTTATCCGCGTAAATCCGTGTTTCATCCGTGGGATCCGCGGGACCGCAAGGGTTTCATAAAAGCCATTGTTTCCGGATCGGTTGAGGCAAGCAGCTCCTCTGGAGTTCCGATGACGGTGAGTCGTCCGTCCTTCATCAACCCGATCCGGTCTCCCAAGTAGAGGGCTTCCTGCAGGTCGTGAGTCACAAAAAGGATGGTTTTCTTGAGGGTCCCCTGTAATGCCTTGAACTCTTCCTGAATCTCACTTCGAGTCAACGGATCAAGCGCACCAAAGGGCTCATCCATGAGGAGCATGGGTGGATCGACAGCCAGAGCCCGTGCCACCCCTACCCTTTGTCTTTGCCCTCCCGATAACTGGGACGGATAACGATGGGCATACTCGTCCCCATCCAGACCCACCAGGGTGAGTAGTTCCCTGACCCGTCGGCTGACCCTCTCCTGTTCCCACCCCTCCAGAGAAGGGACCAGGGCCACATTTCGCTCCACCGTAAAATGCGGAAACAAACCCACTTCCTGGATCACATACCCGATGCGCCTGCGCAGCTCAATGGGATCCCAGGAGGTGGTCGGGCGGTTTTGGACACGGACTTCTCCGCGGGTGGGCTCAAGCAACCGGTTGACCATTTTCAAAGTCGTGGTCTTTCCACTGCCGCTTCGCCCAACCAGCACCACGGTTTCACCCTGGCGGATCTCAAAATCCAGATGGGAAAGGATTTCAGCTTCTGCCAGTTGATAGGAAACCTGACGAAACTGAATCGCGATTTCAGGCTTCTCCACTTCGCTTGCTCTCACTGGAAATGCTCTGTGGCAATCCTTTTGGCTTCTTTCAAGTTGATCTTGCCACTTCCCAAGAGGGGTAATTGATCCACTTTCAGAAATTTGTCCTTGCGGGGGATAAAGAGATTGGGCAATCCCATTTTACCCAATTTCTTGAGGATCTCCGGAATGCCTTCCTCATCATGAATGTGGATCACCGCCAGGATTTCCCCTTTGCGATCATCCGCCACAGCGGTGACGGAAAACACCTGGTGCTCCACTTCTGCGGCCTGGTGCAGAGCCTCCTCAACCCTGCCATGGGGTACCATCTCCCCGCCAATCTTGGAAAATCTCGAAAGCCGGTCGGTGATTTTCAAGAATCCATCTTCGTTGACCAGGGCAATGTCTCCTGTGACATACCAGCCCTCTCGAAGAACGCTCAGAGTCAGATCGTCTCGCCCCAGATAGCCTTTCATGACATTGGGGCCTCGCACGATGAGCATCCCCTCACGATCGGCCGGCAGTGGCTCAAAGGTGTCCGGATCCAC
This sequence comes from uncultured bacterium, assembly GCA_965369785.1. Lineage (GTDB taxonomy): Bacteria > Acidobacteriota > UBA6911 > RPQK01 > JADFOI01 > JADFOI01. The sequence goes on from CBDUTA010000033.1 coordinate 6,972, forward strand.
AACCCTGACCGCCACCCCAGGCAGGGGTTGACCCACGAATCCGCGCCTGGAGCCGGGCTGAAAAAATCCGGGAGCACGAAAATCGGGCACGCTGACCGCTATGACGGGAGAACACTCGGTGGATCCATAACCTTCCAGCGGACAGATTCCAAACTGTTCCTCAAAAGCCAGGGCCAGAGGTTCCGACAATTTCTCCGCGCCGGTCAGGACCAATCGAAGCGAGCCCAGTTGAGCCGGGGTGCAACCTCGCATGTACAGCTGCAGGAAGGTAGGTGTGGCCAGCAAAATGGTCACTCGGTAGCGATGGATGAAATCACCCACCGCCGGGGCATCCAGAGGGTTGGGCTGCATGGGCATGGCCAATCCCTTTTGGGCGGCAAACCAGAAACACATATAACCAAAGGAATGAAACAGAGGCAGGATCCCCAGCACCCGGTCCTGAGAGGTGGCCCTCAAAACCTGGGCGATGCCTTCAACATTGGAATCGATGTTGGCATGGGTCAGCATGATGCCTTTGGGTTCCCCCGTACTTCCGCTGCTGAAGATCACGGTCGCCACGTCATCCGGCCCGACACGCCTGGTGGCACCACACAGTCTTTCAAGCATGCGCTGGGGTAGGAAGTAAGAAGCAATCCCGCTCGATACTTGGGTCAAAAAGCCGATCCCGGCGGCCAGATCCTCCACCCAGATCAGATCTATCCCATCAGGCATCTCCAGATTGAGCTTTTCTTGAAAGGTACGGCTGGTGACGATCGATTTCAGACCGGCCTGGCGCATGGCCGATTCCATACCGCTTTTCCCAACCGTGTAATTCAAATTGACACTGGTGCGCCCCGACAGGGAGGCGGCAAGATTGACCAGAGCGCCGGCAACGGTGGGAGGCAGAATGATTCCAACATGGGTCTGCTGGGACCAATGAGGTTTGAGAGCTCGGGCCAGACTCACGGCACCTACCAAGGCCTTCAGGCGGGAGACACGGGGCTTGCTTGCATCGGCGAAAGCCAAAGCAAAGGGCTTTCGCCTGGCCCTGCCCACAAAGGCACGATGCAGCGGACGCCTCTCTTCCTTCCTGTGGGACCAGGCGGTTGAGGCCAGTTCCTGAACGGCCTGTCGAATTTCAGGAACTGTAGTGCCAGCATCCAGGGCTTCACCAAAAGCCACGGTGACCGAATAGGGAAACTCCCTCGGTATCTTTGAGAAAAACCGCCCGCTTTCGTGGCTGAAGATACTACCCCAAAGTCGGTCCAGATAAACCGGGACAATGGCCGCTTCCCTGTTCTTGGCAATTCGCTCCAGACCTCTTTCAAAGGGAAGCAAGGTTCCGGTACGGGTGATCTGTCCTTCTGGAAAAATACACACCACTTCCCCCTCATCCAGGTACTGCCCGGCACTTCTAAGAGCCCGCAGGATGACGCGGGGCCCTCCCGAAGAGGAGATGGGTATGGCCCCCAGCGATTTCATGAAGGGCTTAAAGAGCCGCCGATCGAAATAAGTCTGATCCACCAGGAAGCGAATGGGACGGTCGAGACTGGCAATCAGCATGAGTGCATCGACAAAGGAGACGTGATTGGGGACCAACAGCACTCCGCCTTCTGCAGGGATGTGATCCTGACCGATAATTTTCAGGCGATACACCGAATGGGTGGCCAGGATCAGAACCAGGCGAAGCAGGGCATCGGGAAGAAGCCAAATCGCCCACAAGGTTCCAATAGCGACGGCCAGTGAGGCCACCAACAAGATGGACTGCGGGGAAAAGCCAAGACTGGCCAAAAGGGTGGCGCTGATCGAGGCCAGAAAAACACCGGTGAAAACAAAAACGTTGGATAAAGCGATCACGGCTCCTCGCCGATCCGATGGCGACAGCCATTGAATCAGGGCAGTCAACGGTACCAGCAGAAGTCCACTGCCCAGACCCAGCACAGCCATGAGAATGAGCAAACCCGTTAATTGTGGAGAAAGCAGAGCCAGAAGGAAGCAGGCCACCGCCATCAAGGTCGCTCCCAGCGGAATCAAACCGTACTCCACCTTGGAGCGGGAGAGTTTCCCAGCCGCAACGCTTCCCACGCCAATACCGAGACCGGACAGGGCCAGCGGGAGTGCGGAAACGGTGTCAGAGAGATCCAGGACCGTCTTGGCATAAACGAGAATATCTTGAAGCAGGAGGCTGCCGACAGTCCAGTACACCACCGATCCCGCCACGGCCAGCCCTAATATCCTGTCCGAACGAATGGCCGACCAGGCCGATCGGATGGTCTCCACCAGCGCGCCCTCGGCCCGAGCCACGGGAACCTCGGGAATTCCAAAGGAAGCGATAAATCCAATGACGGCAGTAACCAGGAGGAAAAGTCCCACGATCCAAATTTGGCTGCCTGAACGATCCAGAAGCGGACCGCCGGCGGCCGTACCCAGGATGATGGCCAGAAACGTCCACATCTGAAGGAGGCCGTTGCCATAAGAAAGTTCTGCGTGAGAAACGATTTCCGGCAAAATGCCATATTTGGCAGGACTGAACAGCGCGCTCTGAGCCCCCATGAGACCCAGAATGATCAACGGCATCCAGAGTTCATCCGGGGCTATCAAGAGCGACAAACCGGCCAGCAACATCAGCACCACTTCAAAAAACTTCATGGAGATAATGACGCTGCGCTTACTCACCCGGTCTGCCAGGAGACCTGCAGGCAGCGAGAAGAGCACCAAAGGGAGGGTGAGCACACAAAAAGCCAGTGTGGTCTGAAACTGGGATGCTGCTTGAAACTCGGCTTCGCTCCCTACAAAGCGACTTTGTAGAGCTCGAATGGCCAGGAAGGTGACGATTAATTTCCAGGCGTTGTCATTGAAGGCACCGAAGAACTGGGCAACCAGCAGGCTTTTCAGAGGATGTCGATTGTCGTCTGTCATCGAATACCCCAGGCAGTAAAGGGATGGGCACTAGGGTAGCACTTTTGAATTGCGAATGGAGAATTGTGATTTGTGAATGGCAAAAGGTGAAAATTGAGATCATTCACAGGTCACATTCTTCGTTGGAAAGGCCAGCCTCCGGAGCCCTTAAGGGCTCCGGAGACCGTACTCTCTTCAAAGGTTGGCAGAGGTTTGGACGCACTTTCCGGGTTGTGGAGATTCATTCACCCTAAAAACAACAGCACGTAGCCGATGGCAAGCACGATTTGCACCACTGCATAAGGCAGGGCTTTTTTGACAAAGCCTGCAAAAGAAAGAGGCAGTTGGTATCGATGGATGATGGTGACCGCCACCAGCGTCGAGGCCGACCCGATGGGGGTGATGTTGCCACCCAGGTTAGCGCCAAAGATAACCGCCCACCAGAGAGGTGAATCGCTCGAAGTCCCCAGGCCGGAGAGAATCTTGGCCAGCATGGCCGCAAGAGGAATATTGTCGGTCACCGAACTGGCCACCGCTGCAACCACCAGCATCAGCCCGGTTCCCAGGGTGGCACCCAGCTCGATAATAGGAACAATACCTTGCCCGATCAGGTCCAGAACGTGGGCGTGCTCCATCACATCGATCACGATAAACAGAGCCATGAAAAATCCCAGTAGATCCCAGTCCAGGGCCTTATAGAACTCGTCGGCAACCGCCTTGTAGCGAATCAGCATGATCAGACCAAAGGCCATGGCCACGTACCCCATACCTAACTCACGGATATAGGGAAGCACCGAAGTAGTGGCGATGGTGACGATAAAAAGCACCATCATGATGGCCCCAAACCAGAAGAAGAAGCGGCTCTCCACTCCATCGTTTTCGTCAAAGTCGACCACCAGGCGAGCCGCCTCCTGCCGTTCCTCCTCATCGGCCAGGCTGTGAATCGCAAAGAACCGGGCCCCCATGATCAGGGTGACCGTCGTCGCTATCACCACAAAGGGACTGGTGATCAAGAAAAACCGGACAAAGCTGATGCCTGCGGTAGTGCCCACGATTATATTGGGAACCGAGCTGATGAGTGTGAGCAGACCTCCTATATTGGTCAACAGGCCTTCCACCAGAAGAAAGCCCAGCAGTTTATCTCTTCGACCCAGCTTATTGAGAGAAACTCCGGTCAGGGAACCCACGATGATCATGGCGGTCACGTTGTTCAAGACGGCGGAAAAAAGCACCGTCATGACGCCGTAATAGATGAGTAGCCTGCGCGGGTCTCCACCGGAGATCTTGGTGAGTCTAATGGCAATCCAGGTAAAGAGTCCGGATCTGGAAGTCACGTCCACAAACAGGCTGGCGCCCAGGATAATGGCAATCACGTTCCAATCAATGCCCGGGATGTAAACGGGGAGCTCCACGACCTCGCCAAAGACATTGGTCACACTTCCTATGGGCAGCAGGCCCAGGGCATCGGCCGCAAAGAGGCTGACGAAGGCGAAACACCCGGCGATAATGGATTTCTTGGCATGAAGTTGCTCTTCCAGGGCCAGCGCGGCGATCAACCCCAACAAGAGCAGAGAGAACATCACCGTCACCGCCAGAGGAACCGGCTCGGCACCGTGTGTGGCCTGTGCTGTAATGAGCCCTGTATTCAAAAAAGTTTGCATCACTCAGACCGCATTACAGCATCAGTAGGGGGATCTTGCGCAGCTCAACAGCCAGTGAGTAGGCCAGTCCATGCATGGCAGCCTGGTCTTCATCTTTAGCATGCAGCACTAATAAGTCCACCTGGTGCTCTTCGACCAGCCGGGTGAGATCGGCAATGTGATGTCCCAGGTTCACAGTCTCTTGAACCTTTAGAGCCAGACCCTCCGCCTGCAGTGTGTCGCGGCAGGACCGGATATAATCATGGGGTTCCTTGAGCAGCTGTTTGCGTATCTCTTCCTCGGCATTCTCGGTGGTGATGGTGGGAATCTTGGAAATGACTTCGATATAGCGTTGAAACACCGACTCATCTTCGATATGAGTCAAAAAGAGGGTTCCCTTCTCTTCAGTGAAGCGCACAGCGAAATTGACCAGCCGATGATCTCCCGTGAGATGATTGGTGATGACCATGACCGAACCGGTTCCTTTCAGGATCTCGTCCAGGGGTTGAGCCTCGGGATGGGGCAGGATCAGTACTGGTGAAGAGGTGATCTGAGTCAGGACGTCCAGCTCTTCACCCAGACTATAGGGCCATCTCCAGGCCTGGCTGTGAAGGTGCCGATAGGCACAAATCAGGTCGGGACCTTCCTTTTCAACCAGATCCAGAAGTTCTTTGACGGTCTGAAACTCATTTCCCTGGACCGTCCTCCAGTTTACCGATTCATCCTCACCCAGCACGGTCAGGAAACTTCGGACTTGGTCGGACAACTGCTGAGCCGGATCCTCCTCCAAATCGGTCACCAGGAGAATTTTGCGAATATCGATGTCTCGGTAGGCAAAGGATATCTTGGTGGCTGATTTAAAGACGCTTTCAAACTGGTCAACGTTGGTCATGTAAAATACTGCACACGTCTATTTGTAAATATTATCAATTACTTACATCTATCTTATTAAGAGTGTTCTTGAGGTTTTCTATTCGCTCGTAGGACTGTTGCATGCGGTCCCTGGAGAGGGTTCCATTCTTCACCAGCTTGCTTAAAATCTTGAAGGCTTTTTGAGCAATCTGAGGATCGTAGTTCCTGGAGTTATTTCCAAAAAGCAGGATGTCCACACCCGCCTTCACGGCCAGTTCGATGCTTTCCTCCAGAGAATAGTTCTGCGCGATGGCGCCCATTTTCATGTCATCGGACACCACCACACCTTCAAATCCCAGCTGTTGGCGCAGCAGGCCGGTGATCACGGCAAAGGAAAGGGTGGCCGGATAGGTCTCATCCCATTGAGCGTTGTAAAGATGGGCCATCATGACCAGATCCGGAAGCTGCTCGTTCATCAGGCTTCGGAAAGGCTCGAGCTCCGTCTCAGACCACAGGTCGGTGACATCGGGCAAACCCAGATGGCTGTCCTCCTTGCTGGCCCCGTGACCGGGAAAATGCTTCACGGCAGACAGGACTCCGGCTCGATGGAATTCTTCGATGGTCCAGCGGGCATGGCGCTCGACCCGATCGGGATCGGCTCCATAACTGCGCTCCAGAGCGGCAATAATGGGATTGTCCGGATTCACGGCCAGATCCAGTACGGGTGCAAAATTGAGGTTGATTCCCAGCGAGGCCAGCAACTCACCCACCTCTCGGGCACTGGATCGAGTCCGTTCCTGATCATCCCTTCGGCCAAGCTCGGCCTGGGATGGGGTGGCGGAAAAGCCGTGTCGGGCCTTAAGGCGTGCAATTTGCCCCCCTTCCTGATCGATGGCGATCAGAAGCGGCACCTCGGCAACCGCCTGAAGCTGAGCCGTCAGTTTTTGGACCTGTTGCGGGGAAACTATATTTCTCAGCGGAGATCGAGTAGGAACATCCCGGTCAAACAAGACGACTCCACCCAGGTGAAGATCTTTTACCGTCTGCAGAAAGGGATCCCCTTCCTTCAGGTCGGTCCCCCGAAATCCCACCATCAACATCTGCCCGATCCAGAGATCGAGAGGATCCGCTTCTTCAGGAGTACCGAGGCAGCTCAAGAGGGATGACCCCAGAATCAACCCCAGTGTTACGAAAAGGAGTAACCGCATGGTCGGGTCTAGCTTGACCTATCGACTGAAGTGACGCTCAATGATTCTTCGATAGGCGAAAGAAGCCACGGTTGCCGTGGGGGCTCCGTAACCAATGGTAGCTCCCATGGGAGTCACACTGGCATCGCAGATCAAAAGATTCTCAACATCGTGCGATTCAAAATAGGGATTCACCACTGAAGTCCTGGGATCGCTGCCGGCTCGGCAGGAGCCCGTGTTGGAGTTAAAGGAGGTCCCAAAAGGAGCTCGAGTCTCCAGAATCTCTGTGGCTCCCATCTTCCGAAGCAGTTCATGCCCCACCTCCCGGGCCTCTTGAAACAGCGGGACCAGACTGGGGTGGCGGTCATCGTAGGACCAGGTTCCTCTTTCGTCCGTCGATCCGTAAACTTGTGTAGGCCGGACCAGGCGAATGAGAATTCTTCCCCTGCTGGTGAGAAGGTCTTTGGCCCGGCTTCGGACCTCGGTATTGCAAATCTCACGCATGAAATTCTTATGCTCACGTCCGAAATCCGGAGCCAGGGCATTGATGGCAAGCCGGTTGGGATCGCCCAGAACCTCATTTTCATAGCGTAACTGAAAGCGTTCCATCATTCGGTCCTGGCGTGTGTCGTGGATGACATAAAACCCACCGTCCACGTAATCCCCCGTGTTCACCGGTTCCGGGAAAGTTCCGGTCAGCACCAGAGGCCCGGGCCGACCGTCGATATTGCGTCCCACGTTGGGATTTTCAACCAGGGTGGATGATCCCAACAGCTCCCGGGGACCATAGCCGGAACGCATCAGGACCAACGGGGTGCCGAAAGTTCCACAGGAGACAATGATCTTGGGAGCCTGAATTCTCAGCTGGGTCCCTCCCTGCTTGTAGATCACAGCGGTGGCTCTTCGATTCTCAATCTCTATTTTCTGAACTTCGGCGTCGGAAATGATATCCACATTGTGCTTCTCGACAATGTGCAGGTAGGCAATGAAGCTTCCTCTTCGGGAATCGTATTTGCAAAAGTTAGATCCTTCACATCCCCAACAGTAAAGACAGTTCTTCTTGGCAACTTGAGAGTCCACCACGTTAAAACCCAATGACTTGGCCGTATCGCGATAAAGGAGATCCCCACGAGACATCAACGGATCGGGACGGGAATGAATGTTGAACATCTCCACAATTTCATCGGCCGCTTCCTTAAAGTTGGCGGGCGTCCAATCCTTCAAGTCGTAAACCTCGGACCAGGCCCGGTAATCCATCTCCCGAGGAACCCGTGTCATGGCTCGCCAGTGCAGGCTGCCTCCTCCCACCACGCTTGCCGCCGAGTGAGGATAGGTATTGGGGCCTCCCGGACCATCCGGGTAGTACTGCATCTGGTAGCGCCCATTTTCGTGGAATTCGCTGGTGATATTGGTGAAGAGTCGGCGGCGTTCGGGAACTCCGTAACCCGGCCGCGGTGTACCGGGCAGGTAAGGACCCCGCTCCACCAGAGCCACATGAAGGGGCTCTCCATTGCGCGGATTGACGCCCTTTTCCGCAATCCGGGCGGCCAAGAGAAAGCCGGCCATTCCCGATCCTACGATGATCAAATCATAATTCTTGTCTGCCATGTCCTATCCTCTCGATACTTCGATGGGTTGAACCGCATTTCAAGCGCGTCTCCGGTAGCCCGGATTATTCATAGGTTCTCGTTACGAAGCGGCGAAAGCGCCGACCTGGCAAGGCGCCTGACCCGCAAGCGGGTACCCCGGAGGACCCCGCAAACGTACTCTCTGCAGTACGTTGAGGAGGCCGACCGAGAGCAACGCCGGCAGGGCGGATGCCGTCGGCGCTACAGCAGGGAACCTATGAGTAGTCCAGGCTGGAGTTTAAACCTTTTTCCACCCGAAAGTAACCTCGTCAACGGTATTTCCACAAGGCAGGCCCAGAATAGTCGATAATAGTCATGGTAAAAGGAGATCTTTATTCGTCAAAAGCACCTTGTCGGCTTCATCATCGGATTCCTCATCAGCATTCTCTGTTTGGTTATCGCCCTATGGGGTATCGAATGGGAACAACTCAAGGAGGGCTTTCAGCAAGCAAACTACTTCACCCTGCCCATCCTTATGGGCCTTCTCTTTTCCGTCTTTTGGTTAAAAGCTATCCGTTGGCGCCTTCTCCTTCAACCTTTGAGGAAATTCCAGACCAAAGAGGTTGTTCCCTCTCTCATGATCGGGTTTATGGGAAACAACGTGCTTCCGGCCCATCTGGGTGAACTCATCCGGATCTTTGTTCTGGGTCGAGAATTCTCTCTTTCCAAAGCTGCCGTGTTCTCCAGTGTGGTCCTGGAGAGACTCTTTGACACGGCAGTGGTCCTCCTCTTTCTGGTCATGAGCTTGCTGCTGGTAGATGAGATGCCGTCATGGGTGAGCACCACGATCTTCTTTGTGGCAGTCTTCTCCGCAGTAGCTGTCTTTTTTCTGGCCGCCTACATCCTTTGGACGCAACGGTTCATCCGAGCTACCCGACGGGTCTTCTCCTTCCTCCCCGAAACCTTCACTCTAAAGCTCACCGAAACCATGGAAGCTGGAGTTCTGGGCCTGGCCTCCATGCGAAACGGCGGACTGGCCTTCTGGATCGTTCTGACCTCAATCCTGCAGTGGGTGCTGATGGCTGGTATGGTTTACGTCTCCCTGT
>CBDUTA010000034.1:0-16155 GCA_965369785.1 uncultured bacterium
CTTCTTGGAGCGAGTTTCGGAAAAATGGGTCCAAGCTGTTGCTGGAAAAAGGGCCGCTTTTTGCTCTAGCCGTGGCCAGTGGGATGCTGGCCATCCATGCCCAGCATCTGCTGGGAGCCCTGCCTTCTCTACAACAGATCTCCCTTGGGGCTCGCCTCGGTAACGCCCTGATCTCCTTTGTGACCTATTTAGGTAAGATGGTCTGGCCCACAGACCTGGCGGTGTTCTATCCCCATCCGGAGTCCTCACTGCCGGTAGGGCAGGTGGTTCTGGCCGTTTTGGTTCTCGGCACCCTCTCCCTCCTGGTGTTGCGGGGTGCAGCCACATTCCCCTATCTCCTGGTGGGATGGTTATGGTACCTGGGAACCTTGTTGCCCGTGAGTGGTTTGATCCAAGTGGGGAGGCACTCCATGGCAGACCGCTACATGTACGTACCCCTGATCGGTTTATTCATCTTGCTGGTGTGGGGTTGTACCCAATGGGTGGATGGCTCTCAAGTCAAAAAAGGATGGGGCATCGGAGCGAGTGTGTTATTGCTTCTTGGGCTCTCGATCAACACCCGATTGCAGCTCACCCATTGGCAAAATAGCACGACCCTGTTCGAACATGCGATTCAATCCACTACAGACAACTATCTAGCTCACAATAACCTGGGGACCGTTTTTCTGGAAGCTGGTGAAATCGATAAAGGTATGGAGCAACTTTCCATGGCCTTGGAAATCAAGCCTGAAAGTTCCGGAGTCTTGTACAACCTGGGGCTCGCTCTGAAACAACAGGGACACCTCGACGGGGCTGCCCGTTATTTCTCCGAATCTTTGGACATCAACCCGGACCTTGCCGATGCCCACAACAACCTGGGGATCATTCGAATGGCACAGGGAGATGAGGAGAATGCCATCCAACATTTTTCCACGGCTCTGGAAATTGATCCGCAACTCTTCGAAGCCCACAACAATCTGGGAACACTCTTGTTGGGAAAGGGTCAGGTCGAAGAGGCCATCTTGTCTTTCTCCCGATCCCTCCTCCTCAATCCCGATCAGGCCAGGGCTCACAACAATTTAGGAGCGGCACTGGATCTGCAAGGGCGTTCAGAGGAAGCTATTCCCCACTACCACCGGGCTCTGGAACTGGCTCCCTATTCTTATCTAACCCATAACAACCTGGGAAAGATGTTCATGGAAACGGGTGATCTGGAGAGAGCCGCTCGACACTTTGCCAAGGTCATTGAGATTGAGCCTGAATTTGGAGATGCACATTTCAATCTGGGGGTGGTGAGAACGGATCAAGGAAGTATCGAGTACGCCATTACTTCTTTCCGCCAGGCTCTGCAACTGAATCCAAACAACCAAGAAGCCCGACAACGCCTGGCACTTTTGCTCGAAAAGGCTAACCCTTGAAAGGTCTTGAGAACTCTGTGAACCTGGCAAACAGAAAATCCGTGGTGGTCCTTCTCCTGGTTGGGGTAGTTCTGATCGCATACGGAACCGTTTGGAATTTCGAATTTGTTAATATCGATGACGATTTTTACATTACCGAAAACGCTCAAATACAGCAGGGTCTGACGTTAGACAGTTTTCTGTGGGCGATGACCACGATGGAGGAGGCCAATTGGCATCCGCTCACCTGGCTGTCTCACCTTTTAGACATCCAGCTTTTCGGATTGAACCCTGCTGGGCATCACCTCACCAACCTGCTCCTTCATATAGCCAATGTGCTTCTTCTGTTCGGTGTGCTTCAGCAAATGACCGGGGCGGTGTGGCGCAGCGCCCTGGTGGCAGCCTTGTTTGCCTTACACCCGCTCAATGTGGAATCGGTAGCCTGGGTGGCAGAGCGCAAGAATGTGTTGAGCACCCTGTTTTGGCTGCTGACCATGACCGCTTATGTGGGGTATGTGAGAAAGCCGAACTGGGGACGTTATCTGGGCATGATGGGAATCTTTATGCTGGGGCTCATGGCCAAACCCATGCTGGTGACCTTGCCCTGTGTGCTGCTACTGCTGGACTACTGGCCGCTGAGAAGGCTGGGAAAAGACAGTAAGGAGTTTTGGGAACGCTTGCCCAGGTTGGCGGCAGAGAAGTTGCCTCTGTTTATTCCGGTGGCAGCCATCAGTGTGGTGACGATTGAGGCGCAGTCACAGGCCGGAGCGCTCTCCTCATGGACAGGACTGTCGCTGGGGGTTCGAGTAGCCAACGCAGTACTGGCCTATGGGGTCTATCTTAAAAAAATGTTATGGCCGACGGATCTGGCGGTTTTTTATCCCCATCCGGGAAACTCCCTGGCAGTCGGGCCGGTGGCCTTAGCAGCTTTGCTGCTGGTCATTCTCTCGCTGGGCGTGTGGTGGCAGGGTCGAAGGTCTCGCTATTTGGTGGTGGGATGGTTCTGGTATCTGGGAACGCTGTTACCGGTCAGCGGTCTTATTCAGGTCGGTGGACAGGCCATGGCCGACCGATATACCTACATTCCCTTAATGGGTCTCTTCATCATCGTCGTCTGGGGCACAGCCCAGCTGGCTCAGGCTCTTCACCTCCCCAAAACATGGCTGCTGGGTGCTGGCCTATGTGTCGTGATTGTCCTGATCGGAGCCGTGCGTCTCCAACTCAGCCATTGGAGAAACAGCTTTACCCTGTTCCACCACGCTCTGGAGTCCACTACAGACAATCATATGGCTCATTCCAATTTAGGGATCGCATTTTTGGACAAGAACGACCTGGATGAGGCAATTGGCCATTTCCACAAGGCCCTTGAGATTAGACCGATGCATGCGGGGCTTCATACCAACCTGAGTATCGCTTTAAGGCGAAAAGGCATGCTGGACGAGGCCTTGGAACATTCCATCAGGTCTGTCCAGATCAATCCTGAACTTGCCGAAGCACACAACAACCTGGGCATTTCCCTGTTTCAGAAGGGAAGCGTGGAGGAAGCTCTACAGGAATTCCAGAAAGCACTGGAACTCAAACCTGACTACACCACCTGTCACTATAACCTGGGTGTCGTTTTGGAGGGCCAGGACAGAACAGAGGAAGCCGCCGAATCCTTCCGTCAGGCTTTGAGACTGGATCCTGCCCATAGCCAGGCACAGCAGCATTTGACCCTTCTATTGGAGGAGGCAAGTCCCTAAAAATGCGTCAAGAACCATTCCATTTTCCTATGAGCGTATCGTCCTACATCTCCAGACATCTTGTAGCAGTCGCGGCACTGTTGCTCATTGCATCGACTCTCCTCCTGTATGCACCCGTCAAGGACTACCTATTCATAAACTGGGATGACAACACCTATGTCACTGAAAACAATTGGGTTAATCGGGGTTTAACCTGGGAAAGCGTCGGCTGGACGATGACCACGATGGAGGAGGCCAATTGGCATCCACTCACCTGGCTGTCTCACATGTTGGACGTCCAGCTCTTCGGATTGAACCCAACCGGCCATCATCTCACCAACCTGCTCCTTCATATAGCCAACGTACTTCTTCTGTTCGGTGTGCTTCAGCAAATGACCGGGGCGGTGTGGCGCAGCGCCTTGGTGGCGGCCTTGTTTGCCCTACACCCGCTCAATGTGGAATCGGTGGCCTGGGTGGCGGAACGCAAAAATGTGTTGAGCACCCTGTTTTGGCTGCTGACCATGGTCGCCTATGTGGGGTATGTGAGAAAGCCGGGCTGGCAGCGCTATCTGGGGGTACTGGGAATCTTTGTGCTCGGGCTCATGGCCAAGTCCATGCTGGTGACCCTGCCCTGTGTGCTGCTGCTGCTGGACTACTGGCCCCTGAAGCGGCTGGGAACAGACTGGAAGAAAATTCAAAAGCAGCTGCCCAGGTTGGTGATGGAAAAGCTACCCCTGTTTATTCCGGTGGCGGTGGCCAGTGCGCTGGCCATTGAGGCCCAGTCACAGGCTGGAGCGATCTCGACATGGGAGTGGTTGCCAATGGGGACTCGAGTGGCCAACGCCGTCGCAGCCTACGGTTTATATCTTAAACAGATGCTCTGGCCCACCCATCTGACGATTTTTTATCCCCATCCGGGAAACACCCTGGGAGTATGGCCGGTGGCTTTGGCGGCTCTGGTGCTGCTGGGAATTTCGCTGGTTGTCTGGTGGCAAGGTCAAAGATATCGCTATCTGGTGGTGGGGTGGCTGTGGTATCTGGGTACGATGGTCCCGGTCAGCGGCATTATCCAGGTCGGAGGCCAGTCCATGGCCGACCGCTTCGCCTACGTCCCTTTCATCGGTCTTTTCATCATTGTGATCTGGGGTGCAAAGGACATGATGCAAAGAATGCGTTTAAAAAGAGAGTGGTTGGCGGTAGCTGCCCTGTGTATGCTGATGCCGTTGGCAGTTCTTTCCCGGCTGCAGCTCAGCTACTGGGAAAATACCACTGCACTGTTTGAGCATGCTCTAGTCGTGAATCCCACCAATCACTTGGCTCACAATCTCCTGGGAGTGGAATCGATGGGGAAGCAGGAGTTCGCTCAGGCTCAGCAGCGATTCATGGAGGCCATAAAGGTCGGCCCGAAGTACGCTCCAGCCTACAATAATCTGGGATTGCTGCTACTGAAGCAGGACAGGCTGGATGAGGCAGTCGAGCGATTTTCTCAAGCTTTTCAAGTAGATCCGAACTCCGTTGACGCCCTCAACAATCTGGGAATCGTGTGGTTAAGAAAGGGGAACTTTCGTGAAGCCACTGTTCAGTTGTCCCAGGCCATGAAGGTTGATCCAAACTATGCACCCGCTTACGGCAACATGGGGTTGGTGTTGGCAGCACAAGAACGCTATGAGGAGGCTATTGATCGGTATCATCGGGCCCTGGAGATTGAACCTCACTCTTACGATAACCTCAACAATCTGGGACTTGCCTTGATGGCAACAGACCGGCTGAATCAAGCGGTAGCACATCTTTCCAGGGCACAGAAAATTAATCCCAATCATGTCGAAGCCTATGCAAACTTGGGATTGGCTCTGGCCAAGGCAGGGCGAACAGAGGAAGCGGCACAACGTCTGTCACGGGCCATTGAGATTCAACCTCAATTTGCTCAGTCCTACTATTACCTGGGTCTGGTGAGAACCGCTCAGGAGAGGATTCCAGAGGCCATCGCACACTATCGAGCAGCCTTGGAACGTCAGCACAATCACCCGGGAGCCCGACAGAAACTGAACCTGCTGCTGAAAGAAACGGAGGAAGGACAGCCCAACTGATGCCTTGTTCCGTCTCGGTCATCGTACCCACCTATAAAGAAGTCGAAAACCTCCCCCTCCTCACTGAGCGATTGCAGGAGGTTCGACAGAAGCACCACTTATCTCTCGAATTGCTCATTATGGACGACGACAGTCAGGACGGCACTGAAGAACTCGTCTCATCAATGAATAAAGAGTGGATTACCCTCGTGGTGCGGAAAAAAGAACGAGGTCTAAGCCGGGCCGTTCTGGAGGGTCTCGGATTGGCTCGGGGTGACGTTCTTGTCGTTATGGACGGAGATTTGAGTCATCCACCTGAGCAAATCCCAGAGATGCTGGTTGCGATTGGGAAGGGTACAGATTTCGTGATGGGTTCCCGCTATATTACTGGAGGTCTGACAGAGGCTCCCTGGGGTTCACTCCGCTGGCTGAACAGCCGAGTAGCGACACTATTCGCACGTCCCTTTACCTCGGTCAAGGATCCGATGTCTGGCTTCTTCGCCCTTTCCCGCAACACCTTTGAATCCGCTTGCGATCTGAATCCAATCGGTTACAAAATTGGTCTTGAATTGATGGTCAAGTGTGACATGAATCGCATTGAAGAGATCCCCATTCATTTTAAAGACCGCCAGTTCGGCGAAAGCAAGCTCACACTCACGGAACAGAGAAAGTATTTACAGCACCTCTGCCGACTCTTCATTTATAAGTACTGGCGGCCCTTCTGGGAATAGGCCCGGGCTATTCATAAATACTCAACTGCAACGACGAAATCATCCCGCGTGCTGCACCGCCTGTGTTGTTCGCCACGAATGTCAAGAACCTCCGGAATGTGGGAGGCACCTCAGGTGCCGAATCCGAAAAGCATCTAGGAATTCGAGCTGTTCGGCACCTGAGGTGCCTCCCACATTCCGGAGTCTTTGCAAGCTTGACGGCTCGTGGCAAGCCACCGGCTCGCCCCTACACCAGAACCTGCGAATCATCCGGGCCAGGCGATTCTCAAACTAATCCAACGTAATTCGCCCAAACTTCCGCTTGCCCACTTTCAACACAAAGGAAGGCTTCTGCTTGGGATCGATTCGGCAGCTGGGATCCTCGATTTTCTCCCCATCTATGGAAACAGCGGCCTGTCGGATGAGACGTCGTGCTTCTGATTTGGAGGGCGCAAACTCAACTTGAAGGACTAAATCAGGAAGTGGCACCGGCTTTCCCTCACAGCGGACGCTGAAAGTGGGCATTCCCTCCGGCACCTCGCCTTCCTGAAACACCCGTGTGAAGTGCTCCTGCGCTTTCTGGGCTGCTGCTTCAGAGTGAAAATCTCTCACCATGCTGAAAGCCAGATCGCCTTTGACTTTCATGGGATGAACGGCCCCAGATTCAACCCCCGACTTGAGTTCTTGAATTTCCCGTTGGGAGAGATCGGTCAGAAGCTCATAGTAGTTCCACATCAACAGGTCACTGATAGACATCACCTTGCCATAGATCTCCTGAGAAGGATCGTTGATCCCGATATCGTTTCCCAGCGATTTGCTCATCTTCGCCACTCCGTCCAATCCTTCCAGAATTGGAGTCATCAGAAGTACTTGCGGTTCCTGTCCGAATTCTCGTTGAATATCTCTCCCCACCAACAGATTAAATTTCTGATCGGTGCCACCCAGCTCAACGTCGGACTCCAAAACAACGCTGTCATAAGCCTGAGCCAGCGGGTAGAGGAGTTCATGAATCGAAATGGGTTGCTGGGATGCCATCCTTTTGGAAAAGTCGTCACGTTCGAGCATACGTGCTACCGTGTATCTGGAAGCCAACCTCATCCACTCCTGGGAGGACAGGGAACCCAGCCAGCGATTGTTAAAATCCACGACTGTTTCCTGGGGATCCAGAATTTTGAAGACTTGTTCCTTGTAGGTTTCCGCGTTTTCCAGGACTTCTTCCCGGTTCAAGGGCGGGCGGGTTTTGTTTCTTCCTGAAGGATCTCCGATCATGCCGGTGAAGTCTCCGATGAGAAAAATAACGCGATGGCCCAGATCCTGAAAGTGTTTCATCTTACGCAACAACACCGTGTGGCCCAGGTGTAGATTGGGTGCCGTAGGATCAAAGCCGACCTTGACGTTAAGCGGCTTCCCGCTCTTTTGGGACTTTTCGAGTTTCCCCCGAAGCTCCTTTTCTGTAATGGTCTCGGCAGTACCCTTTAAGAGATACGCCACCTGCTCATCGAGTGATCTTTTAGCCTTATCCATCAGAATCGCCTATTATAAAGGCTCTTGCCATGAAAAACGAAGAACTGAAGATATTGAAACTCAAGGCTGAAGGTTTCGACAGAATCGTGGAAAAATACAATAACCTTCAGGCAGACACCGGTTTTTACAGCAAGAACTGGGTGGAATTAGCCGAAGTCATCGAGGACGAAATCAAAAAATCCGATCGGGTTCGATGACACCTGGACAGGAGAGTTCGAACTCTCCTTAACCCTCTTGACGCAGAAAGGCGGGAACATCCAAGTCCGTCTCAGAACCTGACCGATTGGCGTGGCTCAGCAGCGGCGCCTCTCGGGCGGCCAGAGGGATTTCCTCTTCCTCCCTGATCCTGGCCGGTCGGGGCCCGGGTGACAATCTCTCTTCCCCGACCTCATCCTCAAATCCGGTGGCGATGACGGTAATCTTCAGTTTATTCCCCATTTCATCATCGAAGACGGAGCCAAAGATAATATTCGCATCCACATGAGCGGCCTCCTGGATGATTCGACTTGCCTCGCTCACCTCGTGCAGAGTCATGTTCTGGCTTCCCGTAATGTTAATCAAAACTCCGCGAGCGCCCTCGATGCTTGTGTCTTCGAGAAGCGGGCTATTGATGGCTTTTCTGGCAGCCGTCTCGGCCCTGCTGTCCCCTTCGGCAACGCCCGTTCCCATCAGGGCCATCCCCATTCCGGTCACGATGGTTTTCACATCGGCGAAGTCCAGGTTGATCACTCCCGGAACCGTAATCAGATCACTAATTCCCTGAACGGCCTGACGCAACACGTCATCGGCAAACTTAAAGGCATCGATCAAGGAGGTATCGGACGGTACCGCAGTAAGCAACCTTTCATTGGGGATGGTAATCACGGTGTCGGCACTGTGTCTGAGTTCACCAACAGCTTGTTCTGCCTGGTGCATCCGCCTTTTCCCCTCAAAGTGAAAAGGTTTGGTAACAACAGCCACCGTTACAGCACCCAGTTCCGAGGAGAGGCTGGCTACGATGGGAGCGCTGCCTCCTCCGGTGCCACCTCCCAATCCGGCGGTGACGAATACCATATCAGCACCCTCCAGCAACTCGATTATTTTTTCGGTATCCTCCAAGGCGGCTTGCCGGCCCACTTCAGGATTGGCACCGGCGCCTAACCCCTTCGTCAGTTTGGCTCCGAGCTGGAGTTTCACCGGAGCATAGGACTGCCTCAAAGCTTGGAGATCAGTATTGGCCGCGATAAATTCAACCCCTTCGATGCCCGCCTCAATCATCCGGTTGACCGCATTGCAGCCTCCACCGCCGATCCCAATCACTTTAATCGACGCTCCCTGCGCCCCTTCATCGAATGACAGCCGAATGTCTTCTTTTTTTTCCTCGAATCGCAAATTACTCATAAAACCCTCCTCGGGAACAAACGCTTTATCCGATCTTCTCCAAAAGCCAGCTTTTCATGCTGATCCGGGTGGCCCTGGGTCTGGCTCCCTGCACCTTCACTGGCGTGGCTACGACGGGGCTCTGAACATCCTGGGTGTACTTCAAAAGTCCCAGGGCGGTCGAGTAGGCGGGATGAAAGACAGGACTGTCGTGAGCGACGACATTGACGGGATAACCCACCCGAACCGACAAACCCAGCATCTGCTCAGCACGGTCGACCACGCCGTCCAAAAGAGAACCTCCCCCCGTCATGACCAGACCGGTAACCAATTCCTTATCCACACCAACCTGCTGGATCGTTTTTTCCACAGCCTCGAGAATCTCATCGCAGCGAGCCCGTATGATCTCGCACAGGCGGCGGCGTGACAGCGTTCTACGACGCCCCGAGCCGACCTCGGTCACTTCGATCAACTCCTCCTCCGGAACACTCTCGGGAAAGACGCTGCCCGCCGATCGCTTCAGCTCTTCCGCCTCCTGCAGTGGAGCCCTGATTCCGATGGCGATGTCTTTGGTTACCAAGGCGCCCCCAATGGGCAACACCTCGGAGTGGCAGATACTCCCCCGGTCGAAAACGGCTATGTCGGTGGTCCCCCCTCCAATGTCCACCAGAATGGTGCCCAGATCTTTCTCATCGGAACTGAGGACCGCTTCAGAGGAGGCCAACTGCTGCATCACCACTCCATCGACCACAACGCCCGCCTTATTGATGGCATTGACAATGTTTTGCACCACGGCCGAGGCATTCAGGACCAGGTGCATGGAGACCGAGAGATGGCGGCCATTCAGGCCCAGCGGATTGACCACCCCGTCATGCCCGTCCACGTTAAAGTCCCGGGTCAAACGATGAATAATCTGATAGTCCTCTCCCAGATCCAGTGAAGCCGCCGCAGACACGGCACGGGCGACGTCCTCGCCGGTGATCTCACCATCCTTGTTGTGAACCTCGGTCTCTCCGGCTCTGTTGATTCCTCGGATATAGGCTCCTCCAACACTCACATAGGCGGACTGAACCTCCATCTGCCCTTGTTTCTCCGCCTCTTCCAGAGAAGCCCTGACACTGTCGATGGTCTCGGAGAGATTGACCACAACACCCTTTCTCAACCCCCTGGATGGAGCCCAGCCAGTTCCCAGAATCTCTATCTTTCCATCTTCCACCTTGGCACAAATCGAACAAATTTTTGTGGTGCCGACGTCAATACCCGCCAGTAGCTGTTTCTTTTGTGCCCTACGAAGCGAGATGCTCAAAATGGACTGCTCGTTTGCGCCATCACCGTTTCCCTCTTCTTCTGTGGGGTGTGGAAAATAATCTTATGGTCATAGGTCACGTCAACCGACTCAATCATCCCGTATTCTGCCTTTAAGCGATCGTACAGGTCTTTTTGAGAAATGAAGGTCTCATAGCGCATCAAAAAGTCGTCATCCCCAAGATGGATGGGAATGGGATCATCCGCGGGGATGACCGATACCTGCCCTGGAGTTTCTACGTCAACCTCTGATATTGATCGATTATAGGAGTCCAGTTCCTCCACTACCCGAAGATAGACCTGCATCCTGAGGATATTTGTTTCTTGGGCATTTTCTCGCGCTGCGTTCATCAAACCCCTCACGATGGGCCGATCAATCGACTGATGGCTGGGACCGAGGCGGTCCAAAACCACACCTCCTTCGTCAACCACGTAGAGCTCACTTTCGATGGCCGCTACAGCAACCGCTCGCCGTTCACGGATATGGATCACGAGCTGGTTGGGAAGCTTGCGCCGAACCGTGGCCTCTCTCACCCACGACTCCGACTCCACCAGATCCCGAATCCGGTCCAGGTCAACGGACATCAGATTTTCGGAAACGCTCTGATAAATCAGTGCATCCAGAGCCCGCCTGTCCAGGTGAACCAAGCCTTGATAATGGATCTGCTCTAATTGAAAGCGCATGGCGACTTCAGGAGGGTGCCGGGAATAGGCCAAGGAATAGGCCCCCACTAGAACAATGAGACCCAGAAACACGATGCGGGCACAAAGGATCGCCATCGATTTGAACGTCCTTCGACTGCTAGTTAGGGTCCGATTCAAGGAAAGCTTCTCCAATTTTCCAAACATTTCCTGCCCCCAGTGTCAGCAGCAAATCTCCTGTCTTCGTCTCCTGGTTCAGAACTGCCAGCAGCTCTTCCTGATCCGCTATGTAGCGAACCGGACGATGACGGAGGATTTCGTTCGCCAACCGTTCAGAAGTTACTCCGGCAATAGGGGCCTCCCCAGCCGGGTAGATATCCACCAAAAAAAGAGAATCAGCATCGGTAAAACACCGGCTCATTTCTTCCATCAGGTGTTGTGTGCGGGTATAACGATGAGGCTGAAAAACGACCACAGTGCGACGTCCACCCACTCTACACGCCTCCAAGGTGACTCGGATCTCCTCGGGGTGATGCCCGTAGTCATCAATTACCCACACACCGCCCTTCTCTCCCTTCCATTGGAGCCGTCTTTCCACACCTTGGAAAACTGCCAGCGCGCGCTGAATGCTCTCGAACGGCAAATCGACGAGGCACCGACCAACAGCCACTGCAGCCAGAGAATTCAAGACATTGTGCCGTCCCGGGACAGGGAGTTCGATTCGTCCCAAGCAGTTACCCTGCTCATAGCAGTCATAACCCGACCGCAACCAGCTTAACTCCAGCTTCCGGGCACAGATATCAGCCCCCGGCTCTAACCCGTAGGTTACCACCCGGCGGTGAAGTTTTTTCAGTATCGGTGCCAGATTAGGGTCTTCTCCACAAGCCACGATCAAACCCTCTCCAGAAGTCTTATTCATGTGTTCCAAAAAGGTTTTTTGAAGATCCTCAAGGTCACGGTACTCATCCATGTGGTCCAGGCCAATATTGGTGACCACGCTGCAGACCGGAGAGAGCCTCAAGAAACTGCGATCACTCTCATCTGCTTCCGCCACAAACCACTCCCCTTTTCCCAGACAGGCATTGCTCCCAATCGCCTCAAATCGGGCTCCAACAACGATGGTGGGTTCCAGGCCGGACTCCAGAAGCATCAAGCCAATCATGGAGGTCGTCGTGGTCTTACCGTGTGTCCCGGCTATGGCAATGCCCTTTTTCTTGCCCATCAGCTGGGCCAGCAGCTCCCCCCGGGGAATCACGGGCAGCCCGAGGTTTTCGGCTGCTACCAGTTCCGGGCTTTCGGGCGGCACGGCACTGGAGAAAACGACCGCCTCCGCCTCTTGAAGACTACCGGCATTGTGTCCAATAGAGATCCGCGCTCCCAGGTGGCGAAGCCCTTCCAACAATTCACTGTCTTCAAGGTCCGATCCTGAGACCTCGTAGCCATCCCGCAGCAGAATCTCAGCAAGACCACTCATGCCGATACCGCCGATACCCACGAAGTGAAATTTCCTGATCTCTGCAAATCGCATACTATGGGCTACCTATAAGCTCTTCCATCAACTCGATGATTTTCATTCTACTGTCGGGATGAGCCAATTCTCTGCTGGCTTGCGCCATCTGATCCAGACGATCACGGTTTTGTGTGAACTCCACCAGGAGGCAGGCCAGTTCCTCACCGGTTGCCTCGCTCTCTTCCAGGGACAGAGCTGCCCGCTTCTGGACCAGGGCTCGGGCATTCATCCGTTGATGATCGTCGGTGGCATGGGGCAAAGGAATGAGAATCGAGGGTCTTCCAGCCGCTGAGATCTCGGCCACTGAAGAGGCCCCCGCCCTGGAAAGAATCAGGTCGGCACGAGCAAAATAGGCCGGCATGTCTTGGATAAAATCAATAACCTCCGCCTCGAATCCCGCTTGCTGGTACCTCTCTTTCACTGAACAGTAGTCGCTTCGTCCGGTCTGATGAACGATCTTAATCTCACCCGTAGGGGGCAAGAACGGAAGTGCCTCACAGACCAACTGATTCATGGGACTGCTTCCCTGGCTGCCGCCGAAAACCAGCAGGCACAGTGGTCCATCCTTTGAAATCTTTGAGCTGACCTGGTGAAATTCCTGTCGTACGGGTATTCCTGTGAGCCGGGATTTCCCCCCAAACCACCGTGCAGTATCCTCAAAAGCAACCGCCACCGCATCCACCCAGTGATTCAGAATACGGTTGGTGAACCCGGGTTGGACATTGGGTTCGATCAGTAATCCGGGAAATCCCAGTGCCTTTCCGACCAGCATGATCGGTCCCGAGGAATATCCCCCCAGGCCAACGATAATGGTGGGAGAGAATGCCCTGATCATTCTCCAAGAGGAGAGCAGGCTTCCAGGAATCTGAAGGAGGGTAACCGCGGCCCTGAACAGTCCCACACCTTTAAATCCCCCAATGTTGAGGGTCTGAAATCGGAAACCCAGTGCCGGCACAACATCTTTGCCCATACCTTTTCGAGCACCCACAAAGAGAACTTCAACGCCCGGTCTTTGCTTCTCCAATTCCCTGGCCAGGGCAACCGCCATGAAAATATGTCCTCCCGTTCCGCCACCGGCGAAAAGGACCCGCTTAATCATGGATCCCATTTCTCGGGGTGGTATGGACCCGAGCATGCCTGGAAATATTCAACAAGATCCCGACAGCGGTCATCGTTATGATCATTGAGGATCCGCCCACAGAGATAAAGGGCAGCGGAAGTCCTTTGGTGGGCAAAAGACTGACCACCATGCTCATGTTCACGAAGGCCTGAAGAACGATCATGCAGGCGATTCCCAAGCCTAAATAGGTCCCAAAAGGACTCTCCGCGCGCACCGAGATTCGAGCCGCTCTCCAAAAGAACAAGCCAAAGAGAACGACGACAGTGAAACATCCCAATAGACCCAATTCTTCTCCCACGACGGCAAAAATAAAATCGGTATGGGGTTCGGGCAGGAAAAACAGCTTTTGCTTGCCCTCCGCATAACCCAGACCGCTCCAGCCTCCCGAGCCGACCGCAATCAAACTCTGACGGATCTGATAGCCAATGCCATAGGGATCCCTTTCCGGATAGAGGAAAGCCAAAAAACGGTCGAGACGATAAGGCACCCGCACTACAAGAAAATAGAGGACAGGAATGGCAGCTAAGACCAGCCCCAGCAAATAGCGATAACGCAGTCCTCCTAAAAAGAGCAGGAAGATCGCCGTGAGCGCGATACTGGTGGCAGTACCCAAATCCGGCTCAAGCAGGACCAAGAGGACGATCGATCCCACAACAGCAAGGTAAGGAAGTAAACCCCGTTTAAAAGAGTGAAATTCCTCCTTTCGGGTGACCAGGTAAAAGGAGGTAAATAGAATGACGGCGAGTTTGGCCAATTCTGAGGGTTGGAAACTGGCTGGCCCGATTCTGATCCAACGCTGAACTCCACCGGATTCCGGTGCAGTAAAAAGAAAAAGCAACAGCGCCAGACTCAAAAGGATCAGAGAATAGATCACGGGGCCCCGCTCGTAGAAACGATAGTCAATTTTCATGCTCACCATCAGTCCCACAAGTCCAATGAGGACAAAAAGAAGTTGGCGCGTGAAAATCGATGTCTGCGAGCCGTACAGTTCAGTCGAAACTACAGTAGAGGCACTGAAGACCATGATCAAACCGAATCCCAGAAGGATCAGCACAATGGCAATCAATCCCCGATCATAAGGTATTTTCCGGTTCATTTTTCTTTCTTCTCTTTTCTATTTTCTACTTGCGAAGCGCATTTACTCTTTCTTTGAAGACTCGGCCCCGATGCTCGAAATCATCGAACATGTCGAAGCTGGCACAACCTGGAGCGAGCAGAACCACATCACCCGGAAGAGCGGTCTCAAAGGCCAGTTCCACCGCCTGTTCCATGTCCTGGGCACGTACGGTGGCGACATCAGCCCCCAGGATATCGGCAATCTTATCGGCTGCAGCGCCTAACAAGACAAGCCGCCTCACCTTGTCCGATACCAGGGGCCGCAGGACCCCAAAATCCGCCCCCTTGTCTTTGCCTCCCATAATCACAATCAGAGGTTCAGGGAAGGCCTGTAAGGCCTGGCTGGCCGAATCCATGTTGGTTGCTTTGGAGTCGTTGTAGAAAGTGACGCCGCTGAGTTCACGGACCCATTCCAAACGGTGTTCGACGCCAGCAAAACTGCGGAAGGTCTCGATCATGACTTCCCGGTCCAGACCGGACAGGTACCCAGCGGCTGTCGCTGCCAGGATGTTCTCCAAGTTATGCTTTCCCCTGAGCCGGATCTCGTCGACCGACATGAGACACTGATCCCGGCCTTCCCAGATCACCTGGATCGAGCCATTGCGAACGAATACGCCCTCCTTCAGATCCTGCTTCCGGCTATAGAGCAGAACACGTGCCGGACGGCGGCTTGCCATTTTCACGGTAAAGGGGTTGTCGGCGTTGATCACTGCATAGTCCTGATCTGTCTGGTTGAGAAAGATCTGCTCCTTGGCTTGGAGATAATCCTCAAACTGGTCATAGCGATCCTGATGATCGGGACTCACATTGAGGACGAGTGCAATATCACACTTGAACTTCTCGATGTTTTCCAACTGAAAGGAAGAGAGTTCAACCACAAAGGTCGTTTCGGTCGAAGCAGAGGATGCTTCGACCCACTGGATGAGGGGTGAACCGATATTGCCGGCCACCACATAATCGCGCCTGGCTCTCTTGAATAACTCCCCGATAAGGGTGGTGGTAGTGGTCTTTCCGTTGGAGCCCGTGACCCCAATGATCCTTCCCTTAAGAAAGCGATAGGCTAACTCGACTTCGCTGTAAATAGGAACGTTCCGTTTAGCGGCCTTCAACAGTTCGGGCAGATTGGAGGGCACACCGGGACTGAGGACGATGAAATCGGCATCCAGAAAGTCATCAATTTGATGACCTCCTAAAGAGAGAGTCGGAGGCATGATCAGTTGTGAAATGTAATCCTTCAGCTCCTCTTCCGTTTTGGTGTCGGTAATCGTGACCGTCCCTCCTCGCGCGAGCAAGAAATTGGTGGCAGAAAGCCCGCTGCGAGCAAATCCCACAACCAGGATCTTCTTATCCTTCACACTCATTCCGGCTTCACCGCAGCTTCAGGGTGGTCAGACTGAACAGAGCAAAGATGAGTCCCAGTATCCAGAAACGGACCACTACCTTGTTTTCCTTCCAGCCCAAAAGCTCGAAATGGTGGTGAATCGGAGCCATAAGGAAAATCCGCTTTCCCCATACCTTGTAAGAAACAACCTGGACAATCACCGAAACGGCTTCCAGGACAAAGATTCCCCCGATGGAAAAGAGTAGAAGTTCCTGCTTAATCAGCAACGCAACAGTCCCAATGGCACCGCCCAGGGACATAGAACCCACGTCACCCATAAAGATCTGAGCGGGATAGCTGTTGTACCAGAGAAAGCCCAGTGTGG
>CBDUTA010000035.1:0-15409 GCA_965369785.1 uncultured bacterium
TGCCTCCACCCCCTGTTTCCCATCAGCAGCCTCGACCACGTCAAAGTTCAGAGCTTTTAAGTATTTCTTGATGAGCATACGAATGGCACGGCTATCATCGACTGTAAGAACTTTCATGTTTTCTCCAATAAGGATTTCCCCCAGCTTCTATTCACACTTCAGCATATATATCGTCCATTTACTGGAACAGCTTTAGCATATCTTGGGTATAAAAAAGAAAATAGTTCATCACCTATTCCCCATAAAGAGGTTCTGTGCCAGAATTCCCCGACAGACCTGTCGAAAAAGTATTTCGTGAAAGGGTCAGCCCGGATGATTCATAGGCTGTCGCCGCTGTAGCAGACAGGATCCTGGTTTGGGCTAAAGTCCCAGTGGGGTGTATGCCGATATTCAGGGTGCATCAGCAATTTTTCTATTCCCTTGTTAGGATTGGGTTCTTCTCGGCATCTTTCGAAACAGCCAATCTAGAGGTATAGGACATGATCCAACCGGCAATCCAAAAGCGCCGCACCACACTGGAGATTCTGCAGGAGTTTTCCATCCCTTTGATTGCCGGTGTCCTGGGAGCCGTTATTTGGGCCAATTTGGACTTTGCTGGATATCAGCACTTTATGCACTGGTCTCCGTTTGGAGAAAACGGCCATTTCACTTTTCATTTTCTCATGAACGATGTTTTCATGGCTTTCTTTTTTGCAATAGCGGCCAAGGAAATCACCGAAAGCTGTCTTCCGGGAGGGGCTCTGAATCCTCCCAGCAGGGCAGTCAACCCTATTCTGGGCACACTGGGAGGAGTTATAGGCCCCGTGGGCGTTTACTTGACCTATGTGGCCATCAGCGGCGACGATGCGATCAGCAAAGGGTGGGGAATTCCGACCGCTACCGATATTGCGCTGGCCTGGCTTGTGGCTCGAATGGCCTTCGGAAAGGGGCACCCCGCCGTTAGTTTTCTTCTTCTCCTGGCCATCGCCGATGATGCCATTGGGCTTGGAATCATTGCCAT
Organism: uncultured bacterium; assembly: GCA_965369785.1. GTDB lineage: Bacteria > Acidobacteriota > UBA6911 > RPQK01 > JADFOI01 > JADFOI01. Next base: position 1,001 of record CBDUTA010000035.1, read on the forward strand.
CTTTTATCCTGACCCCCATAATCCGGTTCAACCCACTTATATCCTGCTTGTAGCCGCGGCCATGGCCCTGGCCTACCAGATGAGAAAAAAGGAAGTTCAAAGTTTCTGGGCCTATCTCATCGGCCCAGGGATTCTCAGTTGGACAGGTCTTTTCTTGGCTTCGCTGCACCCGGCTCTGGCCTTAGTACCTATTATTCCTTTTATGCCCAGCATGGGCTATGACGAAGGTCTCTTCCGGGAAGAAGGAGACGGCCACCGCCACAAAGACACCTTGAATACCTTTGAGCATGTGTTCAAACGGCCGGTTGATTTCGTCCTCTTCGGCTTCGGAATCGCCAACGCCGGAGTGGTTTTTACTGCTGTTGGCCATGCGACCTGGGCGGTTCTTCTTGCTTTGGTCATCGGGAAGACAGCGGGTATTTGCCTGTTTTCTTCTGTTGGAAATCTTCTGGGATTCAAACTTCCCAAAGGGGTCAGTTTTCGATCGCTTTTCGTGCTCAGTCTCACTGCAAGTATTGGACTCACGGTTGCTCTTTTCATCGCAGGAACGGCCTTTGTCGATCTTACTTTGGAGGGATCAGCCAAAATGGGTGCGCTTCTTTCAGCCGGCATGGCTCCAGTTGTTCTCATTCTGGCAAGAATTTTGGGGGTGAAGAAAAGAGAGGGTTGATTGCGGGGTCTTCAGCGGACGAAAAAGTGGCCTCAATCAAGAAACCCGAGTTTATAACCTCTGACGTTAGCGGGTAAACTCTTCAAGTAAATTCATCCGTCGAAGTTTTTCGACCAGAGTTGTCCGCTTCAGGTTTAATAACCGGGCGGCTTTGCCTTTATTTCCTCCGGTTCGATTGAGGGATTGGCAGATGAGATTTTTCTCCACCGAACTGACGACTTGGTTAAGATCAATCCCTTCCTGGGGCAGTTCAATTTCTGGTGCCACACTGGTATCTATGGGTGTGGAGCCGTTGCTATTCTTGATGGGGGGGAAATCATCGGCTATCAGGAATTCACGATCTTCCGAGAGCACACAAGCCAGTTCCAGAAGGTTGTACAGTTCCCGAACGTTGCCCGGGTAGTCGTAGCGCATCAGGTGTTTCAATGCTTCGGTACTCACTTCCCTTTTTGTTAGTCCATGATCTTTGGAAATGGTTTGAAGGAGGAAGTGCGCAAAGATGGGGATGTCCTCTTTGATCTGCCGTAGCGGAGGTAAATGAATGGGTACCACGTTGAGTCGGTAGAACAAATCGGCCCTGAACTCTCGTTTCTTAACTTTGTTTTTCAAGTCGGCATTGGTGGCAGCCACGATGCGAACGTCTACCTGAATGTTTTCGTTGCTGCCGAGTTTCTGGAATTCTCTCTCTTCTAAGACCCGAAGCAGTTTGACTTGTAAAGAAAAAGGCATCTCACCGATCTCATCGAGAAACAGCGTGCCCCCATTGGCCTGTTCGAATTTACCGATCCGAGTCTGCCGGGCGTCTGTATAGGCTCCTCGGACATGGCCAAACATTTCGTCCTCCAGGAGATGCTCGGGAATGGCCCCACAATTGACTGCTACAAAGGTCCCTCGCCTACTCTGGTCGTGGAGGGCCCGGGCGACTAACTCCTTTCCGGTTCCGCTCTCGCCGCTCAATAAAACTGTGGCGTTCTTCTCTGCAACCAGGCCAATCAGGCGAAAGACTTCCTGCATGGCCGGACTCTGGCCCACCATGTTGGAGGGTGTCCCCGCTGAGCCGGATTTGGACTTATTCCGCTGGCCTTTCACCGGGACCTTTCTTTTCTCCGTGATTTGGTTGATGCTTCGACGCAATTGGGAAAGCTTAAAAGGCTTAGAGATAAGATCTACTGCGCCCCTTTTGAAGACCTCAACGGCCACTTCCATATCATGCACGTCAGTCATCACCATGACCTGGGTCAAAGGCGAGCGCCTTACGATTTCATCTAAAACGGACAGCCCATGGTAATCGACCAAAGCAAGGTCGAAGATTTTCTCAGTCAGCTTGTTGCAGGCCTCCGGCACGGTGGATGTGCACTCCACATCCCACCCTTCTTTTTCCAGATACTCTCGCAGGGAAAGAGTCAAACTTTCGTCATTTTCCAGAAGCAGCGCGGTCGATTGATTTTGTTGTGGGGTAGACACTATTTTGTGGCCACTTCCTTTCCGCATGAGGTTCTGTTCGCCCTTGCACAACTTCCGTGTTCGAAGAATGGTTGACAGACTTGGAAAACGAGTTTGGGCACAGCTGGGTTGCTCTTGACTAATCCTTTAATATTCAGAGTTTTTCCACAAGTTATTCACAGATTTAACAGTCTTTCACAAAGCAGGGTGCCTTGCCAATTGAAAACCGTAGATTGTCTGCTGAAATTTGCAAGAAACATTGATTGTACTGCCTTCAAATGAGGAAGCTTCCCATGCCGGATTGTTTTCCTCTGCGGTTCAGGCGAGTGGTCATGCAAGAAGAATGCCAAATTGAAGAAGTTTTCCTAAAGACATTTAAAGACTGACCGATAAGAATGATATCGAGGGTAAATCACGGTATCAGGTCCTATGATTGAATTAACAGGTGCCATCCAGCACCGTTCGCGGAATGTTCGCAAAGACGGAACTATCACTGTTAAGCGTACCCAGGCAACGTCTGCCCTCACTTCAAAGAGTGGTGGGAGGGAAAAGCCTGCCGAGGGGGCCGGGGAGAGGCAGGATCCAGGCGAAAAAGGGCATTCGTCGGTCATTAATTTTCAATTGCTCCCCTCCGGCGAGCTCCAGCTGAATGAAGAGGAGCGACAGTCCATCGTTGACTTTTTCGAGTAGATCCGGGGAATAGATTGCCGATAGGCCTTGCGGTTCACCGCCTCCGGGAAAGGGCCCGTGAGCTGAAGAGGGTGTCGTAAAAGTCGGCTGATCCCGGTTTCTTGTGTAGGGGCTCACGGCCGTGCGCCCAATAAGTTGTTGAGAAAATGGGGCTCTTGGGCTCACGTCAGTGCGCCCCTACATACTGCAAGCAAGAACCGCCGATTTTTGAGACAGTCTCCTGAGAGCAGCTAGTCCTTCCCCTGCGATTTTATCGAGCACGACAGCTTTATCGGGTACTGATCCCCCCCTTTTCTTGACTCCTGGTGTCAGATTATTGACGGTTTTTCTCCAGAAATACCGGTTTGGCCGTCTCTTTTTTTGAATAGCAGTTGATGATCGGTTTGGCACCACAATTGCTGTGTTCCGCCCAGGATAAACGTCAGTGAACCATCAGAAGTTGAGAGAGATGACACCGTGACCAAAAACAGATCAAATCATCACCCTCAATACAGAGTTGTTCACCGACTGTCCAGACCCATTACCGCCCTCACCTGTCCATTGTTCAGGGCCACAATATTCGTAAGAAGGTATTCGTGGTCCTGAACCCCTCCTTTAGGGAGGAAGGCATCAGTAGCTGTTTTGCCAGGGTGAGAGCTGAGGCAAGGGGGACACAGATGTGCCAAGGGGGTACTGCAAAGCACTGGACTGCACACTTCAGGAGAGGACCTCTGGAGAACCATGGACACAGAGACTGAGAAAGAAACACTTGAGGATCGACTCCGGGGTTCGGAGAAAGAGAACCAAAGACTTACCCGGACCAATCAAAAATTAGAAAGAGAGGTGCGGGACCTCTTGACCATCGGTCAGGCCGTACGCTTGATTACGAGCAGCCTGAACATCGAGGATATTCTGCGAAACGTCTTGAATGCGATCAGTAATGTGTTGTGTATGGAGAGGGTACTCTTGTGTTTGGTCAACTCTGATAGGAAGGTAGAGGAAGTGAAGGTGGCGGTAGGGATCGATGACATCGAGTTAGCAGATGCTACGTGGAAAATTCACAGCCAGGATCGGGTTTGGACAGAGCTGCAAGAAAAGAGGGTCCCCTTACTGATTCGGCCTTCGCAGGAAGATTCACTCCCTGAGTTTGTAAGGCAAATATTCGACGGTCCTTTTGTCAAAGCACCTATCGCAGCGAAAGGCCAGATTATCGGGACCATCATGGGCTACCGCTCCAAAGGCAAAACCTCAGAGCGAGATTTGAGATTGCTGCAAATATTTACTGAGTACGCTGCGATCGCCATTGAGAACGGGCGTCTTTATTACGATGTCATCAAGTCTGAAGGGGCGTTGAGGCAAGCCCAGAATCAACTGATCGAAGCGGAGCGGATGGCGGTCATCGGCCAGGTCGCTGTGAGCATCAATCACGAGATCAACAACCCGTTGAGCAATATCAGTCTGATTGCACAAACGGTGTTAAAGGATCCCGAGAAGAAAGAGCCAGAACTGGCGGCACTGTTGCAAGAGATCGAAACAAATGTGGAGAGAATCCGAAGAGTGGCCCGCAAGATTTCCGAACTGAAGAATGTTACACCCACGGAATATTTACCGGACCAGTTAATGATCAACCTCTCATGATTTCAGATACTAGCCCGTACTTCTCACACCTACTCGTCACGAAGCGGCGGAAGGGCCGGACTGAGTGCGTTGCGCCACGCGTGACCCGCTTGCGGGTCGGAGGCACCTGCGCTTGCGGGTCGCACAGTCAGGGCGGATCATTGCGCCGATGCAGTAGAGGGGGTGTGAGAAATGCGGGCTAAGGTCGAAGAAAACACTCAGGCACTTCTTCAGGCCTTCTCTTCTTTGGCCCAGGTTTCTAATTCCATGGAGCGGGCCTACAGCGACCTCCAGCGCAAGGTGAAACGCCTGTCACGACAGCTGGAAGACAACAATCGGTATCTCAGTTCGCTGCTACAGAGTCTACCCTGTGGAATCTTGGTGATGAAAGATAATGTCGTGAGCACGTTGAACAAGCAGGCTAAATCGCTGCTTTTCCTGTCGGATGTTGCACCTCTCTGCCGATGGAGGCAACTGTTGGAAGGGAATCCCTATGCTGAAAAATTGGCTGTCATGTTCCGCTCAGAGATGAAGCCTGGCGAAATTTCTGTCGGCGGCGATGACCCCAAAATGCTCAGCTTCTCCTGGGCCCACATGAGCGACCGAGAACGAGTGCTCGTCATTCAAGATGTCACCGAAATTCGGGCCCTGGAGAAACAGATGCACAAATCCCAAGAACTGGCTGCTATGGGAGAGATGGCTGTAGAACTCGCCCACGAAATCCGAAATCCCCTGGCCGGATTGGAGCTTTTTGCCTCTCTACTGCGAGAAGAGGGCCTTCCGACCGAAGAGCACCAGCGCTACTTGGACAACGTTCAGATTGGAATTCGATCGCTGAACACGGTGGTCACGAACATGCTTTGTTTCTCAGGGGAACCGGTTCCCCGAAAAGAGCCGGTAGTACTGGCACAACTGCTGGAAGAGATTGCGACAGTCATGGCTGTGCTGGTCAAGCAGCGTGGAATTATTCTTTTAGACGATTATCAGGACCGGCGGGAAGTGATGGCGGATCGTGAAATGCTCCGTCAGGTCTTCACCAACCTCATCTTAAACGCGATGCAGGCACTGCCCGAGGGTGGACGGATCGAGCTTCGGACTACTTCTCGACAGAAACAGGTGGCTGTAGTCATTCGTGACAATGGCATTGGAATACCTGAGGAATTACGTAAGGTCATTTTCGAGACTCGTTTCACCACCAATCCGAAGGGACAAGGGTTGGGCCTTGCCATCGTGAAGCGCATCATTAAAGTTCACGAGGGGCACATCGAATTGAAAACCCACAAAGACTGGGGAACACAATTCACTTTGATTTTTCCTGTGGGCCGTGTTCCTCAGACACCGTCGTTGTCAAGCCACCCAGAGACCCAACGGACAAGACGCGCGACTGAGCTCCCTGCGGGTATGTTGAGTAGACTGACCGACTGCCAAAAGGTCAGGCCACAGGATTCTGCTCCTGGAGTCAATCATGTCTAAGAAATGCTATCTGGGAGACCTGGCGGTATGAAAGAAGTCCTGGTTGTAGATGACGAACAGCAAATTTTGGTCGCTATTCATGAAACCCTCAAACGCAAGGGCTACTCTATTACAACCGCTAGTAGCGGCTTGGAGGCAGTGGGTAAATTACAGAAAAAGTTCTATCAGGCGGTGATCACTGATGTGCGAATGCCGGGGCTCGATGGCATGGACCTGTTGAAAGAGGTGAAGCGGCGCTCTCCCGCAACCCCTGTCATCTTTTTAACCGGGCACGGGACTGTGACAAATGCGGTGGATGCCCTAAAGCAAGGGGTCTTTGACTATCTGATGAAACCTTTCTCGGCCCAGCAGCTCATCGACGTGGTCGGCAAAGCTACCGAGTCGTCTCCTCAGGATTCAACAAATCAAGATCTGAAGATTTACTCGCGGGATCCCAAGATGAAGCAGGTCTTGGACCTGGCGTCAATGGCGGCATTAAGTGATGCCACTGTACTCATCGAAGCTGAAAGTGGTACCGGAAAGGAATTGCTGGCCCGTCATATTCACAACTGCAGCTCTCGGGCCGAGCACTCTTTCGTGGCGCTCAACTGCGCCGCTGTTCCGGAGGACCTTTTAGAGAGCGAGCTTTTTGGCCACGAAAAAGGAGCCTTTACGGGAGCGCTGAAGAGGAAACTCGGTAAATTTGAACTCGCTCATGAAGGGACGCTCTTGCTCGATGAGATCGGTGAGATGTCTCCCCGTCTTCAAGCTAAACTGCTGCGGGTTTTGCAGGAAGGCCAGATTGACCGGGTGGGTGGGCTCACTCCCTCGAACGTGGATGTACGCGTGATTGCGACGACCAACAGGAATCTAAGAAAGGCCATCGAGGAAGGTCAATTTAGAGAGGATCTGTATTACCGCCTCAATGTTATTCCGGCGACGATCCCCCCCTTGCGCCGGCGCAAAGAGGATATCCCTCTGTTAGTCAACCATTTTTGCCAGAAATACGAGTTCGAGAGCGGGAAGAAGGAATTTGCCTGTGAGACCCTAGAAATGCTTCAGAAATATGATTGGCCCGGGAATGTGAGGGAGCTGGAAAACGTCACGAGGCGCGCCCTGGCTCTGTGTAAGAACCCGGTGATTGCGCCGACTGACCTGTTTACCCAGTTCGAAACGCCTTCAACCCGAGAGTTGGAACTGAAACCGGGCATCTCCTTGAGAGAACTGGAGAAACAGGTTATCCGGATCACTCTGGACGAGACTGGAGGACACCGGACTCGTGCGGCCCAGATGTTGGGAATCAGCCTACGCACCCTCCGCAACAGAATCAGAGAATACCGAAGCCAAGGGGAAGAGTGGTAAGGAGGAAACTCTATGAAAATCTTTGAAGAAACATTAATCGACAAAATGAAGTTATTTCTTGATCACTCAGCCCGCCGACAGGAAGTGATTAACAGTAACCTGGCCAACATCGATACTCCAGGCTACCGAACTCGGGAACTGAACGTTGACAATGTTTTCGGCCGCCAGTTGGAGAAGTCTGTTTCAATGCTCAAGAACCACCCTAAACACATGGTTGGGCAAGGGGGTCCCTCCGGACAACCTATCGTCCGTGAGGTGCAGACAGGAGGGTTGGGCAATGATCTGAACAATGTAGACCTGGATCGGGAAATGACAAATCTGGCAGTAAATGTCTTGCAATTTTCCACTGTCGCCCAGCTTCTGCAGATGAAAATGCGATTGTTGGATTTTAGTATTAAAGGAGGTTGAAGCCCATGGGTGGATTGTATTCGGCTATGGATGTCAGCGCTTCGGTGCTGACTGCTCAGCGAAAGCGTCTGGAGTTGCTGGTAACAAACATTGCCAACGCAGAAACGACCAGAACTGCAGAGGGAGGACCCTACCGCCGCAAGGATGTTGTATTCGTGACCCGACCCATGCGTTCCTTCGGAGATTTTCTCCAGGAAGTCGGAGGAGATATGGATACTCTTAAGGGTGTCGAAATCGATCGGGTTGTGACCGACACCAGTCCTCCCCTCATGCGCTATGAACCCGGTCACCCCGACGCGAATGAAGAAGGTTATGTGGCCTATCCAAACATTAATCCATTGGAAGAAATGGCTAATCTGATCAGCGCAACTCGCTCCTTTGAAGCAAACGTGCGGGCTTTCGAGGCTGTAAAGGAACTCGTGCGCCGGTCGATCGAGTTAGGCAATAAATAATGAGGGGGAATAGGAAGCATTGAACGATATCCTGGTGACTCGAGTCGATCCACTGAAACAGCTTACTGACCTGAAGCAGCAGGCGGGTGGGCTAAAGGAAACGACTGGAGCAAATTTTTCAGATCTCCTGGGCCAAGCCTTAAAAGAGGTGAGTCACTTACAGACGGTCTCTGATGAGCACATCGCCAAGATCACTTCCGGTGATATCAAAGATGTGCACTCAGCAATGATAGCCATGCAAAAGGCCGATCTTTCCTTTCAGTTGATTATGCAAGTACGCAATAAGCTCGTTGATGCTTATCGTGAAGTGATGCGGATGCAGGTGTAGGAGTTGAGGTCCAAAGGAGGCACGGATGCCGGCGGGAGCATGGGCACAGCTGATAGCGCTCAATCAGAAACTGACGATTAGCCAGAAACTGTCACTCCTGACACTGGGGACAGTTATTTTCTTTGGAATCTGGGCATTCGTCTACCTCTTCAACCAAGACCACTACCAGCTGTTGGTCTCAGACCTGGACGCCGATGATGTCAGCAGCGTGGTGGAGAAACTTAAGCAAACAGGTGTTCCCTATGAGCTGGGTCCGGGAGGACGATCAGTTTTGGTGTTGCCTCAGGATCTCAATGAAGCCAGAATCGACCTTGCCTCTCAGGGACTTCCCGAAAACGGGAGAATCGGATTCGAGATTTTTGACGAGAACAACTGGTCCATGAGCGAGTTCACGGAGCAAGTGAATTACCTGAGGGCCCTTCAAGGAGAGTTGGAGAAGACCATCCTCGGTCTGTCCGAGATTTCACATGTCCGTGTGCATCTGGTTCTGGGAAAGGATTCACTCTTTACAGAGGAAAAACAACCCGCCACAGCGTCAGTGATCATCAGGCTCCGACCCGGATCCAATCTGACATCCAATCGAATAGCGGGAATCACTAACTTAATGGCCTTTGCCGTTGAGGGTCTGGAAGTCCAGAACGTCACGGTCGTGGATGACAAGGGAAACGTGCTCTCCCACTCCCCCAGCGATGGAGAGATCGCAGACATGCAGGTCGATTTACGCACAAGAATCGAGCAGGAGCTGTCTCAGAAAGTTATCTCCACCCTGGAACCGCTGGTGGGAAAAGAAAAGGTCAGAGCCACGGCGTCAGTCTTGTTGGATCACCGGGAGACCGAACAGACCGAGGAGATCTTTGATCCCCAGGGAACCGTTATTCTGAGCCAGCAGCGAACTCAAGACAGCTTGTCCGATACCTCTCCAACGGGCGGTGTTCCGGGGACAACTTCCAACCAAGAAGGAGATGCCGAACAGGAAATCGCCCGGGAAGCCGGCTCTGAGCGCTTTCGCACCACTGAGTTGGTCAATTACGAGATCAGCAAGACCGTTCGTCACGTCACGACGCCCCGAGGAATGATTGAAAGAATCTCGCTGGCCGTGGTGGTGGACGATGTCGTGGAGACCAGCACCGACGAGGATGGAGAATCAGTGCAAACGACACGTCCACGCTCAGCAGAAGAAATGGAACAATTTAGAAAAGTGGTGAGCGCCGTAGTCGGCTTCGATGAGGAGCGAGGCGACACACTGACCGTGGAAAACATTTCCTTTCAGGAGATTGTGGAGGAACCGCCTGTGCGGCTTACCCCAGAGACGTGGTTTCAACAATACCGTGATTTGCTTCTGACTGGGATGAGATACCTGTCTATTTTCGCCATCTTTCTACTCTTTTACTTCTTGATTTTCAGGCCCGTAAGAAAGAAGCTTTTTTCTTCCCTGGAGTTTTCCGATCCGGAGTTCGCACAATTGGCCGCCGCCACCGGTGATGATGCCATGGTGCAGCAATTACAGAACAAAATGGCGTCTCTCAAAGGTGGCAGCCCAGCCCTTCTGGAAGGGGGTAAGGAGTTGGCGGCTTTAGATCATCGCCAGGCCCAGGTCAAGCGGCAACTCGCCGACCTGGCAAGCAAGGAACCCGGTACTGTCACGCAGCTCATCAGATCGTGGCTGGCACAGGACTAGTGTCTCGTCCGATAAATAAATTGACGTTTGTGGCCAGCGCGACGGCGTCGAGTTCGGGAAGCAACGACGACGGGATGGACACTACTCATCAAGAGGATGCGGTAGGAGAAACTCCACTGATATGGCTCAACTAAACTTAAACTCCCTGACCGGTGCGGAGAGATCTGCGATCTTACTGCTTTGTCTTGGTGAAGAAATTAGTGGTGAAGTTTTCAAGGAGCTCTCTGAAGAGGAAGTGAAATCGGTCAGCCAGGCGATTTCAAACCTGGGATCAGTCAATTCCGATCTGGCAACAGAGATCCTTGAGGACTCTTACCGAGAATTATCCGGTGGGAGCAGTCTTCACGGCAACTTGGATTATGTAACGAAGATTATTCAATCAGCCTTCAGTTCGGACGTGGCTGAAGACATCCTCCGTACTGTTTCTCTGGAGTCTACATCCAACAGTCAGGGACTGGCGATGTTGCGTAAGTCGGATCCCCGTCAACTCTCAAATCTTTTACAAAACGAACATCCGCAAACCGTTGCCCTGGTGATTTCCAACCTGAAAGGGTCTCATGCGGCGCAGACCCTGGCCTTGTTGCCGGAGAAGGTGCGGTTCGAAGTTTCCATGCGAATGGCTCGAATGGATCAAACCCAGCAGTCTCTTCGTGATCGCGTCCTTTCTATTGTCGCCGCCAAGGTGGGTGTTGGAGAAGTGTACAATCGGCTTCCCTCGGACAGCATTCGCTCAGTTGCTGAGCTCTTTAATCAAATGGAAAGAAGTATCAGTTCACAATGTCTGACTATGATCGAAAACGAAGATCCGACTTTGGCCTTGTCCATCCGGGATCTGATGTTTGTCTTCGACGACATCTTGATGGCCAATGACAACGATATGAGAAAAATCATCCAGAGAGTGGACAAACAAACCCTGGTCAAAGCCTTGAAGGGCACCCAGAGAGAACTCAGGGAACACTTCTATCGGAACATGTCCGAGAGAGCTAAAGATATGTTGATAGAAGACATGGAAGCCCTGGGAGCGATTCCGTTATCGGAGGCTGAAAAAGCTAAGTTAGCCGTGGTCCAGACGATACGAGAGATGGAACAGGAAGGAGAGATCGACCTTTCAGGAAGGGCAGGAGACCAATATGTCGAGTAAAGTCGTCAAAACTGGGAAGATCAGAGTTTTTGAATACCCTGCTGTCAGCCTGGAAGGTTCACCGGGTGGAGCTTTACAAGGGAAATCAGTTCATCAGTTCCGAGCTGGAGACTCCCCGAACAGGAGGGGGAATAGCAATCCGGAAGAAGTCGAGGACGAGGTTTTCCAAAAGGGCTATCAAGCAGGTGAAAAATCGGGCCTGAAGATGGCTGAGGAGAAAATTGATGCAATGGTCGAAAAGGTAGCCAAAACTCTGGAGGAACTGGCTCAGTTGCGTCATCAGATGGCGTTAGAGGGAGAAAAAGACCTGGTCAAGCTGGCCATTGAGATAGCCAGGAAGCTCGTCCACCGGGAGATTCACATCGACGAGAAGATTATCTTAAGCTTGGTTCGAGTCGCGCTCGAACAGCTGACTGGCAGCGGGCGAATTATTGTCTTTGCCCATCCCTCCGATTACAAGGTTTTGCGGAAAAATCTTGACGAGGTCTCGTCCGCCAACACCGAGACGACATTGGTTTTCAAGATTGATGAGAAGCTGGATCGAGGCGACTGTCTCATCGAGTCAGAATTGGGGATCGTCGATGCAAGGATTTCAGAGCAATTCCAGGAGATAGAAAAGGGACTGCTGTCGGAATTCTAACCCGCGTTTCTCACAGTCAGGGCGGATCATTGCGCCGATGCAGTAGAGCGGGTGTGAGAAATGCGGGTTAAGATCTGGTCTTCGGCATATTCAGCATGATCGATTTAAAGACTTATCGGAGGCGACTGCAGGAGATGCGGCCTTCTAAGGTGTATGGGCGTGTTCGAGAGGCAAACGGTCTTGTTGTTGAGTCGGATGGACCCTCTGTCAGCATTGGTGAAATCTGTGAAGTCCATACCCAATCCAACCAACCACCCATTGTCTGTGAGGTGATCGGCTTTCGCGGGAAATCGGTGATTTCCATGCCGATTTATCCGACTCAGGGAATCAAGCTCGGGGACTGGGTGATCTCGCGGAGGCAGCGGCCCGCTCTGAATGTTGGCGACGGTCTTCTGGGGCGGATCATTGACGGAGACGGCAAGCCACTGGATGATCAAGGTCCCATCCGTTTTTCCGAGCTTTCTCCTTTAACCAAGCGGCCGCTGAACCCACTGTCCCGGCCTGTCATCGGTGCTCCCTTGGGAACCGGAGTTCGCTCCATTGACGGCCTGCTCTCCATTGGAAGTGGACAGCGCATTGGGATCTTTGGTGGAAGTGGCGTGGGAAAGAGCACGCTACTGGGAATGATGGCCAGACATACAGAGGCCGATGTGAGTGTCATTGGCCTGGTAGGAGAACGGGGAAGGGAAGTCAGAACTTTCATTGAAAGGGATCTGGGGAAAGAAGGTCTCAAGCGCACGGTGATCGTCGTTTCAACTTCGGATAGCTCTCCCCTGATGAGAATTCGGGGCGCTCTGGCAGCAACCTCAGTTGCTGAATATTTTCGCGGCCAAGGGGGAAATGTGCTCCTGGTCATGGACTCCGTGACTCGAGTGGCAATGGCACAGCGTGAGATCGGCTTGGCAGCTGGGGAGCCTCCTGCTTCCAAAGGATATACACCTTCTGTCTTTGCCCTGCTCCCGAAGCTGTTCGAGCGGGCCGGAAATTTTGAAAAAGGAAGTATTACCGGTTTCTACACGGTGTTGGTTGAAGGGGATGACATGAACGACCCGATTGCTGATGCCGTCAGAGGGCTCTTGGATGGTCATATTGTCCTCTCCAGAGAGCTCGCTCAAAGAAATGAATTTCCTGCAATCGATATCCTGGAGAGTACAAGCCGTTTGATGCCTGAATTGGCCAGTACCGAACACAAGGAAGCGGCGGCACAGGTCCGCCAGATCTTGGGTACCTACAGGAAGGCCGAAGACATGATCAATATCGGAGCTTATGAAAAAGGCAGCAATCCAGAAATTGATCGGGCACTCAAGATGATTGACGGGATCAAGCTTTACCTCCAGCAGAAGTCTGACCAGGAAGTGCTGCGCGAAGACGCCGTCAAGGAACTCCTGTCCATGATGAAGGAATGAAAAAATTCTCGTTTGCTCTTCAGACGGTCCTCGATTACCGCGCTCACACTGAAGAACAGGAAAGAGTCAAATTAGGCAGGATCTTGGTTGAAAAGCACGATTTGATCGCGACTCTGAGCCAGGTGCGAACATCACTGCAAGAAACCAGATTAAAACTCCAGAAAAGACAAGAAATCTTTCCCTATGAAATTCGCCTGTACCGGCAATACATCTCCAGTCTCGAAGATACCTTGGAGCGCCTGAGGCGAAAGGAACAACAACTCGATCAGCAAATTGACTCCCAACGCCACACCCTTCTTACCGCTACCCAAAAACGAAAAGTTCTTGACCGTCTGAAATTCAAGAGCAAAGAAAAATATCATCAAGAGCTCGAGAGATATCGACAGAAAGAAATGGACGAGCTCTACCTGCTGGCCCGGCACAATAAGCCGGTCAGCTAGGCAAGAATTTCCTCGCTGGATCCTTTTTCGCTCCATAAGAATGCTCCAGTATCGTTTCAAGTCCTTTAAAATCAATTATTTAAATCAGTCACTAAGGTATTGGCATGCCTCTTGCTCTAAGGGAGGCGTCGAGAAAGAAGAGCTTATGAACTTGGCAGGTCTCAACAACTTAGAATTCTTTGCCGCTTCTTCACAAGGGGAGGCTCAGGAAACTTCAGGGAACACTCGGGCCGGTGATTCTGAGTTTCTCCATGAGTTCTTTGCTCTTCTCGAGGGTCCAGCCAGTGAGGGGATCGAGAGTCTCATGGGCTCCTCACAAGCCGAAGATCCCCACTCAGCTCTTCAATCCAGTGAGCAGGAGGGCGTGAACGCTGCTGTTTCCAGTTTCGATTTGAACCTTGGGACTCTGGAGCATCAAACAAACGCTTTACAAGATTGGGCCTCTCTACAAGGCCGGATGACCGCAACCACCACCCAGGAAGTCGCTGGATTGGGAGTTTCACAGGGCGGGATGACAGCAACCCCCTCCCCAGAAGTCGTTGGATTGGGACTTTCACAGGGCGGGATGACAGCAACCCCCTCCCCAGAAGTCGCTGGATTGGGACTTTCACAGGGCGGGATGACAGTAACCCCCTCCCCAGAAGTCGCTGGATTGGGACTTTCACAGGGCGGGATGACAGCAACCCCCTCCCCAGAAGTCGCT
>CBDUTA010000036.1:0-15383 GCA_965369785.1 uncultured bacterium
CACTGACGTGCGCCCACAAACCCTGCTTCATCAAAGGCTTATAGGGCGCACGTCAGTGCGCCCCTACGAAGAAATCTCCCTTACGTCTCAAACACGTGGGCAAACTTGCGGTAGATTTCCTCTCTGAGTTCGGGACTGGGACCGCTGATCCGGGGGAAGTCCTTGAGGGTTTCAAACGGCTTACAGGCTTCAATCACGGCCCGCGAGCTGAATCCGCCCGAACCGTCAGCGGGACCCATGGGGTCATCGCTGGTTTTCATGCTGCGGGTGATGAGCTGGATGGAAGTTTCAGGATTGGATCGTGTGCAAAGGGCCCACAGTACCTGGAAGGTATTGGTGGGGTCGATGTCATCATCCACCACGATAGTGTAGCGATTGGCGTAGAGGGCAGCCTGGCATTGAGAGGCGATCAGGCCTGCCTGACGGGCGTGGCCAGTGAACTTCTGTTCGATGGAAACGATGTTGAGCATGCGTGAGCCGCCTGCCGGATGGCACCAGACCCCTTTCACGCCGGGAACCCCTGCGGCTTCTAAAGCATCCCAAATACGCGCCGCCCGGGTGAAGGCCCGGTAGACGGAATGCTCGGCGGGTGGTCGCACCGGTGGTGCTCCCAGGATAATGGGATCATTGCGATAAAGGACGCTGTGGATTTTAATCAGAGGGTCGGCTTTGGGAGGGCTTGCGTAGTAGCCCGTCCACTCGCCGAAGGGCCCTTCAAACTTCGTTTGCCCTGGAACAATCTCACCTTCTAAAACGATCTCGCTCTCGGCGGGAATGGGGAGGCCGCTGTAAGGGCCTTCAATCACGTTGATGGGCTCCCCCTGTAAGGCCCCCACGAAGTCGTACTCACAATAGCCATAGGGAAACTCCATGGAACCGACGCTCAAGAAGGCGGGGTGATGTCCCACCGAGATAGCGACTTTAAGCGACTCGTTTCGCTCAAAGGCCTTACGGATATGCATGGCCCCATGGTGGGCCAGGGCGATGTGCACGCCCACTGATTGTTCGTCCTGAATCATGACCCGATAGGTGCCGATATTGATCCAATCCTCTTCCGGATCACGGGTGATGACCATGTCCCCGGTACCGATGTAGCGGCCTCCATCGTGCTCGTGCCACTTGGGTGTGGGGAACTCGAAGAGATTGACGTCCTTGCCTTCCTTGACGTTCTCGAGGATCGGGCCGTCCTTCACGGTGACCGGAGGGATGGGTTTGAAGCTGCCCGCTCTTTTTCGCCATTCCTTAACAAATTCCAGGTTGGACAGATCAGTCGGCATCCCAAAGGTGAGGGCTACTCGGCCTACCGAAGCCAGGGCGTTGGTCAGGACTCGATAGCCGGCCGGGTACTCCTGGATTTTATCGAATAGCACGGCAGGCATGGGATCCATCTGGCTGGCCAGCTCGGTAATAGCACCCATCTCGTGCGTCCAATGGGCGCCCTCCACGTGGCGGACCTCACCCAGCTTTTCCGCTTCTTCGATCCAGAGTCGTAAATCCGTGCAATTGGGCATTCGGCTCTCCTTGTTTAGTCCCCGGCTCGCCAGTATCGCACGAGCACAGGGCAACCGACAAGAAAGCATGCTTGTAAAGGAGCCACGGGCCAACTTCTTAGAAATATTCACTCAGGACTGCGGGCTCCACATCCTTCTCGATCTTGAAGGTACTGGCGAAGGTGTTGGTGAGGGCCGAGAGCATGACCACCGATACGGCCTCCACAATCTCCACCTCCTCCAGGCCTTTTTCCTTGAGGGCCTGGATGTCGGCGTCCGAGATCTGGGTGGGGTCCTTGGCCACCTTGCGGCCGAATCGAATCAGAGCCAGTTCCTTGGGATCCACACCGGGGACCTCTTCCCCCGCCCGCAGCTTCTTGATGGTTTCTGGATCCATGTTGTATTCCTTCACGAGGAATCGGGAATGCCCGCCCACTCAGTAGAAGCAATTGCGCACCTCGGAAGCTGCCACGAAGAGCAACTCTTTGAACCTGCGGTCAAACTTCCCCTTGCCCATGATGGAGTTGTACATGGAGCCTGTTGACCGGAGAGCAGGAGCAAAGTGAGCCATCATGGCGTACAGGGGCGTGGGACGGCCGTGCTCCTTTACAAAAGCATCAATGATTCGCTGGGCCTGCGGCTCCAGGTTGTCCAGATCGGGATAGGGAATGAGGGCCATAGTTTCTCCTTTTCAATGGTTTGAAGTGATGAGTGGCTGAACCGGATCATTTCACATGCTGCAAGCAGTGGCTGTCAAGTTCTGCGGGGAAGCAGCTGTAGAAAATCGGACTCCTTGGTATGACACCGGGCCTGCCTGGTAACGTGCTTTTGACATGATGGAAAATGGAGGAACAGTCCGTTCACTCGAATTCAAAAATTTGAATGAGTAGATTCAATTTATTGGACGCCGCTTGGTGAAAACCACTACATATTGATTGGCTTGAAAGAGATGCTACCAGATGTCGATTGGCATGTCTTTTGCCTAAAAGTAGATTTTGGGAAGGTCAAGCATAAAAATCTATAATTATTGTCGAATCATATTTTCTATGATATAAACTCGCTTCAAATTTAAAAATATTGGGAAGTCGTTCAAACAAACATAGATAGAGCAAAGAAACAAAACTTTCAGAAGGGGAGCATTCATGAGAAGTCATAAGCTATTCTGCGTCGCGGTATTCAGTCTCACCTTGGTAGTGCTGCTGTCAGCGGCCGCTTTGGGCCAGGCAACCAGTGCCACCCTTTCAGGCACCGTGTCTGATGAAACGGGAGGCATCCTGCCCGGGGTGGAAGTCGTTGTCACCAACACCGAGAGAGGCACGACCCGAAATACCATCAGTGATGATGAGGGTCGCTACAACGTTCCCGAGCTGCAGCTGGGAAGTTACCAGGTCGAGGCAGCCTTGACCGGTTTTCAGACCGCTGTACGCACCGGAATCACTCTGACGTTGGGACGACACGCCGTGGTGGATCTGGTGTTAAGCATCGGTGAGATTTCGGAACGGGTCGTGGTCACGGGTGAGGCTCCTACGGTGAACACCACCAGTTCCACCATCTCCGGCCTGGTCGATGAGGCCAAGATCCGCGATTTACCCCTCAATGGCCGCAGCTTCTCTGATCTGGTGACCCTGCAGATGGGGACGGCCGTGTTGCCTGTGGGAGCAAAAAATAGCGCTTCCGGATTTGGGATAAAAATCTCCGTCTCCGGTGCCCGTCCTTCCGCAAACAGCTTTCTGCTGGATGGGAGTTATCTCAATGACACCTTGAACAATACGCCAGCCGGGGCCACAGGACTCATGCTGGGAGTGGAGACCTTGCAGGAGTTTACGGTTTTAACCAATACCTACAGTGCTGAGTTTGGACAGAGCATGGGCGGGATCATCAATGCCGTCACCAAGTCGGGCACCAACCAGGTGCATGGGAACCTCTTCTACTTTCACCGCAACGACAACCTGGACGCACGAAACTTCTTCGATACGGACGGTCTAAATCCTGCCCAGCGCAGCGATCCTCCCGAGTTCAGACGCCACCAGTTCGGGTTTACCCTGGGAGGACCCGTTGTGACCGACAAGACCTTCCTGTTCGGAGGCTTTGAGGGACTCAGAGAGGCCCTGGGGACCTCCACACCCATCGGCACCCTGACCGATGAGCTGCGGAATTGCGTGGGGGTACCGGCAGGGACTTGTCCGATTATCGATCCGTCAACGGGTACGAACCTTGTGCTGGCGCCGGGCATCGAGGACTACTTTATCTTCTTTCCTCGCGTCAATAGCCCGGTGCTAAGGACTCCGGAGAATGGAATCGGCGAAGCCATTGTCACCAGGGATACGGTCTCAAACGAGGATAACTTCGTCATCAAGCTGGATCACAACTTTTCCGATTCGGACAGCTTTTTGGCCCGTTACACCTTCGATGAGGCTGAAGTCGACAATCAAGGAGTCAACTTCACCACTTTTCATGCCACCCGCAACCAGTATCTGACTCTGGAGGAAAAACATATCTTTTCTCCCAGTTTGCTGAATGTGGTCCGGGTCGGATACAACCGTAATCGAATAGATGATGTGGACCGTCAGCAGTTTTCCTTCGATGAAGGTCTGCAGCTGGTGCCGACCAACCGCAGCTCGCTTCCTGATCTGGCCGCAGGCTTGTTGGGAACCTTTACCCCGCCGGGAACGGGAGGTGCTGCTTTTGGTGTGGGAATCATCGGAGGCAATACGGCCACTCCTCGGGTCTACCGAACCAATCTTTTCGAGTATGCCGACACCTTAACCTGGACAAGGGGCAGCCATTCCCTGAAGGTCGGGGCCAATCTCAAGCGGGTTCAGGCCAACATGGTTTCTCCCCAGAGAACTTTTGGCAGCATGCAGTTCGCTAGTCCCGGACTTTTCAGCTTTTACAACGGCACAGGAGGCCCGCTATCGTTTATTACCCAGGACTCCGTGGTTCAGCGGGGCATGCGCTACTGGGTGATGGGATTTTTCGTTCAGGACGATTTTCAAGTTCTTCCCAATTTGACCCTCAACCTGGGTCTGCGCTACGAACCCTCCACCGAACACACCGAGGTCAATGGCAGGATCGGGACCCTGAAGAATATCCGGACAGACACCGAATCGGTCTCGGTGAACAGCACCTATTTGAATCCGACCAAGAAGAACTTCGCTCCCCGCATAGGACTTGCCTGGGATCCTTTTGGGGATGGCAAGACCGCAGTGCGGGCGGGGTTTGGCCTTTTTTACAACATCCAAATGTCGGAACTGGACCGCATCTCGGCCACCAGCAATCCCCCCTTTACCACCATCGCCACCATCAGTGTTCCCTTGCCCTTTGATTTTGAGACCTGCTGCGTGGGATCCGGAGGCGCCGCCAGGGATGCGCTGGAGCTGGTTGATTACCTGGATGCTCCTCAGTCCTATTCAATGCAGTGGAACCTGAACATTCAGCGGGAGCTTGTTGCGGATACTACCCTGACCGTCGGTTATGTGGGAGCACGAGGGGTGGATCTGTTTCGGGTCTTCCAGTGGAACGGACCCGATCCGGTGGATCCCTCTGAATGTGATGCAAATAGTGGTCCCACTTGCGTGAACCCGGATCCTGGCCGCTCCTCATTTTACTTCCCGGCCTTTGGCGACAGGCCCACCAGTTCTTTCCTTTTCGGGCGTACTTGCCCACCAGCGGGAGGGGGTTTTTTCCGCTGCGCCAGGTTGAACCCCAACTTTGATGCCGTCATCCAGCGCAGTGGTGGGGCCGATTCGCACTACCATGCGCTGCAGCTCTCCCTGAATAAGCGATTTTCCGCAGGCTTTCAGGTCCAGGGGGCTTACACCTGGTCTAATTCGCTCGATACCAGCTCCAAACAGATCCGGGGACCGGGTGAGAGCAGCCAGACCTACAGTACCCAGAATTGGCTGGACCCAGCCGATGAGAAGGGCCCTTCCAATTTTGATGTCAAACACGTTTTTACCCTCAACTACACGGTAGATCTGCCGGGCCAGAATCTGGCCGGTTCAGCAGGACACGTCCTGGGAGGATGGCAGGTGGGAGGAATCGTAACCCTGGCCACCGGAGTTGCCGAAACCCTCCAACTGGGTTTTGACAACTGCCGTTGTCTAAGTGGGGAAATCTTTGGAGTATCGACCACCGACGTTCGTCCCGATCTGATTGCGGGAGGGGACAGCAACCCCGTCCTGTCTGGCGGACGAGAGCCTACCAAGTACTTTGAT
Organism: uncultured bacterium; assembly: GCA_965369785.1. Classification (GTDB taxonomy): domain Bacteria; phylum Acidobacteriota; class UBA6911; order RPQK01; family JADFOI01; genus JADFOI01. The sequence goes on from CBDUTA010000036.1 coordinate 5,708, forward strand.
CGTACTCAATTCATACCGGGACCGGCTGGTTTTCATGGCAATATAGGACGCAACACGCTGAGGATTCCAGGGGTGGCAACCGTTGATTTCTCTCTGGTCAAGAATACCCGCCTTTCGGAACAAGCCCAACTGCAGTTTCGAGCCGAGTTCTTCAACCTCTTTAACCGAGCTAACTTTGCTGATCCGGAGACCCGACTGTACTTGGCTGGACCAACCTCGACAGCCCCGACCACTCCGTTACGTGAGGCATCTGCGGGAAGAATCACAAGCACCACCACCACGGCGCGTCAGATCCAGTTCGCCTTGAAGCTCGCTTTCTAGGCTCACTGCACCGCAGGATAGTTCAGAACAAAACTGCCTGGTTTAAAAACCAGGCAGTTTTGTTTTGGGCGCACGTCAGTGCGCCCCTACAATTTAATAAGGGGATTGTATTGATCCAGATCCCAAAATATGGGGTTGGTTGAAATGTAGTGGCGTGTTCGAGCCGAGTCCTCTTGATCCTGAATGATGTGTTCGTAGTAGTTGCGTTGCCACACCGGTGAGCCGGGGGTCCTGCGCTGTTGGTTCATGCGACTGGTGGTAGCCGATTTGAAACCAGCGATGATAGAACCTAACTCTTGTGAATAACGCCGTAGGGGCGCACTGACGTGCGCCCTCCGATCGACCGGGACGGCAAGAGTTTTCTTTTGCGGGCTCCTTGTGATCACCACGAGTCCATGCAGGTGGTTGGGCATCACCACGAAATCACCGAGATCAATCCCGGGGCGTAGATGAGCTGTCTTGCGCCACTCCGACACAACGATTTGTCCTATCCGGTTGAGGTGCATTTCCCCATTCTTCACCTCACCGAAAAGACATCGCATCTTTTGGGTACAAAGAGTAAGAAAGTACTCGCCCGCTTGTGAGTAGTCATATCCACCCAGGCGGATGGATCTACGACGATGTTTTTTCGGATCAAAGGGCATTAATCCGTTCCTAATAGGACTATAACGTTGGTCTCGAGAAAAACACGAAGTTTAGGGGAGCACAGTCGTAGCCCCTACCGGAAACGCAGCGGTAGACCCACGGCCCGGTTCACTCTACAATGTGGAGCACAATTAAGGAGAGAAGCTATGGGTCGATTCCTCACTTTATCGCTTGTTCTATTACTATCCGACGGGCTGGGTTTCGCCCAGCAACTTCCCGATCTGGTTGCCGAGCAGGGTTATGCGGACAGGGTCCTGGTCAATGGGAAGATCGTGACCATGGATGATTGGAGCACGGTTCCCGATCACCCCGGAAATATCTTTGAGGCCATGGCCATCAAAGGAAAGAAAATCATGGCCCTGGGAACCAACCAGGAGATGCGCGAGCTGGCCGGGCCCAAAACTCACTTTGTCGATGTGGGGGGCAGGACGGTGATCCCCGGATTGATCCAGACTCACTATCACCTCTTCGGTCCTGCAGCCAGCCGTTATGGGCCCCAGGTGGGCCTGGTGGACCCCAGTATCAAGATCGATGTGGTGGCCGAGTCCACGCCTGAAGGCACCTCAAAGAAGATCCGGGACACGGTGGTCAACGCCATTAGGGTGCAAAACATACCTAAAGGGCAGTGGATTACCGTTTCCCTGAGGGAGGGTCCGGGAAATCGACTCTCTACCAATCGAACCTGGCTCTATCGAGGCTTGATCAACAGGAGGACCACCCAACTGGATACGGAGGCTCCCGATCATCCGGTAGTGATCGGTGCCCGCCAGGCCGGAATCTTTAATGCTGCTGCTATCGAGGAGTTCAAGAAAGTATTTCCCGATTGGGAAGAGAGCACCATGTTGGAAAGAGGCCGTACTGAGGCTCCCCAGGATGGATACGCAGCCGTTCCTGAGCTTCAGGGCCTCACTTTTGCCTACTGGTGGAGAGATGAGCCCATTGACAAGCTGGCGGAAGCGCTGCGCTTACACGGACTCACGCTTCAAAAGCTGGGTATGACCACGGTCTCGACGCGCCTGCTTTTTCCCACCATCGTTGAGGCCTACAACAAGCTGAATCGTGAAGACAAAATGCCCCATCGTTTGTCCTATTACATCGAAGCCCAAAGGGGAGGTTTTTTCAACCTCAAGTCGACCCGAGAATTCTATAAAGGTACGGGTGCTCCCTGGACCAATCACTCGGGAGGAGGCGAGATGCTGTGGTTGGGGGGAATGAGCAACGAGGTGTGGGATTCCAGCCAGAATCATGTCTGTCTGGGTCCCGACGTCCCTGCTTCTCCCGAGATCAAAGATCGCGAACGCTGTCCGCGTCCGGGAACCCGGCCCTGGGAAGCGGTCAAGGCGGCGGTCATGAATGGGTGGCGTCCCGTGGGGGTCCACGGCACCTCCAGCCATGGGGTCCGGCTCTACATTCAAATGCTGGAAGACGCCATGAAGGAGGCCAACCTGTCGGTGGAGCACATCCGGGGTCTTCGCACCACCATGGAGCACAATACGGTCCTGGGTACACCTCCTGATGTCATGGCCAAGATCAAGGAGTACGGGATCATCCTCAACGTCAACACGCCTTACCTGGACTGGACGAGCGTGTTGATCAACGACTATGGCGAGGTGCTCAGACCCTATGCCATGCCGGTGAAGACCTGGATCAATGAGGGGATTCGAGTGACCTTCGAAGCCACCGGAACCGATTTCTGGAAGCCCATCTACACACTCGTCACCCGGGAGATCACCAACCCCTTGACCCAGGAGAAGGAAACCATGCTTCCCGGGCAGGCCATTGATCGAGTCACCGCTTTGAAGATGACCACCACCTGGGCCTCGGAATACATCCTGGCTGAGGACACCCTGGGCACTCTTGAGCCTGGAAAATATGCCGATTTCGTAGTCCTGGAGAAGGACTTTTTCACCGTTCCTGTAGAAGAAATTCCTGAGACGAAGGTCATCATGACGGGCCTGTCCGGCCAGATCGTCTATGACCGGGATCAACTCGCCGGAGAAAAACCATGATCAAACCTTATATGGCTTTCGCCATCCAGCCGAAGGTGTACGGATGCCAACACCGAAAAGAAGCCAAGAAGAACCTGGACAACCTGTGCAAGCAGATCGATGCCTGCATGTACGTGGCGGATATGGAATACCCGGCCCAGTTGTTAGCCATACCGGAAGGGGCGATCACGGGGTTTTATGATGAGCACAGCCGGATGGATTACGCCGAGATCGTCAAAAACGTGGCCCTCGAGCTTCCCGGCGAGGAGACTGAGGTCCTGGCCGAGAAAGCACGGCAATGGGGGATTTACATCATTGCCGCTGCCAAAGTAGTGGAGCCCGATCTCTTCCCGGGCCGCTATTTCAACACCGTCTTTATCATCGATCCCAAAGGAAACATCATTCACCGCTACCGGAAACACCGGGTCTTTCCCGCCGAGAGTTCCACCACCCCCTATGACGTCTACGATGAGTGGCTGGAGAAGGTGGGGGCGGGTGTGGATGCCTTCTTTCCGGTGGCCGACACTCCCATCGGAAGAATCGGAACGCTGCTGGCCTTCGATGGAAAGTTCCCTGAAGCGGGAAGAGCCCTGGCCTTAAACGGTGCCGAGATTATCTATCGGGGGGGTGAGTTCGAGCTGCACCGGCGCTATGGATACACCGAAATCATGAATCGGGCCCATGCCGTGAACAACAGCTGCTACGTTGTCGCACCCTCCAACGGGCCCAAGTTTATGGATCTTACCGAGGACCTGCCTTCCATGACCGGCTCGGTCAGCGGAGGGGGGATGATTGTCAATTACCGGGGGCAGGTGCTTTGTCAGATCAACAACACCAATGTCACCTACGCCGCTGCCATGATCAACGTTCAGGAGCTGCGGGAGTACCGTTCCAAGGCCTCCGTGTACACACTTCCCTATACCACTCCCGAGATGTGGGCCCAGATCTATTCTTCCCTGGCGGAGAAGTATCCCTATCCCAAGAATTCTCACATCGGGGAGCCTTCACTACCCTACGCCGAGAGAAAGGAACGGATGAGGAAAATCGTGGGCAAGATGATTGATTCCTCCGTGATCAAAGGCCCAAAGTAATTCTCTTTTGGGGTGGGGCTTCTCCTGTTATTCCAAGGGTTCCACCCGGATGATCTTGGCTTGGTGATTGGCTCCCAGCCAGACGCTCACCGGGTCGGTGGAACTGTCTACGTCGATATTGCGAAAGTTGGGCGATAGGGTGGGCAGCAGATACTCGGTCACTTCGCCACTAACCGGATTGAGCCGGTAGATCAGGTCAGTATGCATTCCTCCCGACCACACATAGCCCTTACTGTCACGGATGGCGTCGTAAGGTCCTGCCCAGGGCGTCGGAATGAGCCACTCACGAAACTGCTTTGTGGTGGTGTCGAACATCCCGATCTTATGGGCGAAAAATTCGGCAAACCAGAAGCGATCTTGATCGTCAACGTGGCCTCGTCGCGAACCGGACCTCGGTGTGGGAGTTGGGTAGACCGCCACCTCCCCCGTCTGGGCGATCACTTCACCAATAACACCGTCGCTCAGACTGGCTAGATACAGGTCCCCTTTTGAATTCGAGTCGGAGCCGTAAAATGAGAGGGGAAGGGGATAGCTGGTGATGTCTCCGCTTGACGGGTCCAACAAGTGTGCCCCGTAGGTGTCCACACTGGTCTTGAGCCACACCTTGCCGTCAGGTCCCATCGCCACCATTCCCGCTCGAGAACGTTCGCTGGCCTTCTCCTCAGGGATGGCCCAGGTCTCAAAGGTCTCTGTCTTCACATCGAATTTAGCCACTGATCTCTGAAGCAACAGTCCGACCCAGGGATTGCCGTGCTGGTCAAACTTCACGTCCAGACTCCCCTCGGTGGCGCCTGCCCTTGCCACCGGAATGCGCCACTCCTTGATTTCCCCGCTGCGGGGATCCAATCGGCCCAGGTAGGGTAGACCGAAGTCGCTGTACCAGACCATTCCGTCGGGAGCTACAGAAGCATCGTGGGGCTGGGACTCCCGGCGGGGCAGGTCATATTCGGTGATGATGACCCGGGTTGCCACACCCTTTGGGCGAGGCAGGGTCTTGAGCTCATACTTCCGGTTTGGACCGGAACTGAGGTTGACCGAACTCAAGTACTCCGCTAGTTTTTCATCCCCAGCTCGGGGTGGAACTTCCCAGGGCCACTTGATTGGGTTCAGCCAGAAGCTGGGGGAGGCGTAGTTGCGCATTCGATGCAGGACCGATCTCCAGGCGGTGGCGTCGTGGGTGGATTTCACGGCAAAGGCAATCGAATGGCAGCCGACACAGCTCCCCAGCGCATTCCGCTGCTGTTCGGTTCCGGGAACACTCAAGAGCCACTCCACATTGGAAAGTTGGGAGGCGAGGTCGCGAGTGTTACGAAGTGTCAGGTTCATCCTTTTCGGGTTGCCAGCTTGGACCTCAATCGTGCCGGGGTCCTCCAGGTCGTAACCGACAGCTCGGATACCTATACGATATGGGCCGGGTTGCAGCCTGCTTCGCGGAAAGGAAAAACGGCCCCCGTTGTCGGTGACTACGGTGACGGCCACCGAGCCGCCCACTCCTTTGGCAGTGACCAGGACTCCCTCCATCTCACCTTCAGCCTGAGAAGTGACTATGCCACTGAGTACTGCATCTGAGGAGGTGGAGTTGCCGGATTGTGGGGGACCCAAGCCCTGAAGCGAAGCTCCTGAAAGGCAAAAGCAAACGGCCACAACGAGAAGGGAAGCTCCGTCAACGGAGGTTGGGCTCCCGGCAGGGGAACTTTTTCTTTTCAAGAACGGAAAATGAAGCATCGTCTATTCTCCATCATGTCGAAGTGGATCACTGCAAGTTGTCATAAACAATCTCCCCACCCAGCCCAGTCAGGACCACCGGAATCCCATTCCGAATTTCTTCCACAGGAATGGTAAAGAAATCTTTGTCCAGGACTGCGAAATCTGCATACTTTCCCGGTTCCAGGGTCCCGATCGTATCCTCAGCGAGCATATACTCAGATCCCCAAGTGGTCACCATTTTCAGAGCGCTGACTCGATCGATGGACTGATCAGGAAGAAGTACCATCTCCTTCCCGTCCAGCCTGATGCGCCGGGTGATCAACGAATAAATCGGTGACCAAAAGTCCGTTCCACTAGCCTCAAAGGTGACCCGAATGCCTTGATTGATCCAGGACCTGACCGGCATGGCAAAAGTTCTCAGTTGCTCTCCGTAGTCTTTGATGTTTTCGGGTACGTCGTCCAGGAAGCCCGGCATCACGTTGAGAATGATTCCATACTTTTTGATCCCTGCCATGACGTCAGCAGGGTTCCCCAGCAAGATGTTGTGTTCCAGCGTCGTCCTGAGATTTCGCATGTAGTCAACCGAGAAATTCCCCTCTTTCATCGCTTCTTCCAGCATTTGAATGTAAAGTCTTGCCCCGTGGCTGGAGGTGGCATGCACCTGAACCGGACGCCAACCATAGATGATCGCCGCTTTAACCGCTTCCCAGGGCCGAGTCCCCGGCTCGGGGCACCGTTCGCGTCGCTGAATTTCCCGAGATGCTTGCACGTCGGGACCCAGGCACACTTCATTTTGCGTGGAATCCCACACTTCCTGGGACATCCCGTTGAGCCAAAGCATCTTGTTGCCGGCAGCGTGAGTGGTCCAGGGAGCCCCGGTTCCCTTGTACAGTTCGCGGGTCGACTTGAGACTGAGAAAATTCCCCCGTTGGGATTCAATGTAGTAGGCCAAACGGTGCGGCATCTTCCCCTCTCTGTTGAGAAGATGGTAGGCGGCAATCACCTTGGGGAACAGTATGCGGGTGGCGACAGTGGTAATCCCCAATTCTTGTAGATCGACTCCCTTCAACCGCATCGCTTCTGCGAAATTCTCGACAGGTTTGTCTTTCCACCAAAGTTCAAAAGCCAGACCCTGAATTTCGGGAACAGCGCCCTGCCCATCGCGGCCAGCCCCCATACGATTTTCCGAATCCGTGCTCTCCTCCCAGTCTGGAAACAGTTTCTTGAACTCTTCAACGGCCACGCTGTTGAAGAGGGATTGAACACCCCCCGCCTTAATAAAAACCGGATGATCAGTCGTGGCAGCATCGATCTGCCTTTTGTTGAGAACTCCCAGATAGACCCAGGTGTTCATGGTGGCACGGCGATTGTCCTTATTCTCTTGAAGAGAGACGGTGATCCATTTCCCCTTAGGTATCCTTTGTACCTGAATGGCGTTGACGATCGAATCGCGGATCTTCTTTGCAGTGGCCTCTGCCGTTTTCTCAGTGACCACTGTGAGACGGACACTGGGGTCAACAAGACCTTGACTGGGGCCATATTTGTCGGTAGCACGGGTGAAAATGTGGTAGTGAGTTCCAATCAAACCGGGGATGACGGTTCTTCTGCCGACGTCGATGATCCGGGTGTTTGGATTTGCCAGCTTCCTCACATCTTCATCACTTCCCAAAGCCATAATCGTGTCCCCTTTGATGGCCAGGGCCTGGAAAATGTGCCCTGGGGTGTTGGGAACGCTGCTTCGATCATCCATGGTGACGATTTTGCCATTCACCAGGATGGTGTCCGCATAGCCTTGATCGGCAACCAATTCAGGTAGCTGTTGAGAGAACGCCAGTCCATAGTGGAACGATACAATCATCAAAACGGTCAAGAATGTTCTTTGGTTCATAATGATCTCCTGAAAGTTCGGCATTACCAGTAGAGCCGATAGGTTGTCTTCAACTGAATGGCCCAGTCGGATTCGGTGAGGCCCCCGGCCAGGTCTTGTCTTTGGCTAGTGTAAACCAGAAACAGATTACTGTCTCGGCCGTATATCAAGCGGAAGCGCAGCTGGGTGTCAAATTCTTTGGTCAGGCTGCTCCATTGCAAAAACGCGTCAACAGTGGTTCGGGCGTTCAAGGGAACGCTGACGCGGGCGCGCCACAGATGGGTGTCAAAGGTGTCCTGAGGCAAGGAGATGTCGTTGAATTCATAGTCCCCGGACATCCACAAGTGAGGTGAGATCCGCCAGGTGCTCGCCAGGGTCAGGGCGGTGCGCTCCCCTCCCAAGAAATCTCCCCCTTCCAGCTGTGCTGTGGCTTCCGCGGCCCGCCCCTCAAAAGTTTGGTAGCTCAGCAGCCAGCGATTGAAGGAGTAGTCTCCTGGAGGGATAATCGCTCCGCGGTCAGGATTAATCACGAAGTCCTCATCCAGCCGCTCGAAGTTGCCCTCCAGGCTCAGGCGAATGACGTCTCCGGAGTCCAGCTCATTTTGGGCTGCCATCACCCACTGGCGGGTTTCCAGAATCCCCGCCTGGTTGGTCAGATACTTCAGCTCACCGGAGAAGTCCAGCTTTCGAGCCCAGATGCGATTTAACCGCAGGCCCCTGCGGAGCCTTCCCTCATATTGATGCAGATCTCTGCGGCGCACAAAGCCCATGGCCGGGTTGAAATCTTCCTCCACGTCGAACAGCCGAACGCGAGCTTCCCAAAGATCCTGGTCGTAGATCACTGCTCCCGTATAGGAGAGGGGGTGTCCGCTCAGTTCCCGATCGTCCACCAAAGCCAGGAAGCCTTCCAGGTGAAGATTGCGACCCAGCCAGATCAGGGCATCAGGGCCAAAGGTGCGATTACCCTGGGTGTCGGAGTAAACAGAGGTAAAGATTCCTCCCAGGTGGGATCTACGGCCGATCTTCCAACGCAACCGAGCAGCGCTCCAATTGGTACTGGGTGTTTGGAGGTGGTTGTCGGTCTGGATCGACAGCAGCCCCACATCGAAGGCGCCGGCCTGCCCGCTCAAACGGGCTCCTCCCAGAACCGGAACCGGCTGACCCCTCTCCAGACCAATGCGCCGACTAAAGAAGACCTGAGCTTCTCGGAGTATGCCAAAGTTGAAGAGCTGGGCACTCTCCAGAAAGAATCCTCGTTTCTCTGGAAAGAAAAGGGAAAAGCGGGTCAGGTTGATTTGCCGGTCGTCCGCTTCAACCTGAGCGAAGTCGGTATTGTAGGTGAGGTCCAGGGCCAGGGCCGGGGTGAGCGCCCACTTCAGGTCGACGCCTGCATCCACGTTTGCATCGACGGGATTTGCACTTCCAGATCGGCCCACTTCAACCAGGCCGTAGGGAATGACCTGGAGATTTCGTTCTGAGTTGGTGACAGACATCCCCTCCATATGTCCGTAGTAAGCGGTCCGGGTAACGGGGACTCCCGGAGGGATGGGGGCCCAAAGGGACCTCTCGTTCTTCTGTTTGACCCAGCGTTCGACATTGAGACCCCAGGTTCCTTCTCCACCCGAGGAAAAGCGAAGGATACGAAAGGGAATCCGCAATTCCGCACTCCAGCCGTCCTCCTGCAGGCGGGTCCGCACATCCCAGACCTCATCCCAATTGGAGTGCCAGGCCTCGTTGTCAATCTGGGCGTCCTGTTTGGTTCCCAGAGCATTGATGGTGAACACGTAAGAGCGGCGGTGATCGTGAAAAGTATCCACAAAAAAGCGAATGATGTCGTCTTTGGCCCAAACCTGATCATCACGAAAGCGAAGAACGTTGCGAACCACGGTGGTGGGATCCGTGTAATGACAATAAGCAGAAATATAGAGGGCGTCGGAATCGTAGACGATCCGCACCTCGGTCCGCTCCGTGGCCGGCTGACCCGAGTCGGGCACCATTTGAGTGAACTGGTCGATGACGGGTGCCTTCTGCCAGACGGGATCCGATAGATCCCCATC
>CBDUTA010000037.1:0-15291 GCA_965369785.1 uncultured bacterium
CAGGAGACACTCTGAAAGAAAAACTTTTAGGTTCATGGCAGATGCAGAGTTATAACTACACATCCAATAACAGAACGTTTAGTTCCCCGGATGAAATGGAGGGTCTAGTGAATTTTACTGAAGAGGGTTACGACGCAAAGTTTTCAACCTATATCTCAGCAGTGGGAATAAAACGCACACGGCGCAAATCAGAATCGGGGACGTTTTCGGTAAATGGCAGCAGCATCAGGCTCTTTGCCGAAGAAGCCAGTGAAGAGGATGAAAAGGGGGAAGAATTTCTCATTGATGTCCGGATCGAGGGCGACACCATGACTCTTACCTCGAACAACCGTGCCAATAACGAAGTGTGGAAACGAATGGGCTCTTCTTCCTGATCTTGGGTCTCGCTCAGGAACATCGCGGGCTACGTGAAGTTACTCTGTTGTGAATGGAGGCGGGAGTTGACTCACGGATGCTCTACATTCCCGGACTTCTTAGCCTGTACAACCCGCTCCTGGATGTAGGAGATAAGCTTTTTCTTAGAGTCCGTTTTTAGAATGCAGTGGTCACACTCTTTTTCTATTCCTTCACATCCCCCGTTGGAAAGCAGCAGTACTGGACAGCGACGGTGGAACCAGCCAAGGAATTTTCGCGTATGCGACAGTTCATCAGGCGTGGCATCGTCATCGACGATAACCAGGAAGGGCAAGGGCGCACCTGCTTCCAGAAACGATTCTTCCAGCGAGGTGGAAAGGGACACTAGAAAACCTGCGTCCTCCAACTTCCATTTTAAGTCTCTCACCAGCTGTGCGTTGGGACTAATCAGCAAAATTTTATCCATAAGCCTTAAAACCTTATAGCACGTCCCGTTCCAATTCTGAGAGTCCTGAGCTTTTGGGCTCTAGAAAAGAGCTTCTATGGTGCGTTTCAGACCGAACAGCTTATGGAGAAGGGATTTCGGGCAGGGTCAAGAGCTCCTCTTTGGAGGGGTGAAAAGGCACAAGGCGAAACGGTTATAGGTGAAATAACCTGCTCCTCGCTCCTTGATCTTCCATCGCAAACCCCATCAGCAAACGTCAGGGTATTCATGGGACGAGACACTGGGGTTGATCCGAGGAGGGTTGCGATTTAGGTTTTGTTTGTGTGTGCTTTCGTTTTCTAACCCTGATTATGCATAATCAGGGTTGAGACTGAGGGGTAAGAAATGAAAAAGAAAGAGCAGCTATTATCGCAAAAGTACCTGGACCTTGTAGGAGTGATTATTGTCGCCATTGACGCAGACCAAAAGGTGAATCTCATCAACAAGAAGGGCTGCCAGATCCTGGGATATAAGGAGAGTGAGATTGTTGGGAAGAACTGGTTTGATCACTTCATTCCGGAAGGAATTCGAGACACCGTTAAAGAAGCTTTTGTAAAGCTGATGGCGGGAGAAATCGAGGCCGTTGAACATTTCGAAAACCCGGTATTGGCAAAGAGTGGCGAGGAACGAGTGATTGCCTGGCACAACGCTGTCTTGAAGGATGAGAAAGGGCATATTACGGGCACGCTCAGTTCAGGGGAGGACATCACGGAGCGCCAGCGGAATGAGGAAATATTGCGGCGTAGCGAGGCTGAGATCCGGACCGTTCTAGACACCGTTGTGGACGGAATTATTACCATCGACGAAAAGGGAATCATTCAGTCCTTCAATCCAGCGGCAGCAAGGATATTTGCTTATTCATCCGATCAGGTCATCGGACAGAACATAGCGATGTTGATGCCGCCAGTGGAGCGAAGCCAACATGGGACGTATGTGAGTGATTACTTGCGCAGTGGTGAGAAAAAGATTATTGGAATCGGCCGAGAAGTCATTGGGAAACGCAAGGACGGTACAACGTTTCCCATGTACCTTGCCGTGAGTGAAGTGCCTTTGGGAGAGGAGTCCAAGTTCACGGGTATTGTGCGTGATCTTACCGATTTTAAGCGACTACAGGAGCAGGTATTGCAGGCCCAGAGTCTGGCCACGATCGGTGAAATGGCAGCTTCTATTGCTCACGAAATCAAGAATCCTCTGGCCGGAATCAGCGGTGCCATTCAGGTGCTTATGGATGGTCTGGAGGCCGGAGACCCGCGGCAGGAAATCATGAAAGAAATCGTGGGCCAGGTTCGGCGACTCGACAACCGTGTGCGAGAGCTGCTCATGCTCTCTAAACCCTGGCAACCGGAAAAACAGCTGTGCAATCTTCGAAGCCTTGTCAAGGAGATCAGCGCAACCGCCCGGGAACAGGAGAGCTTTGCCGGTGTCGAATTTAAATTCGATGGGAAAAAGGCTGTGATGGTGTCGGTCGATCCTGCATTTTTTGAACAAGTGCTTTGGAATGTTCTTCACAACGCCTCTCAGGCCATGGCTGATGGAGGAGAGATCCGCTATAGCTTCAGCCAGAAGGAAGAGTTTGTCCTGTTGACCGTGGCGGACACTGGTGTAGGCATTCCTGAGCACCAACTGAATCGGATCTTTCGTCCTTTCTTTACCACTAAAACACGGGGCACCGGGCTGGGGCTGGCCATCTGCCAGAAAATAATGCATGCCCAGGGCGGCTCGATTGCTGTCTCCAGTGAAGTAGGCAGAGGTACTGAAGTCACACTTAACTTCCCTGGGTAGTGTGTCCTTGAATGCCTACTCCCTATCTCCCTTTCTTTTTTGACCCTAGAAAGTACCCGAGGGCAAACACAGCTGTAATTCCGATCATGTGAATGAATATAAAAGACGAAACAGACATGTGTGATTCCCTCCTCTTTTGAGAATTGCACTATCTATACCAGATTTCTATTCAAAGACCTTAGACCTTCTTCCTCCTGACCAGAGAATGGGGTAAAATACCCACCTGTTGAGTGATTTCACTCAGGCATAGGGCGATTTGACCCGACAAAGGTAATGACGGTCCCATTTTCACCCATCATGAGAACTGGTTAAGTTCTTGCGTTAATAGAAAGCGAGAATGTGACGAGATCTATTGTGATGCATCTTAGGGAGGAATCCTATGAAAGGTAAAGTGATTCTCGTTGTCGATGATGAGAACCTGGTCCGGTGGTCCATTAAGCAGAAGCTGGAAGGTGCTGGATATCAAGTTCTCGAAGCCGGCGATGGCGCTGGTGCCATGACCCTTTTTAAAGAGAACATGCCGGACATGGTCACTCTGGACGTCCGCTTACCGGATTCGAGTGGATTGAAGCTGCTCCTGGATATGAAAAGACTTGCCCCGGCTACGCCGATCATCATGATTACAGCCTACGGAGCGGTTGACGATGCGGTTAAGGCCCTTCAAATCGGAGCCTATGATTACCTGGAAAAGCCCATAAATTTTGAAAGACTCTTGCACTCGCTGGGCAATGCTCTTGAGACTACGAAGCTGCGCACGGAGGTCGAAAGAACCAAGCAGGAACAAGAGGAGACCCATTCTGTTGAGCGTATCGTTGGTGAGTCCAAGGCCCTTCGTGAGGTGAAGGAGCTTGTCCGTAAGGTGACAGATAGCGAGGCCAATACCATTCTCATTGAAGGGGAGAGTGGAACAGGGAAGGACATGGTGGCCAAGGCGTTGCATTACCAGAGTAGGAGACGAAATCACCCCTTCGTGGTTCTCAATTGTGCCGCCATACCGGAACACCTGTTGGAGAATGAGCTGTTTGGACATGAGAGAGGAGCTTTTACTGATGCCAAAACCCTGAAAAAGGGCTTGTTTGAATTGGCTGACGGGGGATCGGTCTTTTTTGACGAAATCAGTGGGATGCACCTTAACTTGCAGTCCAAGCTTCTGAGAGTTCTCGAGGATCAGACCTTCCGCAGGATCGGGGGACTCAAGGACATAACAACCAACGTCAGAGTGATTTGCGCCAGCAACAAGGATCTGGAAAAGATGGCTTCCAGAGGCGAATTTCGGGAGGATCTGTTCTATCGCCTTTCCGTCATCCCGATCTTGTTGCCGCCTTTGCGGGATCGCACAGGCGACATTCGCATTCTGGCCAAACATTTTGTCCAGGAGTTCAATGTGCGTTTCAGTAAATCGATCAAAGGGATCCCTGAAAAAACGATGAAGATCCTTGAGGAGTATGATTGGCCGGGAAACGTTCGAGAATTAAGGAATGCCATTGAGAGGGCCATGATCTTGCAGGATGATGGCTTTATCGATGAGCAAGTCTTTCCTTTGCGAATCTCAGAATTCGGAGTTGAATCCAAAAGCTTGTTGCCCGAAGAAAGGTTGTCCATTCCCTCGAAGGGGATCGATCTCTATGAGGTGGAAGCCGACTTGATTCGCCAAGCGTTGGTTAAAGCAGGGGGGAATCAAACCCAAGCCTCACGTTTGCTCTCCATTACTCGAGACACTTTACGTTACAAGATGAAAAAATACAGTCTCGGGAAAAACCGAAAGGCAGATCTACAACCCACCCAGCAGTAGACTTTTCGATAGGAAGTATAAGCTTGAGAGATCCCTTATTTTCCCAAGGTCGTTTTAGCAGAGTAGACGAATGAATGAGCTGGTATTCACGACATTCTTCGCCGCATCGCTGACTGCTCTTGCCACCGGATTGGGTGCACTGCCCTTCATCTTTTTCCGCGATCTTTCTCCTCGCTGGCAGGGCCGCGCTGCGGCCCTGGCAGGCGGCATGATGCTTTCCGCTTCAGTTTTTAGCCTCTCTGGAGAAGCTCTGCGAAGAGGACGACCCTGGGAACTTGCACTGGGCATGTTGGTCGGCGCATTGTTTCTCTCAGGCACCAGCAGGCTTCTGGAGGGGCGTCATTGGAAAATATCAGGTTTGAGCAAAGAAGGCTCACGCAAGGGAATCCTGGTCCTCGTTGCCATGTCCATCCACAGCTTCCCGGAAGGGGTGGCCGTCGGGGTCGGTTATGCGACGGGAGAAACGGAATTCGGACTTCTGATTGCTGTGGTTATAGCGGTTCATAATGTCCCCGAAGGACTGGCTATTTCTTTGCCGTTACGGGCGCGTGGAGTTTCCGTAGCACGCTGTTGCTACTACTCGGTCCTGTCCAGTGTTCCCCAGCCCATAGCAGCCATTCCTGCTGTCCTTTTTGTGTCTTTTTTCCAGAGATTGCTGCCCGTTGGACTCGGTTTTGCAGCGGGAGCCATGATTTTCCTGGTGGTTGCCGAACTGCTTCCGGAGAGCCTGGACCACGAGAGTTGCGGTCCCAAGGAGACAGCCTGGTGGCTGGTTGTGGGAACGGCCCTCATGCTGGTTCTGGCGGTGTCGTGACGGATCCGGTACCAGGAAACTCTGGAAGGAGGTTAGGGTCCCTTAGGACTTGTCAGGAATCTCCGGAGTGTGGGAGGTGCCTTAGTGAACGACTTGATCCCTGAAAAAAATTCCCACGGGCCTCCCAAAACTAGGAGTTATTTCAGGAATTAGAGTTGTTCGGCACCTGAGGTTCCGAATCCGAACGAAAGCACGAAAGCACGAAAGCACGAACTGAGGTGCCTCCCGCAGTCACCTTAATCTCCGGTTTGATGCAAGTGGCGAGGCGCCGAACGACACGATCCTTAAAGAGTTGATATCTACCGGTGGATCGGAAAACCAAAAATGCCAGAGTGCCTGCTATCAGAAAGGGAACAGCGGCTAGAAACATGATCCCTCTATTGAACCCTTGAGCCAGAGCTCTTCCTTCGGCGGAGCCCGTCAGAGCGGTTTTGCACATGGAACATTGGGCCACAACAGATGGGTGAGAGAACATCAGCAACACCATCACGGTCAGTGCAGCCAGCAGAAATGTCTTTTTCCAAATCATTTTCGGTACGCCTCTCGATCAGGGTCGTGAAAGATCGAGAATTCGAATTCCATCCGGGGCAATCAAGACAAACAGGAGCAACCCCGTGATCAATAGCCCCACTACAACGACGAAGATGAGGTTCAATTTCTCGAAGCGGAGGTGCATAAAGTAGCCCGCAATCAATGAGACCTTGACCAGCATTACTCCCACCAGTACCAACACCAAAAGGTTTCGTGTAATCGGACTTTGATCGATGAAGACCATGACCAGGGTGAGGACGAGGAGCACAAACCAGATGCGCCAATGATGGATGGAACCCACTTTAGATTCTTCTTGTGTCATAGGAACTCCCCCATGCTTTGCCTTAGATAAGGTAAAAACAGGTAAAAACGAAGACCCACACTAGATCGACGAAGTGCCAGTAAAGCCCGACCCGCTCAACACCTTCGGCCGTTGATTTTCCCTTCTTGCAGCGTATCCAAATGGTGAGAAGAATAATCACTCCGCTCAAAACGTGGGTGCCGTGAAATCCTGTGATGAGGAAGAAGTAGCTTCCAAATTGGGGCACGCCCCAGGGGTTGCCGTTCAGTCGTGCTCCTTCGTGGATGAGGGAAGTCCACTCATAGGCTTGCATTCCCAGAAACACCAAGCCTCCCAGAATAGTCAGGAGTAAAAACTGCAAGACTTTACCTCGAGTACCCCGCTGTGCGGCTTCGACGGCGCTGGCCATGGTGGCACTGCTGGTGATGAGGACAAAAGTCATCACACTGATGAAACCAATATGAAAGACTTCGAATTGATCGGGCCACTGGGGGCTGGCCAGGCGTGCGAATCCGTAGGCTGCTAGAAAGCCGGCAAAGAGCAGACCGTCCGTAATGATGAAGATCCACATCAGTAGCTTCTGCCAGCTTACGCCAAATGGAGAAGCCTGCTGCGTCGCCCCGGTCGTGATTGCATCAGCCATAATCGAAGACTCCTTGAGTGTTTCTTAGTGGTCCTTCACCAGTAAAAGAGCATTACAAAAATAAAAAGCCAAAGAGCGGTCAGGAAGTGCCAGTAAGTGGCACACAGACCGGTCAAATCGCGATGAGCAGGCCCACTGCAATTTTCTGCCAGGGCCGGCCTGATTCGCAGGAAAACGTAAAGCATCAGGATCAGCCCACTGAAGAGATGCAGCCCGTGGAGTCCGGTCAGGATGTAAAAAAACGAACTGTGAGGATTACTGGGTATGAAAATCCCCAGGTCCATCAGCTGTTTCCAGGCCACAAGCTGACCTGCCAGGAATCCAAAGCCCAGCAAGAGGCTCACCAAGAACCAGTTCCTGAACGTTTTCAGGATAGATTTCTTTCTCCTTGACCGTGCCATCTCCAGGGTTATGCTGCTGGCGATGAGAACAATGGTGTTGATCCAAAGTGCTGTTGGCAGGGGGGTGGTCTCCCAATCGGGCCCTGCACTGCGCACCAGGTAAGCACTGGTGAAGGCGGCAAAGAGCATGGTGACTGTCGCCAGAAACAGCCACAATCCGAGTTGGGCCGAATCTTGAACCAGTACTTCCCGCGAAGGGGACTGCTGCCCTTGGCTAATCAATTGTTGGTGCATACTCTGCATCCCCCTGTACCTGCACTTCAACCGCTTCCTGAGAAACCGTCTGAGGAGTAAAGTCCTTCGAGGCACCCTCCAGGCTGTATTCGTAGGGCCATCGGTAGACGGTTGGAATCGCCTCTCCCCAGTTTCCGTGCGGTGGGGGTGAGACGGTTGTCCATTCCAATGTCGTAGCTTCCCAGGGATTGTCCTCTGCTTTCTGACCCTTAGCCAGACTCCAGAAGAAGTTGAAGAGAAAAACCAATTGGCCGATGCCCATCACAAAAGCAGCCCAGGTGACAAAAATATTGATATCCTGAATGTCCTTCAGAAAGCTAAAGCTGGAGAAGCTGTAATAGCGACGCGGCATGCCCCCAAAACCCAGGAAATGTTGACTGATAAAGATGCAGTAGAAAGCCGGCAGGGTGAGCCAAAAGTGGAGCTTTCCCAGTCGCTGGTTGAGCATGCGGCCAAACATCTTGGGAAACCAGAAGTAAGTAGCGGCAAAGATACCGAAAAGGGTCACCCCTCCGATCATCAGATGGAAATGACCGACCACGAAGTAGGTGTCGTGCAAGGGAATGTCGGCTGCTGCATTACCCAGAAACAATCCCCCCATACCCCCCGTACCAAAAAGGGAGATCAGTCCCAAAGTGAAGAGCATAGGCGTGGTCAAGCGCAGGTTTCCACCCCACAAGCTGGCAATCATGTTCACCCCGATCATTGCCGATGGGACGGTGATGAGCATGGTGCCGATGGAAAAGAATTCGCCCACGAAGGGGCTCATTCCACTGACAAACATGTGGTGACCCCAGACGACCATGCTCAAAAGGGCAATGGCGTAAAGCGACCATTTCGTGATTCGAAAGCCAAAAATGGGTTTGCGGGTAAAGGCAGGAAGAATGTCGAAAGTGATCCCCAGGGCGGGCAAGATCAACACATACACTTCCGGGTGGCCCAGAAACCAAAAGAGATGCTGCCACAGGAGGGGAGTGCCCCCCTGGTTGGGAAGCAGATGATCCCCGAAGAAGAGACCTGCGGGGAGGAAAAAACTGCTGCCCAAGTGACGGTCAAACAGTAACATGACCGCACCTGCGGTCAGGGCCGGAAAGGCGAGCAATCCAATAATGGAAGCAATCAGGAAGGACCAAATGGTGAGAGGAAGCCGGCGCATCGTCATTCCGGGGGCCCTGAGATTGAAGATGGTGACGACATAGTTCAATCCCCCCATGGTGAAGGAGACGATGAAGAGAGCCATGGCCAAAAGCCACAGGGTTTGTCCCCACATTGATCCGGAAACAACCTCCTCCCTGACGGCGCTGAGCGGAGGGTAAGCCGTCCAGCCGGATCCCGCCGCACCTCCCTCTACCAGGAAAGAGAAAAGCATCACCAGGCAGGCCGGGACGGCGACCCAGTAGGACAGCATGTTCAAGAAGGGAAAAGCCATGTCTCGGGCGCCAATCTGAAGAGGGATCAGATAGTTTCCAAAGCCACTGACCAGGGCAAAGGAAACCAAAAAGAACACCATGATGGTGCCGTGCATCGTGACCAGTGCAACGTAGAATTCCGGCTTGAGGATCCCTCCTTCTGCACCTGATGGGAACAAGACACCCAACAGCCACCAGCTTTCGCCCGGCCAGGCCAGGTTCAGGCGAATCAGCATGGCCAAAAAGCCGCCCACCAGTCCCATGACCATAGCCGTAAAAAAATACTGGATGCCGATTATCTTGTGGTCGGTGCTAAAGACATAGCGAGAAAGAAAACTCTGCTGTTCGTGGACAGACTGCTCCGCGTGGGCTGCTGGCATAGATGAATCTCCCTCGTGTGTCATCCTGGTCGTTTAGTTCAGGAAAGGTGGCTCTTCCTGGAGGAACTGCTCAAATTCTTCTTCCGTAACAACGTGAAGGATCCCACGCATCTTGTAATGGCCGAATCCACAAAGTTCTGCGCAGGCGAGTTCGAAGGTCCCCTCCACGGTGGGGACAAACCAAATGTCGATATTCATACCGGGAACGGCGTCCTGCTTGACACGGAAATGCGGTAAATAAAATCCGTGTAGGACATCCTTGGAGCGCAGACGAATGCTTACCGGCCGATCAACCGGGAGAAAGAATTCACTCAGGAGGAGAAGGTCGTCTTCAGCAGCTGGATCAGTGGCATCCAGTCCCACTGGATTGTTCAGGCTCAGCAGTTCAGAATAGGAGCGACCAAAGACGCCATCCTGACCCGGATAGCGGATGTTCCAGGCGAACTCCTCGGCGGTTATCTCCAGTTTAACGGCGTCAGAAGGGGGATCCATCCCGTAAAACTCCGTCCATACCGGCATGCCCAGAACCAGAACTCCACCTTCTGCAGCCACAGCCATGACAATTCCCAGTACCACAGACCATCGCAGTTCAGTCTTTGGCCCAGCCATACGATGGGTGACCTTGGGCTGCCCACTGTACCGCCAGATAAAATAGCCGAGCACCAAGTGTCCTGCAAAAAGCATGATACCCGTTACGATCATGAGGTAAGTCAGCATGAGATCGATTCCGGGCCCATGGCGGGAGGCAACAGGAGGAAACCAGTCCTTAAACCCATAGATCACTAGAATGACTGCAAAAAGGCAGAATCCAAGTGCAACAAACAACGCTTCCAGGGAGGTTTTCCCCCGGATATTCTCAACGGACCGCATTCCTCTCACCTCCGCGTGTGTTTCAACAGAAGTTCTTCTGCTCAAAAAAGGACAGTGTCACACTTACTTACTCGGTCTAGAGCTGGCAATTCTGTAGGTAGAAGTCCCAAGCCGATGAATGACACAAGACTATCCACCCGGTAAAAGACAGATGCAATTGTTGGGCCAAATCATGAGAGGTAGCTAAAGTATTGAAGACAATTCTTCTGAGGGTAGGTTTAGGGTAAGTCTTTCCCTAATCCGTCGTGTGGCGTCTTGGTGTTATGGCCCTTTATCGGGCGAAATGCCCCAATAGTGTCAGTCACTCTGAGAAGGACTGAGGGGCTCGCCGATCTTTAGGCAGCCAAGAACTTTGAAAAGCGGTCTTGTTCCTCTTTTTCCATTTGCTGAAACATCAAAGCTATGGAGTGAAGATCGTTTCCATGGCCTTCGAGAGGTCGAGAGCGTACCACCCATCCTCGCATATCGATATGTGTTGCGGTAGATGAATGCAATTTCAAGCTTAATTGATACCCCACCTTCAATGGCAGGGAGGTTTCAAAGGCCAACCCGCCCGCACTGATGTTTTTGGTTGTGCCCTTTAGAACTTTCTTGCTGACGAGCTGAGATGGGGCAGCGCCAATGACAGTAAAAGAGAAGGGGATGGGCAAATGAACTCTGCACGATTTTCTCCGCTGTACTACCACCCCACGATCGATTGAAACCTCTACTCGCTGCTTCCAGCCACCGGACATCTCGATAACCTTTGCGTCCCAGAAATAGACAATGGCTCCCTTATCCCAGTATCGGATTCCTACTCTCTCTCCTGCCTGGAAAGGGAACTGTGAGGTGGGTCCTGAAAGCTCCAGACCGAGTTTACCCGGGGAGATCTTGGCAACGATGACCCCGAGTTCTCCTTCAGTTTTCCCCTGTAGGGCTAGAGTCCATCCGATCTTCAAGTAAAGATCCGGGTTCCTGTTGACCTGTGTATTCATTTGCCCTGTATCCTTTCCCAGAAACAACAATGCACCTGGTGTGCCAGTTCTTATCGATGCCTTAATGAGCTGTTAAGACAAAAGTTATCGAGATTCAGTCCGGAAAAGGTGGAGCGAACCCTTAGGAACTTGGGCCAAAGTCCCCAGGGAGACGGGGCCCGGATAATGCATAAGTTCGCCGGGACCGTCAGGGTTCCAAAGACCTCCGGAATGTGGGAGGCACCTCACTTCGTGCTTTCGTGCTGTCGTTCGGATTCGGCACCTCCGGTGCCTCCCACATTCCGGAGACTCTTGCCCTTCGCGGCAAACAGCACTGACAGGGCAGATGGCTGCAGTACAGAATTAATGCACTGTCCGGGCGCTAGCTCGACTTGAAGAATTCAACGGCTTGGCGGGCCGTTCGGCGCGCTGTTTCGATGCAATCCGGAATGCCCACTCCGCCGAAGTAAGCTCCCGTCAAGAATAACCCGGGATACCCCTTCAGAATTTCCCTGAGCTGCTCCATTCTCTGGGCATGACCGAGGGTGAATTGGGGCAGGGCTTTTCGAGCGTGTAGTACCCGAGTGAGAATAGGGTGGCAGGAAATTCCCAAAACTCGCTGAAGCTCCTGGTGCACCTTCTGGGCAGCCTCTTGATCGGAGATCTCGACTCTTTTTTGGCGGCCATCCTGGATGGAGCATCTGAGCAGCACCGTGTCGGGTGGACAACGGCCCTCGAATTTACTGCTGACCCAGGTGCAGGCATCCATAACGGTGGCCTCCTTTCGGGGCACGACGAAACCATGCCCGTTCAAAGGGTGTGAGAATTCTGCTCGTTTGTAAGCCAAATAAACAATGACCGTCGAGAAATAAGGGACTTGCCTGATCAACTGAGCGGCTTCACTACTCACCGGGTCCAGGATGTCAGCAGCTGAGGCAGCGGGAGTCGAAAAGATCAGTGAATCGAAGACATCCTCAAATGGGGCGCTCTTGAGGCGGTAGCAGGAAGAGTCTCTTTGGACCTGGATGTCCGCCACGTTTCGGTGAATCGAAATCTCAGACAACCGCTCGGCCAGTTGGTCGATGAGGCAGGACATCCCCGGTCCCAGGGAGAGAAAGGACGGTTGAGAAGGGGTAGAGCGCTGCCTGGAGGCCTTGCGCATGCCTTTCCACAGACTCCCAAATTTTTGTTCGATTTGGTAGACGCGAGGCAGTGCACTCATTGTACTCAGCTCGCGGATGTCTCCTCCATAGATCGCGGAAACGAGAGGCTCGGCTACTTTTTCTGTCAGCTCGCGTCCCAGGCGGCGGGTGAGAAAAGAGTCGACAGTCATGTCTCCCACGCTGGGACTGATCAAGGGTTCCAGGAAGGCCCGTAGTTTGCCTGTGGTGCTGATTAGGGAAGAGGACCAAAAAGGCCGAATACGGACCGGGGAGAGAAACTCCATACCCTGGGGAAGAGGCTGAAGCCTGGAGTCCTGAAGGACAAAGGTCTGACGCAGTTGGTCATTGGATCCGATGACTTCATCGCCAAGTCCCAGTTCCGTGACCAGTTCAAGGGTTTGAGGCTTGAAGGTCACAAAGTTCTGCGGCCCGCCCTCAATCAAGCAATCCTCAGTCTTCTCGCTCCAGATAACGCCGCCCAAGCGATCGGAGCGTTCCAGGATCGTCAAGTCGATCTCAAGGTTCTGTTGAAGGCTTTCCTGGAGGAGATAAAAAGCGGTCGACAAGCCCGAGATGCCCGCTCCAATGATTCCGATTTTCGCCACTTGCGCCATAGCTACAGTCAGGTTAATGGATCATCGCGCAATCTAGCAAGGGATGGGAGGTCTCAGGGGGTCAATATGGTCAGGATGGTCAGGAGGTCAGGATGGTCAGGGTGTCTTATGCGAGGCCTGCAGATAAGCTTGAAGGTCAGCCATGTCGGAACCTTGAAAACGCGGCCAGACGATTTCTTTTTTCCTCATTCGTCCCTCCATCTCCAGGGCATGGTTCCACATGGCCGGGATCGCTCCCAGCGGGGAATCCAGGGAAACCGTTGCTAGATCAGGTCCAGGAGTGGGTTCGCCTGCTCCTGGAGGACCATGGCACTGGATACAGCCTTTTTCTTCAAAAACAGTTTGACCTTTTTTCACATCTCCCGGCTGGCCGATATAGGCAAGAGAGTAGAGATAGGAAATGAGGTGATTCATTTCCTCGCCGGAAAAGGTCGGAAACGGGATGCCCTGGCTGTTCATCCGTTGGTACATGCGGGGAAGGTGGTTCCACATTTGGCCGGCAATTTGGCTGACGCTAGCCTGAAACTGAGATCCGCTGAGCCGGGGAGCCTGACCTCTGCCACTGCTGTGGCAAGAAGAGCAACCTTTGCTTGCAAAGAGGGTCGCGCCCTGACGAGGATCTCCCAGGCTGAATAACTCCCGCCGGGGATCGCGATTTGCCTGGCGAATAAAGGCGGCCAGATCCACCATCTCCGAAGCAAAAAAGGTAGGGGGATCCACATTCAAACGTTGAAAGGATCTCATCATCTGGGCTCCGTGGTTCCACATGCTTTGGGCGAGGAAGACCGCAGTCGGTGGGTTTTGCATTTGGTCGAGCCTGGGCCCTGTCTTTCCACCCTCATCACCAATGGAGTGACAATCGGCGCATTTCTTGTTCACCCACAACTCGCGGCCGGTGGGAAGATCACCGGCCGGATCGAAGTAGTTCAGGAAATAGAGAAAGGAAATGAGGTCCAGCAGCTCAGAAGCATCAAACTGAGGACGTTGGATGCCCATCTGGGCCATTTTCTGGGCCATGAAGGGGGAGTGATTCCAGAGGATTCCACCGATCTCGTAAACACTCTTGTTGAAGACCTTCAGACCCAGGTCAGGCCCAACAGTGCCCCCCACTCCACGGATGGAGTGACACTCAAGACAGCCTTTGGAAACAAAGAGTTGACGACCCCGGATAGGATTTCCGCTCAGCAGATCCTTTTCGCCTTGCAAAGCGAGAGTCTGAGAAATCAACCCGACAAGAACTGCTGCGGACAATACCCAAAAAAAGGTCTTAAATCGCATCTTCTGATTCTCCCCCGGGTAGGTAGGTGCGCACTCGTGCAGAAACCTCGGCCAGTGAAGTCTCCCTGCCTTCCTGGATTTCCCAGATGGAAATGATAGGGAAAAACTTGGTGAAAAGGAGATAGCAAAGAATAAAGAGAGAGAAGAAACTGATCGTCAAAGCCCACTCCACCCAGGTGGGTGTGTAGACGACCACTTCGATAGGCAGTCGAGGTCGCTCGAGAGTGGGAACCACGATCGTATAACGCTCGATCCACATCCCCACAATGATTGCCAGGGAGGCGATTACGCATCCTTTGACGGTCCGGGTTCTTCGGTTGCCCAAAATGATCACAGGGATGACGAAGCAACAGGCAATCATGGTCCAAAAGAGAACCGCGTAAGATCCGCTGATCTTGCTGTAGAACACAGCCATGTGAACCGGCTCTCCTCCATAAAAGGTGGTCAAATACTCGGCAAAGGTGAAGTAAATCCACAGCAGGCTCATCACCAACAGGAGCAAGCCCAGATTGTTGAAATGAATCGGTTTGAGGTAATCTTCAAAATGATAGAAATGGCGAATCAGAGCCATGGCCACAATCAGGGCGGCAATCCCGGAGAAGATTGCCCCCACCACAAAATAGGGGCCAAAAATTGCGCTGTGCCACATGGGCTGAATGGTCATGGCGAAGACCCAGGAGACGACGGTGTGGACGCTGACGGCGATGGGTACGATGATGATTGCCATAACCGAGATGGCTTTTTCCAGAACCTTCTTTTGGCGCTCAGTCCCCTGCCAACCCAATGCCAGCCACCTGTACATTGTGCGCTGAGGAAGCCGATCACGAAGGATGGCGATATCGGGTATCAGGGGAAGATAGAGATAAACGATGCTGCCCGTCAGGTAGGTGGAAATACTGAAGACATCCCAGATCAGGGGGGAGCGCATTTGGGCATGCCACAGGACGTTCAAGGCGCGGTCGGGGCGGCCCAAATCCAGGATGACGCTTCCCGCACCGAAGAAAAGCACCATGACCGTGATGACTTCTGCTGCCCTGGTGATGGGGCGCCGCCACTCGGCGTGACACAAGCGTAAGATTGCTGAAATCAGAGTGCCGGCGTGACTGATGCCAATAAAGAACACAAAGTTGGTGATATAAATTCCCCAGAAGACTGGCCAGTTCAAGCCGGTCACTCCTAAACCAAAATACAGTTGGAAGATCCAGGCTCCCATACCCCCAAAGCCCAGAAGAGCCAGCACAGCAACCAGCCAGTAAAAGCCTTTTCCGGTCTTCAGGATGGGACGAAG
>CBDUTA010000038.1:0-15257 GCA_965369785.1 uncultured bacterium
CCGACTCTTATGACACCGATCTGGACCAGCGTATCCCCTATGGAGTAGACCGAGAATCGTTCATTAAGAATGCGATCATCGACAAAAACGCCCGCATCGGGGAGTCAGTTCGACTTTTTAATCTGGGAGGTTTCAAGGATTTCGACGGCAATACTTACTATATTCGAGATGGCATTTGGATGATACCTAAGAATGCAGTGATTGAAGACGGCACGAGGATCTAAAGCTTAGCCCCCCTTTCTCACACCCAATCTGCTGTGGCAACGATCAGGTGTGAGAAATGCGGGTTAGGATAGTTTTTCTGTAAAGGTCGATATACTTCAGCGCACTCGCTCGCCATGAAAAATCCTGACTCATGGCGTTGCGCATGAGTTCTCTCCAGAGTTCTTTATCCTGCCAGACCTGGATTGCCTTCTGGATACTTTCCAAGAGTGCTTCGGGACTGTAATCGTAAAACTTGAAGCCGTTTCCGCTCTTGGTCCGAGGGTTGAAATCTTGGACCGTATCAGCCAATCCGCCCGTATGCCGGACAACAGGAATAGTCCCGTAGCGCATACTGAACATTTGGTTGAGCCCGCAGGGTTCATACCGTGAAGGCATCAGGAAAATGTCCGAGCCGGCCTCAATCTGATGGGCCAACTGGTCGTTGAATTCAAGCTGTACACAGAGCCGGTGAGGATGCTCCCTGGCGATTCTTTCCAGTGCTTCCTCATAACTTCTCGACCCGGTTCCCAGAATGACCCACTGGCAATCCATCCGATTTAATTCATCACTGATGGCCAGAAATAGATCGATCCCTTTTTGATCCGCGAGTCGAGAGATCATGCCAATCAAGGGGACATTCCGCTCCGCCAAGCCGCACAGTTTCTGCAGTCTCTTCTTGTTGACTCTCTTACCTGAGAAGTCGTCGGCTGAGAAGTTGGCGAAAATCAGCGGATCCGACTGAGGATCCCATACCCTCGTGTCAATACCGTTGAGAATTCCGTAAAGATCACTCCTGCGTTCTTTTAAGGCCCCCTCCAATCCACATCCGAGATCTTTCGTCTGAATCTCCCGAGCATACTCAGGGCTCACGCTATTGATCACTTCGGCGTAAGCAATGCCCGCCTTCATCAGGTTCAGATTGCCGGAATGCTCAAAGGGACTATCTGGATAAAACAAATCAGCCGGTAAATCTGTCAAATCGAATTTTTCTGGATCGAAGATTCCCTGGTAGGCCAGATTGTGAATGGTAAAGAGCGTTCCTGCCTCATATGTGTCCTGTGGAAGAAGGGTCTTTTTCAGTAGTTTCAAATGGGCTGGAATCAGGGCAGTGTGCCAATCGTGACAGTGCACGACATCCGGTTGCCACTCCATCTGAGTCAGGATCTGAAGGCAAGCCAGCATGAAGAAGTTAAATCGCTCAAAATTATCGGAATATCCCTCTCCGGTTTCTGGATCATCGTAAATTCCTGATCGATCGAAAAACTCCAGGCTCTCAATGAAGTAATGGACGAAAGGCGATTGGGAGGTGTCGACGTAGAGGGTTCCCTTGTAGTCTCGATCACCCATCCGAATCTTCTTGAGCTCCCCATGTTTTTCCACTGGGAAGCTGCTCACCTGGGGATACAGGGGCGTAAGAACACGGACCTCGACTTCCTCCTCGAGCAAGGCAGCCGAGAGGGCCGACACCGCATCTCCCAGTCCGCCCACCTTGGAATAAGGGTAGGCTTCGGCGGCGATCATACAAACGCTGAGTTCCTCGATTCCCATCTTGCGGCTCTAACCTTTGATCAAGGTAAAAAAACACCGGACTGGGTTGCGCGACCCGCAAGCGGGTGCCCCCGCCTTCCTCATTTCATGCTGCCGTGCTTTCGTGTTCATTTCTAGGAGACAGGTCGGCTGACATGCAAAGTGTACATTTGTTCCATGTATTGTTTGAGCATTCGACGGGCCGAAAACGCTGCAGCCGCTGAAAAAATCGCTTCTTTCATTGTCCCGACCCATTGTCTCGGAATTCCCTGGGGGTCCCTTTCATAAAAGGCGGGAACAATCTGTTGTTCAAGGGTCTCATAGATGCCAAGAGCCGTCTTGGCATCCTCTCCGCCGGGATCTTCATCAATGGCCCATCCATTTTTCCCGTTGTAGCCTTCGCACCACCATCCATCGAGCACACTGCAATTGGGGACTCCATTGAGAGCGGCCTTCTGACCGCTTGTCCCACACGCCTCCCGAGGCGGCAGAGGATTGTTGAGCCAGACGTCCACTCCCTGGACCAGGTAAAGAGCGACATGTTTGTCATATTCTTCGATGAAGGCCAAGCGGCCTTGGAAATCGGGAGAAGAACAGGCCTCAAAGATCTCCTGCAGTTGATCTTTTCCGGGTTCGTCGTCGGGATGGGCCTTGCCGGTGAAGATGATTTGAACCGGTCTCCAAGGATTGTGAAGAAGCCGTTTCAGGCGTTCACGGTCGCTGAGTAACAGCGTCGCTCTCTTGTAAGTCGCAAAGCGACGAGCGAATCCGATTGTCAGTGCTTCAGAGTTGAGTAGGGCCCCAAAGGCCACAACCTGCCTACCCGAAATGTGGTTTTCCACCCATCGGCGGCGCGCCTGCTCACGAATGAAGTTGTGCAGCTTGCTCTTCAGCAACAGATGGATCTCCCACAGCTTCTCATCGGGAATCTCAAAAATCCGGTCCCAAATCGTGGGGTCGTCGTGCCGCTCCCACCAGTCGGGACCAATAAACTGCTGAAAAACGGGCGCCAATTCGCGGGCCAACCAGGTTGGCAGGTGAACGCCATTGGTAATGGAGGTGATTGGGACCTGGTCAACCTCCTTGTCAGGCCAGAGAAAATGCCACATTTCCCTCGATACCTGGCCATGTTTTTTACTCACGCCATTGGTAATGCCTGCCAGACGCAACAAGAGAACTGTCATGCTGAAGCTCTGCGTATTGGGATCCCGTCCCAGCTCTAAACATTGCTCCCCATTGAGATTCCGCTCCAGCCAAAAGTGACTGAACGATTCTTCCACCATCTGAAAAGGGAAGGTATCATGACCCGCTAAAATGGGAGTGTGAGTGGTGAAGACAGTTTGATTTCGTATCTTTTCGATTGCATCCTCGAAACCGCAGCCGGATTGTACGGCTTCCCCCAAAAGTTCGAAGGTCGCAAAAGCACTATGACCTTCATTCAGGTGGAAAACCGTTGGCGCGTACTCCAGAGCTCTCAACACACGAATTCCGCCAATTCCCAGGATGATCTCCTGCTGTAAACGCAAGTGAGGATCTCCGATGTAAAGCCGCATGGAGAGATGCCGATCCTGGGTATCATTTTCCGGAATATTTGTGTCCAGCAGGTAAATGGGAACACGCCCCACCTGAATCTTCCACACGGCAATTTTGATCGTCCGTTCAGCGATCGGGATCGTTACCAGAAAACGGCTGTTGTCATCATTCAGCAGGGGAAGGAGCGGAGCTTGTTCGAGATTTACACGTTCATAAAGCGCTGACTGCCTGCCATCAGCCTCGATGCTCTGGTGGAAATAGCCTTCAGGATAGAGAAAGCCGATGGCAATCAGGGGAATTCCCAGGTCGCTGGCTTCCTTGCAGGTGTCCGCTGCCAGAAGACCCAGTCCTCCGGAGTAAATGGGAATGGAACTGTGGACTGCAAATTCTGCACAGAAATAGGCGATCAGACTCTCTTGCTCGAAACTTGACTTCGTAAACCATGTCTCGGTCGAACTCAAATATTGATCAAATCTGGCTAAAACCGAGTCGTAGAGTTCCAAGAAACGAGGATCTTGCGCGCTGCGAGCCAACCTCTCTGGGGAAGTCATGTTCAGGAGTGCTACCGGATTGTGATGCGTTCTTTCCCACAGGGTGAGATCCAGTTGCCGGAAAATCGCCCTGGCATCCGCATTCCAACTCCACCAGAAGTTGTAGGCTAATTCTGACAGACGTCCGATTCTGGGCGAGAGATGGGGGAATTCCCGTATCTCAGTTTTCATATTGAGAGCTCTTAGGTTTCATATTAAGTACCCCAACCTAAACCCACTGATGACAAATCGGGAAAGCGAGTACAGGCGGATCGAGGAGGTCTCGTTGCGCCGGTCGGTGTCGGTTAAGAACGGGAGCGTCCATAAATCTCTGTTAATTCTTTGAGATGATCCTGAACTTCATCTGTAAGCATGTCGGCTGTACACCGCCAACGCCAGTTTCCTTGTGCCGTATTGGGCAAATTCATCCGTGCCTTGCTGCCAAGCCCCAGAACATCTTGGAGGGGGATGATCGCGACATCTGCCACAGAAGCCAGAGCTGCCCGGATGAATGTCCAATGGATTTCACGCCCATCCGTATTCAAGTATTTGCAGACAAAGTCCCTTTCCTTCTTGGTTTCTTGCCGGGTTCGAGCATTCTCGCCACTGGTCCACCAACCGACCGTGGTGTCATTATCATGCGTACCGGTATACACCACAAGGTCGCGGGAGTGATTGTGGGGAAGAAAGCTACTTTCCTCAGGGTCGCTGCCGAAGGCAAATTGGAGTACCGCCATGCCCGGAAAAGCGAGCTGCTTCCGCAGCGCCTCCACTTCTGGTGTAATGAATCCCAGGTTTTCGGCGACGATGGGAAGTTTGCCTAAAGCGGCCTCTACCGCCTCAAACAATTTGGCACCTGGCCCCTTCTCCCACTGGCCATGGGCAGCGGTTGGCTCTGACTCCGGGATCACCCAGTAGGCTTCAAAGCCACGAAAATGATCTAATTTAATGATATCCAGAAAGGAAAGGGTAACTTGGAAGCGATGGATCCACCATTGGTAACCCTCTTCGGACAGCACATCCCAGCGGTAAAGAGGATTGCCCCATCGCTGCCCGGTGTCGCTGAAGTAGTCGGGCGGGACACCGGCTACTACGGTAGGATTTCCCCGTTCGTCGAGTTGAAAGAGTCTTGGATTGGCCCACACGTCAGCACTGTTATGGGCGACAAAAATGGGGATATCTCCCATGATTTGAACATTGTTTCTGTGAGAATACTGCCTCAGTGCTGCCCACTGCTTGAAGAATTGGTGCTGCTGGAACTTAAAAGACTCAATCTCCTTCTCCAACTTCTGCTGCCAGTAGGAAATCGCCTCCGGCTCTCGTTTGGCAATTCCCTCATCCCACTCGGTCCAGACCTTGCCTGCTTGAGCATCTTTAACCGCCATAAATAAAGCGAAGTCTTCCAACCAAGCTTTGTTCTGCCGGCAAAAGGACTCAAAGTCCCTGATCTGGTGTGATGCAGCCCCTTTGAGGAAACGGTTGTAAGCTTGATTGAGTAGGGGAAGTTTGAACTGAATCACCTGGTTATAATCCACTTTCCGGGCAGGAAAGCGGGGAGTGTGCTCCAGGTCTGAGCGCTGTAGGAAGTCTTCATCCACCAGTTGTTCAAGACTGATCCACAAGGGATTGCCGGCAAATGCGGAATAGGACTGATAAGGAGAATCGCCGTATCCAGTCGGTCCGATGGGCAGAGACTGCCAGATTTGTTGCTTTGAGTTGGCCAGGAAATCAACAAACCGATAGGCCTCGGGTCCCAGGTCCCCAATTCCCATTGGGCCCGGCAGTGACGTGATGTGCAGAAGAATGCCACTACATCTTTTAAATCTCACTGGACGAGATTCTATGAATTTCCTGATTTCCTGGCAATACTACGGGTTAGCGGAGGATGAGACTTGTTTCGTCAGAGTAGATCACCTTCACCTCGTTGCATACAATGAGGTGGGCTACTGGGTTTAGAAATGGGCTCTAGACAGGACAAATCTCGAGCATGAAGTCAGAAGCTGATCCGGAAACCGACAACATAAAAAAGAGAAAGAGAACCGTGGGAAGATTTTCATCTGCTCAATCGGGTTCAAGACACGGCAAGAATTTGATTTCGGACAAGATCAGTTTGCTCACCGATCAGGACATTTATCTTTTTAATGAAGGTAACCATTTTCGTCTTTATGAAAAGCTAGGTGCCCACCCCATTCAATCAGAAGGTTCTAAAGGGACTTACTTTGCCGTTTGGGCACCAGATGCCGTGGGAGTTTCTGTGATAGGAGATTTTAATGATTGGGATAAGCATCGCCACCCTCTTGAACCCAAGGAGCAATCGGGTATCTGGGAGGGATTCATTGAAGGCGTCGCAAAAGGATCGCTTTATAAGTACCATGTCTCTTCCCATTTTCGAGGTCACGAATCTCAGAAGGCGGACCCCTTTGCCTTTCACAGTGAAGAGCCGTCTAGAACGGGCTCAGTGGTCTGGGATCTTGAATACAGTTGGGGTGATACCGAGTGGATGAGGGACAGAGGCCAACACAACGCCCTTGATGCTCCTATTTCAATTTATGAAGTCCATCTCGGTTCTTGGATGCGGTCGCCTGAAGAAGGGAATCGGCCCCTGTCCTATCAAGAACTGGCGCCCAAACTGGCCAGCTATGTCGCTGAAATGGGATTTACCCATGTGGAGTTTCTCCCAGTGATGGAGTACCCCTTTGGAGGATCCTGGGGATATCAGACAACCGGCTACTTTACACCCACCAGTCGCTTCGGCTCCCCTCAAGATTTCATGTATCTTATCGACCACCTCCATCAGAAGGGCATTGGGGTCCTGCTGGACTGGGTACCCTCTCACTTTCCCACCGACGAACATGGACTCGGATTCTTCGATGGTACTCATTTATACGAACATGCTGATCCTCAAAAGGGTTTCCATCCCGACTGGAGTAGTTGGATCTTCAACTACGGTCGGAATGAAGTCCGCAGCTTTTTGACCAGCAGTGGACTCTTCTGGCTCGATTATTATCACGCTGACGGCCTGCGGGTGGACGCCGTGGCTTCCATGTTGTACCTGGACTATTCTCGAGAAGAAGGGGAATGGATTCCCAACCAATACGGCGGCCGAGAAAACCTGGAAGCGATCCACTTCTTACGCCAATTTAATGAGACAGTCTATGAGCAATATCCCGATGTGCAAACCTATGCTGAAGAATCGACCGCTTGGCCGATGGTCTCGCGTCCCACCTATCTGGGCGGTCTGGGATTTGGCATGAAGTGGGATATGGGATGGATGCACGACACGCTGCGATACATGTCAAAAGATTCAGTTCATCGAAAATATCACCACGACAATCTTACTTTCCGAATGCTTTATGCTTTTCAGGAGAACTTTGTTCTGCCACTTTCCCACGACGAGGTTGTCCATGGGAAGGGCTCTCTGTTGGGCAAGATGCCTGGAGATGATTGGCAGAAATTCGCTAATCTGAGAGCACTTTTCGGGTACATGTATGCTCAACCTGCGAAAAAACTGCTGTTCATGGGAGCTGAGTTCGGCCAGTGGCGAGAGTGGATACACGACGAGAGCCTGGATTGGCATCTGCTTGAGGATCCTTTTCATGCCGGCCTCCAGAAATGGGTAAGAGATCTGAACCATTTTTATAAGAATGAAGCTGCCCTCTATGAGAGGGAGTTCAACCAAGAGGGTTTCGAGTGGATTGACTGTAACGACTCTCAGCAAAGCACAATCAGTCTTCTGAGAAAGGGCAGTCGTCCCAATGATCTGATTCTGGCTGTGTGTAACTTCACCCCTGTACCTCGCCATGATTTCCGCGTTGGCGTGCCTCGAGAGGGGTGGTGGCAAGAGGTTCTCAATAGCGATGCCAGCGAATACAGAGGGAGCGGACTTGGCAACTCAGGCAGAAGTGAAGCAACAGCAGATTCATTTCACGGACGTCCTTACTCCTTGAATATTACACTTCCCCCACTGTCGACGCTGTTTTTCAAGTGCAGGGAAGGCACACTTTGACATTGAAAAGCAGTCTTCCCTTCTAATCCGGATTATGCATAGGTTCTTGTCACGAAGCGACGAAAGTGCCGACCTGAGTGCGTTGCGCCACGCGCGACAGAGGCACCCGCTTGCGGGTCGCGCAACACGGGCAGGGCCGGCTGATTTCTTCACTGCGCTCAGATGAAGGCGGCAGCGCTGCAGTAGAGAATTTATGTATAGTCCGGGCTAGGGTGATTACAAGCGGACTACAGTTGAATGACACCCAATCGATGCGGTGTTTCGTGTTCAGGCTAAAGAAGCTGTTTTGCAGGAGATAATCAGAGAATGGAGAAATCTATTTGCATACATGGTCATTTTTATCAGCCACCCCGTGAAAATCCATGGTTGGAAGCAATCGAGCTTCAACAGTCTGCCTATCCCTATCATGATTGGAATGAGCGAATTACGGCTGAGTGTTATGCTACTAACGCCGCTTCTCGTATCCTGGATGAAGAGGACCGGATCATTGAAATCGTCAATAATTACAGCAAGATCAGCTTTAATTTTGGTCCCACGCTTCTTCGCTGGATGCAGTTTAAGGCGCCTCGTGTCTACCAGGCTATCCTCAACGCGGATCAGGAAAGCCAACAAAGGTATTCAGGGCACGGCTCCGCCATCGCTCAGGCCTATCACCACTCCATCCTTCCTCTGTCGAATAGTCAGGACAAGTACACGGAAATCCTGTGGGCAAAGCGGGACTTTGAGCATCGATTTCATCGGAAACCGGAAGGAATGTGGCTGCCTGAAACCGCTGCCGATCTTGAAACTTTGGACATCCTGGCCGAGTTGGACATTCGCTTCACGATTCTTTCTCCCCATCAAGCAAAGCGTGTTCGGAAAATTGAGCAGGAAAGCTGGAATGATGTGGTTGAGGGGAAACTAGACCTCACGAAACCCTATCAGCTCCTGCTGCCCTCAGGACGAAACATAAGTGTGTTCTTCTACAATGACTCCATTGCAAAGGCAGTTGCCTTTGAGGACCTTCTCAGCAGAGGAGAACATCTAGTTGATCGCCTGCTCGGTGCCTTCTCAGAACATGAAGACGCAGGCCACCTTGTCCATATCGCCACTGATGGGGAAACATACGGGCACCACCACCGGAACGGAGAAATGGCTCTCAGTTACGCACTTCATTACATCGAAGCCAATGGACTGGCCCGTCTGACCAATTATGGTGACTATCTTGAAAAACATCCACCGACGCATGTGGTGGAGATTCTTGAAAACACTTCTTGGAGCTGCGCCCATGGAGTCGAGCGGTGGAAGGCCGACTGTGGGTGCAGTGCTCGAGGTAAACCTAGCTGGAAGCAGGCTTGGCGCGCTCCGCTGCGAGAAGCGACGGATTGGCTGCGAGACGAACTGGCCCCCAAGTATGAAGAGACAGCCGGTCACTTCCTTAAGGACCCTTGGGCCGCCAGGAACGATTATATTGATGTTCTCTTAGATCGCTCTGTCGAGAATTTCGACCGGTTTCTCGGCAAGCACGGAACACGCATCTTAGATGAACAGGAGAAGATCTCGACACGGAAGCTGCTCGAGCTCCAGCGTCATGCTCTCTTGATGTATACGAGCTGCGGCTGGTTTTTTGGTGAACTCTCGGGTATCGAAACCGTACAGGTCATGAGCTACGCAGGTCGAGCGATCCAACTGGCCCAGCAGCTGTTTGGAGATGATCTCGAATCCAAATTTCTTGAACGACTCGCACAGGCTCCCAGTAACATTCCAAAATACGAAAACGGGCGTAACATTTACGAACAATTTGTCACGCCAGCCATGATCGATCTAAGAAAGGTAGCCGCCCATTACGCGATCAGTTCTCTGTTTGAGCCTTACCCGGAAGAAACGAAAATCTTCTGCTATACCGTGAATCGGGAGCAATACGTCACTCAACAGACCGGAAAGACCACGCTTGTGGTTGGGCAGGCACGGATCACCTCCGATAGCACCCGAGAATCCGAACTGTTCGCCTTTGGTTTGCTCCACTTTGGCGACCACAATTTGAAGTGTGGAACACAAGAGTACCCGGGAGATGAAGAGTATGGAGTGTTTTTCGACGAAGTCACAGCAGCTTTCAGCAAAGCAGATTTTGCCGAGGCGTTGCGACTCTTGGATAAGTATTTTGGAACTTCCACCTATTCTCTGAAGTCTCTTTTTCGCGATGAGCGAAAAAAGGTCCTGGACTGGATTCTGGAATCGACCCTCAGCGAAGTCGATGTACAGTACCGCCACATCTATGAGCGTCAAGCACCACTGATGCGCTTTCTTGCAGATCTGGGAACTCCTCAACCCAAATCACTTGAGATGGCGGCAGAACTCGTGCTCAACGCCAACCTCACCAAAGTCTTCCAGACAGAACCTCTCGAATTGGAAGCCATTTCTCGTTATCTGGCAGAAGCTCGAGAGCGGAATATTTCCTTTGAAACAGTGAGCTTAAATCTCAGCTTTACCAAGGCTTTTGAGCGAATGATGAATCAACTGAGAACGAATCCAGTGAACCTACCCCTTCTTCAGAAGCTGAATGAAGTTGCCAATCTAATGCAAACCCTTCCTTTCGAAGTCAACCTCCGAACGGTTCAAAACGACTTCTATGAAATTTTGAGGACGGAGTACCCCAGAGTTCGGAAATCAACCGATGAAGATTCTCAAGAGTGGGTAAGGCAATTTGAAATCTTAGGGCAAAAAATCTTCGTGCGTGTAGCAGAGCTGCAATAGCGTTGGTCGATTCGTGCGGTTGTGCTCGGCCTACATATTCGGATTTACGGGTAAGACAATGGCGCCAGGCGCGCGATCGGACAGCCAGGCGGGAGACGATCCGAAGTCATATTGCCCAAGAATCCAAACGGTCGTTCCGAGATTCAGAACTGTCCAGCCTTTTTTGTCCAGTTTCCACTCTTCTCCCCAATCGTAAAGCCACTTGGCATCTCGTTCAAGCAGACGGATGCAGGCATGACTGGCTGGCCATCCCGGCAGGGCAAAGGTGTGAAAGGAAAGGCCCCGTTCGTTTTGGAAATTGAAATACCAACGCATCTGCCAATCTGGATCATCCGTGCTGCTGTGACTCCGAGACTTCCAATTCAGATAGAAGTAACCGGAGGGCGTCGGGAACTCCTCTTGACCTGAACTGATGGGTCCCCAGCGAACCAACACTCCCTTTTCGTAAGCTCCAAAAACCTGGGAGGGCAAATGCACGAGTAAGATTTGTGGGTACTCTCTCGCCGGCTTGTAGAACGTCGGTAGGGGGCTGTAGGCGATCTCAGGAAGATCCCATCGATCGGGAATCAGGACTTTTCCCAAGTTCGGGAGATGGCCGCGGTCTGATCGATTGAGTTTTTCAAGTAGAGCGATTTGCCTGGGATTAAAGGATTCCTGAATGTATTGTGTTTCTCCTGAGATCTGCTTGAGCTGGTAAGAGATCCGAGTCTCATCGTCGGGCACAGTCCCGAGAGACGCCAGGACGGCCGGAGCCTCGGGTTCACCACTCAGCAATAGTGTCATGAGCAGTCGAAGGAACACTAACCCCTCCATTGATTATGATGCCATTCAGGAATTTTTTATTTCGTGCCTGATCCCACTTATCTCCAATTCAATCTCCGATTATTCAACTCCGCTGCCTCATACACCTTGCGGGCATAGCCGTTCTCGACGCTCAAGCCGTAGTGAAGCAGATTATCGACTGTGGTCTCGCCCCGATTCCAGCTATAAAGCCACAAAGCGATGTTGCCGCGATACTTCCTCAATAAATAATCGGCGTGCTTAAAAGCAATGCTGAGGTTAGCTTGTACACTGAGAAGCTCCGCCTCAGTCACTTCCTCGTCATATTGTCTTGCGGTACCCAGCCACAACTGCGTCAACCCAAACGCCTTGTCGCCGTCGCCTATGGCGGCAGGATCGCCTTTGGACTCTGCCCAGATCAGGCTCAAGAACAGGTATGTGAAGAACTCTCGGCTGAGCAGCCGATAGCCGAGCTCGTCCAGCTTAACGTATTCACCAGCCAACTGGTCCACAGTCATTATAATCTTGGGATCGAAGCTAAACTCAATGGAGAGCTGTTGGATGTAGCGGAGGCGAGCGTTCTCTCTGAGAAGTTGCGCTACCTGGTTCTGAAATTGTTTATCAAGATCGTAGCCAGTTTTGGCCTCCCGGATAACCGCTGCCACTGATATTAGTAGGCCAATCACCAAGATGATCACTAGCACTTTATTGCGCATAAGGTGTCCTCCTTGGCCCCTTGGGCCCACCCACTGACTCTTTAGTGGGAATGTTCCATGAAAATATGACCTCCTCTTAAAGGCGTAACGGTGACTAGGGGAGCCTGGCCGACGCCTCTCGGGTGCTTATATCGTTTATTTGAGGCACAAAAGATGCCAGATCCGCCCTAAAACAAAGCCCATGGCCACAAAACTCGATCAGGCAGCCGTGTTGGACGCAATTCCACAGGTGAGTCTTACACCATCCACTACCACAGAATAGGGGTATCTGCCCCGCAGCTGGGACTTTTCCCACAGGCCATCCGTTGATCTTTGGCTGGAAGAAAACGAGCCGGGTCATGGGCGAGGAACAGCAGATCAGCACGCAGGAGATCGCCGTGGCGGGGCGAACGCTGGGGGAGAGTCACTCTTTGCCGGTGCTGAGTGGGTGCTCTTTTACGGCTGCCTCACGCTGGCCATGTTCACCCCGGACAGCGTTTCTGAGAACCGCTACAACCGATTTCCCTTCGACTCGGCAAACTCAAGTTCGAGCATGCGTATTACAAGGAAATTCAGGAGCTGCGATTGGAACATGTGACCATCAGCGAAGGAATTCTGATCGTAAAGATTTACCGGCTGGAGGGTGCTGCTGAATTTCCTGCCACTGGGCCGCCTGGAGGCTCCCCGATCCATCACGTTGAGCTGCGGTTTAGCCCGACTGATCAGATTGTGTTTGCTGAAGGCGATGTCATCCGGACAGGATAGGTGATAGGGCGGGAGGACGTCCCAATTCAAGTGGAAAAGCTTGGAGGGAGACTACTGGCGGGATTTCCACCTATGCTCATGGCATTGGCGATGGAAAGAAAGTGCTCATAGAACTTTGAAGTAGTGTCCTCGTAAACCGGGTGGAATCGAGCCTGCTCTCAGGCAATACGGAGGATACTCAAGCAGTACATCGCCATCCAGCTAGTACTGCCGTGCTGTTGCGTCCCGTGCGATCAGGGGATCGCAAACGCATCCAGGATGGCATGGCAACATTGTCCTCCGAGCTCCTATATTTTCGGTTCTTCTTCAGGACTCTCCGAACTCCCTTCGGGTAGAAGTTCAGGAAGCTCCTTGAGCATATAAAGGCATGCTATGCTTGCTGGTTGGAACATGTTCTTTTCTAAGGATAACTGACATGACCAACAGATCGATCGCCTATTTTTCGATGGAGATCGCACTGCAACCGGAAATGCCGACATACAGCGGCGGCTTGGGGATGCTGGCGGGCGACATGATTAGGGCGGCGGCAGACCGCAACGTGCCGATGGTGGCCCTCACGCTCTTGCACCGCAAAGGGTATTTTCATCAAAAACTCGATACCGACGGTTGGCAGACGGAAGAGCCTGTCGAGTGGCGAGCCGAGGATTTTCTGACAGAGTTGACGGGGCGCACCAGCGTGTCCATCGAAGGGCGAACGCTCCACCTGTGTGCTTGGGAATACGAGGTAAAGGGGGTCGGTGGTTTTGTGATTCCCGTGTACTTGCTTGACACGGACCTTCCTGAAAACAGCAAGTGGGACAGAAAGCTGACCGATCACCTCTATGGCGGCGACAAATGGTATCGGCTCTGTCAGGAAATTGTCCTTGGCATCGGCGGTGTGCGGATGTTGCGGGCGTTTGGACACGACCACTTGCAGCGTTTCCACATGAACGAAGGTCACTCCAGCATGCTCGCGCTGGAGTTGTTGGACGAACGGGCGCGACAGCAGGGGCGCAGCGAGTTCAACCACGAAGATGTCGAAGAGGTCCGCAAACAATGCGTGTTCACCACCCACACGCCCGTGCCATCAGGGTTAGACCGGTTTTCACTCGAAATGGTCGGCCGCGCGCTGAGGCGCTCGGATTTCGCCACCCATCACGAAGTGTTCTGCTGCGAGGGCGAACTGAACATGACCTACCTTGCGCTGAGCCTCAGCCACTACATCAACGGGGTCGCTAAGAAACACGGCGAAGTCTCGCAGAACATGTTCGCCCGGTACAAGATTGACGCAATCACCAATGGGGTGCACGTGTCGACCTGGGCTGCGCCGTCGTTGCGGGCGTTGTTCGACGAGTACATTCCGGGCTGGCGCGAAGACGCATTCAGCTTGCGGTACGCCTTGAATATCCCACCTCAGGAAGTCTGGGAGGCACATCAACTGGCCAAGGGCCGACTCATCGACCGCGTCAACCGTGAGACCCATACCGTCATGGACCACGCCACGCTCACGCTCGGGTTCGCGCGTCGCGCCGCGATCTACAAACGAGCCCATCTGCTGTTCCACGACATCGAACGGCTCAAGGCCATCGCCGCCGAAGTTGGCCATTTCCAGGTCGTCTATGCCGGCAAGGCCCACCCGCAGGACCAAAGAGGCAAGGAACTTATCCAAAGCATCTTCCAGGCGAGGGAAGCGCTCAAAGACCACGTCAAAATCGCTTATCTTGCCGACTACAACTGGGAACTCGCTCAACTTATGACCGCCGGCGTTGATGTCTGGCTGAACACGCCTAACCCGCCGCTGGAGGCATCCGGCACGAGCGGCATGAAAGCCGCCATCAACGGCGTGCCGAGCCTGAGTATTTTGGACGGCTGGTGGATCGAAGGTTGCATCGAAGGTGTCACCGGCTGGGCAATCGATCCCCCCGGGCCCCCCGAAGGCGACCGTGCCGCACGAGACGCCGCCTCGTTGTGCGACAGGCTGGAGGAAGTCGTGATCCCGCTCTTTTACAACGACCGCGATGGTTTCATCAACGTGATGCGCCATGCCATCGCGCTCAACGGCTCGTTTTTCAACACCCAGCGGATGGTGTTGCAGTATGTCCTGAAAGCATATTTCGGATGAACGCAGTTGTTTCCGATCATCCAGGCCAGGAGGGGCAGGATGATCAACA
This sequence comes from uncultured bacterium, assembly GCA_965369785.1. Taxonomy (GTDB): domain Bacteria; phylum Acidobacteriota; class UBA6911; order RPQK01; family JADFOI01; genus JADFOI01. The sequence goes on from CBDUTA010000038.1 coordinate 14,924, forward strand.
GGGTGATGTCCAGAAAAATGGGAATCCCCAGCAATCGAAAAGGAAGGCGATAAGAGATTGTTTGCATCTGTTCTGTTCTAACTCCTAACACTGAAGAGAAGAAGCAAGTTCGTAACTCAAAGCACAGAAGAATCAATCCCACTTGGGCTCCTCTCGGAAAGAAATTTCGTTATCTCCGATAAGGAGAGTTCTGAGCTGCCGGTTGGTCCTGTGCCAAAGGCTCATCTCCCGTGTCGCACTGTGGCATGCGCCTGAGGGTTGGCCGCTTCTTCTTTTCCTTGCTACCCTCTTCAATGGTCTTTTGAAGCCGCTCTTTTGCCCGGCGAAATTCTGT
>CBDUTA010000039.1:0-15233 GCA_965369785.1 uncultured bacterium
ATTACAAGACCATCGTCACCGCTCTGTCCAACGGTTCTCGGGTGGTGGCCGGGCACAACTACGGAGACCTGTCGGCCGATCACTACATGGATGCTATTGAAGAGGCCATGGAGAAAAGTTCCGAAATCACCCTGGATTACATTCGCTCGCTGCGACTGAGCATGGACCACGGCGGCCTCTATCCGCGGCCCGATCAGCTTCCCCGAATCAAGAAACTGGGGATGATCCTGGGGATGGGTTCGGCCGCCCTGAGTCGCAGCCTGCCCTGGATTCAAAAATACGGCTTTGAGAAGTACCAGGGATGGGTCATGCCCACCAAAAGAGCCTTGGAGGCCGGGATTAAGGTGGCCTGGGAAGGCGAGGGTGGAGTCGCCGATGGCCTCTTTTCCCTGATGACGCCTTTTATCACCCGCAGGAACAAGCAGGGGGTGATCGTCGCCGCCGACCAGGCTGTGGACCGGAATACTGTCTTAAAGATGGCCACCGTCTGGGGCTCGGAATACTTGATGAAGGAAGATGAATTGGGATCCCTGGAGCCGGGCAAGTTTGCCGATTTACTGGTGTTGAACCAGGACTACTTTTCGGTGCCTCAGGAGGCACTGGACCACACCTATCCACTGCTGACGGTCATGGGAGGAGAGATCCGTTACCTGCGCACTGAGTATGCCCAGGAACTGGGAATGGAGCCGGTGGGCTACCAGCTCCGCTACAACTGGGAGAAGTAGCGCGCGGAGGGCGGCTAAACAGCAGTCAGAGCCGTGGGCTTTAGCCCACGGGGCCCCTGATCTCGGATGCCCGCAGGCTAAAGCCTGCGGCTCTGACTGTCTCTTGTCCGTTGTCTGTTGTCAGTCCTCCGCTGACACCAGTCAGCGGTAGTATCCTCCCATAATCGCGTCGTACCACAGCTGGGCTACAGCCGGGGCAATTCCCATCGGCAGATCGGGCTCAGACCTGCTGTAGCTGTGAACCCCGGCTCCGAAGGGGATCCAGCTGACTTTGGGGGGCGGATCCATGGCCGCAAACATGGGAAGGACCACTTCCTGGTAGATTTGAGGGGTGTGGTCACGGCTCGTCTGGGCCGTGCCCAGGATGGCCGGTGGGAAGGGCCGGACTCCTTCGCCGGATAATTCTCGCGTGTAGTTCTTATAATGCCGAACCAGATCGTCGGTTTCAGCGGGGGGCATCTTCAAACGCCGGGCCACGGCCTGTGCTGAAGCGGCCAGGGCCTCGATCCCATTGAGGTGGATCGGATACTCCGCCTTGAAGAGGGGTTGTACCCTGTTGCTTTCCTTTTCCCATTTCTCGAATACCTTTTCCATGAGCATGGGCAAACGCTTCAACGCCTCCGGGCCCTCGGCGCCCAACGCCTCCGGACCTTCGTAGCGGGCGGTGTCTCGCCAGGTTCGGATTTTTAAACAGTTGAAGGGAAGGTGCCAGCTCTGGTTGATCTGGCGGGCATAGATGGAGCCGAAGGGAGAGCTTTCCATGCCGATGATGCCAGCTATGTTGGCGACCCTTTGAGTGAGCATAAAGGCGAAGGGACCCCCTGTGGAATGGCCGTGCATATAGATGGAATACTCCCCTTGCGGGAAGTGCCGGCTCATGAGGTCTCGTCCTGCCTCCTCGAAAGCCATGGGCCAACCGGCCATCCGATGGTAGAACTCCGTGCCCTCCTTGGCGCAAGCCAGGATGGTTGTGCCGTAGCGTTCCATCATCGACTTATCTTCCACCACATCATACTGATCGTCTGTGATCAACTTGTCCCTGTTCCAGATGGGCGTTCGTACCGTCCCGTCCGGATGGATGGTGTCTCCTGGCCAGTTGCGGCTGGGATCCAGCAGGTATAACCGACCGGGATAGGTCATGCTGACCACCTTGAAGCCGAACTTGCCGGCAAGCAGACGGGCCAGTGCATCTTTGGAACGGTGATCTCCCGATCCACCGTGCAGCAGGAAGACCCCGATTTTGTTTCCATCCGGCCCGATGGGGATTTGAGCAGCGTCGTCAGGCTCATACACCATGGCTCCCATATCCCAGTCCATTTCCACCACCCGGATCCGGAAAATCTCCTCCTGGGCCTTAAAGGGAATGTCGGGTCGTCCCAGAATGGCCTTGGAGGATTCCAGGATGCTTTCCCGCGAAACCTCAGAGGGGGGATTCCACTGTGCCAGGAGGTCGTGAACACCGAAGACCCAGAGTGCCGACCAGAAAACCATCAACCCGATACGTTTGGACATGAATGAACCTCCTTTAATGCATATAAAAAAAACAAGAGAACAAGGGAATGGAGATGATGACTTTTCCGTCCTCCAGATTCAATTCCTCGACCTGCTCTCCACCAGCCGTCCTCAGGGAAGCCTCAACGATTTTAATGACCAGCTCCTCATTTTCAAAGATCTCATCGGTTGCTTCAAAAATCAATTGCAACAGGTCCCCTTCAGACAGGGGCTCAACGGAATCCAGCTCCAGTAAGAGGATTGCCCTGTGCTCCGGATCTTGAGCGTCCCTCTCCAGATCAGTGTGGACAACAAGGCTGTTTCTGGAATCGTCTCTCTCTACTCGGGCAAAGCGAAGGGGAACAGCGGAGAACTGAATTTTCAGCTCCAGGTGAACGATGGCTTCTCCTTCCAGTCCCGAGAGCTTGAGAGGAAGGCGGGTTTCCTCCAGGGGATGAACCAGAGCCTCACCCAGGGAAATCGTTGTTTTTCCGAGGTCCTGCCCGCTGGCGAAGGTGGAAAGGAAGAGGAGAGCTGCTGACAGCAGCAAGAGACCTCGATCAACTGGTGTTTGAAACAGGTCCTTGTTCTGCCCTCCCATTTCCATAAACCATAAGTATTTCCACCAGAAACAGCAAGGGGATAGGTGCCAGTTCCGGGTTTCAGGTTCCAGGTTTTGAATTTTGAATTTGTTTGGGATTTGGAGTTTGGGATTTTAAATTTCCGCTGACAATGGTCAGCGGCGGTCTGCGGTCAGCTTCTTTCAGTGCATATAGAAGAAACAGGACACCACCGGAGGGGCCTCGGAAACGGCCAGGATGAACCCGTCCTGGCTTTCCACATTCTCCACAGGTTCGGGTGAGTCGCTGAAGGTGTAGACCCGTGACAGATTTTTCAACAGGATGGGTGGAGAATCCATGGGTACATCGGGGTTGATCTTAAACACCAGATCAAAAAGAAACCCTGGAGAAATCGGGGTTGCCTCTCCCCCAGTGAGACTTAACTTGATGACCGAGAGGGCAGGGTCCGCCTCGCTGACCTGGACTGAGGTGGTGATCCGGGCCTTGATCTGATCCGAGATCAATCCCCGCCGGACGTGCTCGAAAGTGACCTGTTCATGGGGGAAAGTGATTTCCATTTCAATTTCTCCCACCTCGATTTCACCACTCCCTCTCAGAAAACAGGGGACCGTCACGGCGAAGCCCGGAAGCATGCGGTCTTCACCCAGGTCCACACGAACCAGCACTAAAGCTTGAGGCCTCATGACGGCATGGGTCGGCATCACTAGAAGCAAGACCAGGAGGGGAAGTAACAAGCGCCAAGAGTATCTGAACCGGAGGTTGGACATGATCAAACCTATCTTCCTAACACACTCCTGCGACGTCCGCAACAGGGGGCTTTTCACTTGCGTTTCCATTGGAAAGCTGTATTCTGGACTCAAAATTTGTAGGAGAACTCAAGTCAGACTTTGCAAGCAGGAGGATTGATTGCTATGCCTGGTAAGTCCATCTTCAGTCGGACCCTTCTTTTCATTTCTTTCCTGATCGTTTTCGGAATCAGCGGCCTGGCTCAAACGCCGCCTGGGTCCGGGAAAATGCCAGGTTATCCCGAGCCTCGTTATCCCCAGCCGCCCGAGGTCAATTCGGTGGAGGATCTTTTGCCGGCTGCCAGGATCATTGCCTTTCGCGACAAAGGACTCAACATGAGACCGGGATACGAAGTCAAGGGAGGGGAGAAAATCCTCTTCGTGGTGACGGATTACACTGATCCCTGGGTGGTTGAAGCCTTCAAGCGAGTTTTTGAGGAAAAGGGTTCCAGTGTGGATGTTTTCATCCAGGCCAGCCCCTTTCAAGAGGTCTGGACCACCGGGGATTCGATGGAAAGGCGAATACACCGGGATCGGTATCAGGCGGCCTTCAGTACCGGAACCGGATCCACACTGGCGGGTAAGGGAAAAGTCTCCATCGAGGATTTTGCCCGATCACAAGGCTATGATCTGGTGGTCGGTCGTACCTTTCAGACCGGGCTGGAAGGTGCCCAGTCCGATTATGGAATACGCATGATGTGGCCCACCCGCTATACGCTGGCCAGCGCCGGGGAATCCTATCCTCGAGAGCTCATCGAACTGATCGAACGAAAGGGCTGGGAGATGGTTCGCCAGGCACGTCGGGTTCGCATCACCGATCCGGAGGGGACCGACCTGAGTTGGAGCTGGACCGATGAGCACTGGCAGGTGGTGGAGGGCGTCCATCCCACCTATCCCGTTCACATCGGGGGCATTACCCACAAATTTGGTCCGGGGGAATCTGAAAATCCCATTATTCCGGGACATCTGATGGCCTATCCCATCGGGATCATTTTTGACGATGCCGACGCAGCAGGGGTGATCGCCGGGACCACCGATCATCAGGGACCTTTCCCCTACATCAAGATCAAAGTCGAAAACAACCAGATTGCCTCCATGGAGGGTGGAGGAGAGTATGGTGAGTTGTGGCGTGAGTTTTTGGACAAGACCAAAGAGATTCACTACATCTCCCAGCCTCGCCCCGGCAACAACTATGTGACCGAGGTTTCCATCTGCACCAATCCCAAGATCGTCCGTCCCCATGATGTGTTCGCGACTCGGGCCGGCCGTAGCGCCTGGGTGTTGGATCGGATGCGATCGGGGGTGATTCACATCGGCATTGGACTCAATTCCCGGCGCGAATGGGCCACGGAACGGGGCTATCCGACCGATCATTATCACGTTCACCTCTACTTTCCCACCGTGACCATTGAGACCCGAGACGGCCGCACACTTACCATGATCGACAAGGGAAGACTGACCGCCCTGGATGATCCCGAGGTGCGTCAACTGGCGGCTAAATATGGGGACCCCGATGAGATGCTGAGAGAGGATTGGATCCCCGGGATCCCCGGCATCAACATGGAAGGGGACTACATGAGAGACTATGCCCGGGATCCGAGGGCATTCTACAAGAAGGACTACGAGCGGGCTTACGGTGACCTCGTTCAGCAGGCGGTGGAACAGTACGGACCTTAGGAGAATTTGAGCCATGCAGAACCAGAGTCAAAGTGGATCCTATGATCTGATCATCGTGGGAGCGGGGACAGCGGGCTCCATCATAGCCGCCCGCCTGGCTGAACACGGTGTGCGGGCCCGGGATGGAGAACCGCTCAAGATCGCCATGCTGGAAGCCGGGCCCTATCTGAAAGGAAAGCTCAATCCTGGATACGGGGTTCCCAGCCGCCGTTCCCGGTTCACCAATGTATCCCATAATGAAAGCGGTCGTTGGGTGTGGCCGTGGCCCGAGGCTGCGAAAATGGTGGGTGGGTGCACCATGCATTGGGGCAACAATGGCTACCTTCCCTACGAGATGGACTACATCCACTGGATGGATGAAAGCGGGGTGGATTGGAGCCAGGATAAATTCAAAGACTCCGTCCAGGAAATCGTTGACGAGTATGGTATCGGCGATGTGCCCGAGGAGATGTGGAGCCCCGGCAATCGTCTTTTCAAGAAGACTGTCGAGTCGATGGGACACAATCCTCGTTACGTTCCGACCGGTCGCAAGAATTGCATTTATTGCGGCTTGTGTGGCCGGGGTAACTTTTGTCGCTACGACTGTAAGCCCAATGTTTTGGGCTACGTTTGGAGAGCCGAGCAAGCCGGGGTTGAGCTGATTCCGGAGGTGGAAGTCGAGAAGGTCATCATTGACAGAAGGGGAGAGAAGGGGATTGCCCGAGGGGTGGTGTTAAGGCAGCAGGACGGAACGGTGCGTGAATTGAGGGCGGACAAAGTCCTGGTTTCCTGTGGAGCCTACGGCACTCCCATCTTGCTGGGTCGTTCCGGTTATGGGCCCAGGGAACAACTGGGCGACAAGACTGTGGTTCATAACCCCAATGTGGGAAATAACCTGGAGATTCAACCTGGCAACGACGTTTGGGCCGAATATGATTTTGACGTGAAAAGGGAGCGGGGAGCGGGCAATTACGGTCACTACTTTTGGCCCGAATTTCCCGCCGATGGCAACAACGTGGTGGGCATTCGAGACACCATCATGAGTTTCCCCACCTACCCTCAGGTGGCCGCCGTGAGAGGTCTGGCTCCCCGTTTTGGCCAGGCCCACAAGGATTACATGCGTACGGCTGTTCGGCGCGTAGGTGGAATTCGCTCCAGCATTTTGACGCCTCTGGTCAAAGGCAGCATCAACATTATCACTGGAGCGACAAGCTACCCCTATTCCGCTCCTGAAAATGTCAAGAGGCTCCACTGGTCGGCGGAGATCATGAGGGAGATCCACCGGAAGATGGGTGCCAAGAAGATTGAGGAACACGACCCGCCCTCCTACGGGGGAGGCCATCCGACAGGAACCTGCCGGGCCGGATCTGACCCTAAGGAATCGGTGGTGAATCCGCATTTTGAATCGCACGATGTGGAGAACTTACTCATTTGTGATGGCAGTGTGGTTCCGAGAGCCTGCCTGTCCCACAAGTGCATCCCCGTTTCTACCATCTCGGCATTTGCCGGACGCAGAATCCTGTCCGACCACTACACGAGAGGCTAAGAGATGTCCAAAAAAGAAAGGGTTTCCCGAAGGAGATTCATCAAGCACGGCAGCGTCGGCGCGGTGGCCGTAGCCGTTTCCCAGGTGACTCCCTCTCCAGGCCAAACCACGGGAACTTTGCCTTCCAACTATGATCGTGCCCTGATCTTTGCCAAGTTGGGAGACACTCTGATTCCCTCCAGTCCCGGCGATCCAGGTTACAAGACCCTCGAACCTTACAACATTACCGCCGAGGTCATGAAGGGAGTGGCATCCATTTCCGACGAGGATATGGCACTGTTCAACAGTGAGAGTGCCGACCACTTCGGAGGCAAGACTTTTGTTGAACTCTCCGAGGCCCAAAGGGCCGATTATCTGAACATGATCGTGGACGAGGTCAACATCAGTGACCCTCGGGTGTTGGGAAGGATTAGGAGTGTTTACAGTCTCGTACGTCTTCGGGTCTTTGTGATCTTCTATCAGAACTATCCCCAGCACACCATCATGCGTGATGCGGAGGGTGTTCCCATTCTTTCTTCCGATGATGAGCATCAGATCACCAACCCCAATCAGCCGGGTTTGGTGACGGGATGGGACATCGCCGGTTGGCGAGGACCCATGACCTGGGAAGAGGAAGAAGAGCGCCGGGAACGAGCCAAGCAGCTGAAGTGGAAGCAGTATTAGGCTGGCAGCTGACAGTTGTCTGCGGTCACTCCCCGAAGTATCCCCCCATGATGGCGTCGTGCCACATCTTCACCATGGCCGGAGCGAGACCCATAGGCAGGTCCGGCTCGGCCCGAGAGTAACTGTGGACACCCGCCTCGAAGGGAACCAGATGCACCTTGGGCGCCGGATCCATGGCGGCAAACATGGGGAGAACAATCTTGGTGTACCCTTCAAAGGTGTGATCCTTGCTCTTCTTGGCAATGCTGAAGAGGATGGGGGGGACCGGTTTGACTCCCTTTCCACTCAGCTCACGGGGATAAGAGCGATATCGGTGAACGAGATCTTCCGTTTCTTTCTCATTCAGGCTCAGATGCTCGGCGGTGGCCCTTGCTGCCGCAATTAAGGATTCCGAACCGTTGAGATGAACCGGATATTCTGCCTTGAAGCGGGCTCGGGCGGTGGTTGTTTCATAATTTTCCAGAACCTGTTCCATCAACCTGGGCAGATGCATCAAGGCAGAGCCTCCTTCGTTTTGAAGGGCCTCGTATCCCGCGTACATGGCACTGAGTCGCCAGGTAAACTCAACCAGACAGTTAAAGGGGAGGTTCCAGCTGTAGCCAATCAATTGTGAGTAGATATAGCCAAAAGGGGAATTCTCCATCCCCAGGACGCCAACGATGTTGGAAACTCTCTGAGTCAGCATGAAGGAAAAAGGCCCTCCCGTCGAGTGGCCGTGAATGTAGATGGAATACTCACCCTCAGGGAGATGGCGGCGCATCATGTCCTTGGCGGCTTCCTCAAAAGCCACCGGATAGCCGGCCATGCGATGGTAAAAGTCGGTTCCTTCCTTGGCACAGGCCATAATGACCGTCCCGTAACGATCCATCATCGATTGGTCTTCGACCACCTCATATTGATCGTGAGTGATCGGCTGGTCTTTGTTCCAAATGGGCATCCGCAGCGTGCCATCTGGATTCACAGGCTCCCCCGGCCAGTCGTGACTGGCATTCAGAAGATAGAGATATCCGGGGTAGCTCATGGTGGTGACCTTGAAACCAAACTTGCCGGAAATCAGGCGAGCAAGCTTGTCTTTGCTTCGATGGTCTCCCCCTCCACCGTGCAGCACAAAGACTCCGATCTTCCTTCCGTCAGGGCCCACTGGAATTTTGGAAGCGTCCTCCGGTTCATAAACCATACCGCCGATGTCCCAGTCCATCTCCAGAGCGCGGATTCGGAAAATGTCCTCCCGTGCCTTTAAGGGGATGTCGGGCATGGCCAGGATGTTCTGGGAATCCTGGACGATCTCCTGACGGGAAAGTCGGGAGGGTGGAGTCCACTGCGCCTCTAGCGGCTGAAGAATCAGAACGAAAAAGGAAACCAGAAGGGTTGTCAGAGTCATTTGTCTTGGCATGGGTTTTGTCCTCCCTTGCAGGGCAATATCTCACTCTACGCCCAATGTTTCAAGTTCCAGGTTCCAGGTTTCAAGCTCTGTGTTCCGGGTTCCGGGTTTGAAATTTGGAATTTGAAATTTGTTTGAGATTTGGGACTTGGGATTTGGGATTTCAGCCGGTCTTCCGGCTGTGGTCTGCATCTTTTAGACTCTCATCGAACATTGAAGTACCATGACTGCCAAAAGGGGCTGACAATGACCAAGAAAAATGAGGTGGGAAGAAGGGAATTCCTGAAAGACATGACGATGGCCGGCGCCATGGCGGCCGTGGTACCCGCACACCCTTCGCCTCGTTCCGGGATGAGTCCGGGAAGCTTGCTTCAGGCCAATCGGGGGGGGGATTGGGTCCGCTTTGGACACGATCTGCACAATACCCGGTTTAACTCCGTGGAAGGCCGGCTGGGAAAGAGTAACGTGGGGCGATTATGGCCCAAATGGCACTTCGAAACAGATGCCCCGATTCAGACCACTCCAACAGTTGTAGGGGATACCCTCTTTTTCGGGACCATGGCGGGCTATCAGTATGCCTTGGAGGCCGCCACCGGAAAGGAGAAGTGGAGATTCTTTGCAGGATACAATCCGGAGCCGGGAGCGGGGAACCAGGGAGTCCGTTCCTCGGCCCAGTATGAGGATGGGAAACTCTACTTCGGGACGGGTCTTGCCAAGGTTCATTGCCTGGAGGCCGCTACCGGAGAGGAGATGTGGCAGGTTCAGCTGGATGACGATCCGATGCGGAATCGGGCCCAGATCTTTTGTTCCGTGGCAGCTCATAAGGGGCGACTTTATGTGGGAACTTCCTCCTCCCAGGCCCAGGCGGTTTGCCTGGATGCCAAAACGGGTCGGGTCCGATGGCGGTTTTATGTGGTGGAGAAAAGTCGAGAGGGTGGGGGTTCCATCTGGACCTCACCCGCCATTGATGAGACGGCAAACATAGTTTATTTTGTCACCGGGAGTTTAAAGAGTTACCTGACGCCGGATCCCATGCTGTTCAGCGAAAGCATGCTGGCCTTTGACGCGGACACGGGAGAAATGCTCTGGCATGACCAGGTCAGAGCTGCCGACACCTTCGACCTCGATTTCAGCTGCCATCCCATGATCTTTGACGCCGTGCATCCGGCTCAGGATAAGGAAGTGCGCAAATGTGTCGGAGCGGCCAGCAAGGCGGGCTTTTACTGTTTTAACCGCTATACGGGACAGCGCTACTGGAAGGCCATGTTGACTTCGTCCGGTCCCTCCAGTGGACCGATACTCAACAGTACGGCCGTGGCCTATAACCGTATTTTCGTGGTATCAAATGCCGCACCGGTGCGCGGAAGGTCTGCAATGTCTGTGACAGCAGCACTCCATGCCTATACGGGAGACATCATGTGGTGGATTGCCAACCCGGCCCACGTGCGCGGACCTGTGGCTGTGGCCAACGGAGTGTTCTACCAGGGATTTGACAATGGCACGCTTGAGGCGGTCGACGTGAACAGCGGGGAGCGGTTGTTCACACACAAGCTTCCGGGACTGATCCGGGGTGGAATGGCGATATCCGATGGGACGCTGTACACCAGCACAGGGGACACTCTGGGTTGGCGGCCCGGTGGGGACAAGAAGTATGGAGTGTATGCCTTCAGCCCGGATGGGCAGTAGACAGGAAAAGAGAGAGGGGTCTTTCGGCAGGGGAGGTCAGAGATGAATCGACGAAGTTTTTTGAAGGCGACAACCGGGGTGGCGGCCACGCTGGCCAACGGCATGGGTTGGCCTCAGAATATGAGAGCTCAGGCCGCGGCTCAGGAAGAAGTCGTCGAGATCAGTCTCGGGGCATTTTATCCTATTGGGCGATGGTTCTTCGATCCCATGGGAGTTCATATCCAGCCCGGTCAGAGGGTCCGATGGCGCGGCCGAAAATGGGGAGGCTCTGTCACTGCCTTTCATCCTGCCCATGACAACCACGAACTGCGTATCCCAGAAGGTGCCCGCCCTTTTGATTCAGGGATTTTGATCGAAGGGGATAATCCCAGAGCACGCTTCGAGTGGGTCTTTGAAGAGGAAGGCACCTATGATTACTATAGCCGCCGGCAGGAGCGACTGGGGGCCGTAGGCCGGATTGTGGTCGGCTCGCCCGGTGGTCCTGGCGAGGAGCCCATCGGATACGGAGAAAGCGCGGGCAGGGCCCTGATCTACCCAGACGTGCGGGAGGTGTTGTCCTGGTTGAGCTCTGAGAAAATCGTTGAGCAGGGCGTCATTCCTTATCCCATGGAACGGTTTGGCCAGACCTTTCCCGCCCAGGAGTCTCATTTTTAACTACAGAGGGAGCGGGCCAAGATCGTACAACAGATGAGGTGGATCCGTTGCCCTTGGGCTTTTCTCCTGGTTTGCTTCTTACCTGGAGTGTGGCCGCAGTTGCAATCCTCACCCTCCGAGTCGGGCCAGCGTGAGCTTCTAGCCGTTCGAGCTGAGAAGCCGCCTGTTGTGGACGGCGTCCTGGACGAGGCCGTCTGGGAGAGTGCCCCGCGCACGGAACCCTTCAAACAGAAAGAGCCCGGCGAGGGTGGGGATGCTTCTGAGTCCACCTATGTGAAGGTCCTCTATACCGAAAATAGCCTGTTTTTCGGCATCGTTTGCCTCGATTCATCTCCCTCCGAAGTTGTGGCTACAGAGTTGCGAAGGGATGGAGACCTGCGCAAAGACGACAGCATTTGGATTCTCATCGACTCCTTTCACGATCATCGCAATGCCTTTCTCTTTGCCACCAACTCGCTGGGAACTCAATACGACGCCCTCATCATTAATGAAGGGGAAGAAACGAATGTGGGCTGGGATGAGGTTTGGACAGTGGCCTCCCATCAAGATGATGGGGGATGGAGCGTGGAACTTGAAATCCCCTTTGAAATATTGCGGCTGAGTGACCCCGATCAGGGCACCGGTCTGGAGTTCCAGCGTGTGATCCGACGCAAGAATGAATTTGTTTTCTGGAATTCATGGGATCGAGACTTTCGATTTGAAGAGGTTTCCCGTGCCGGGCACTTGGTGGGACTTGAGAATATAGAGGTGGCTCACCGAAGGCGCTTGAAAGGCTATCTGGTGGGTGGAGTCGGTGACCGGGGGCAGGGAGGATGGGAGAATCGTTCCGATGCCGGAATCGACGATTTCAAATGGAGAGTCACCTCCACTCTCACGGCTGATCTGACCCTGAACACAGACTTCGGTGAAGTAGAGGTAGATGCTCAGCAGGCCAATTTTACCAGTCCGCGCGATCAGTTATTGTTTCCGGAGAAAAGGGAGTTCTTTCTGGAGGGAACAGGTTTTTTTGATTTCAGCGCCCGCCTGAATGAGAACCGGTTCACAACCACATTTCAGAATTTCTTCAGCCGCCGGATCGGTCTTTCTGAAGACAACCAGAGGATACCCATTCTGGGAGGAGCCAAGCTGACGGGAAGAATGGGTTCCTTTTCTTTCGGTGCTTTGAACATGCAGACCCAGGAGGACGGGAACCTGGGAGGCGACAACTACAGTGTGCTGCGGGTCCGGCGGGATCTGTTTTCACGCTCCAGTGTAGGAGGCATGATCACCAACCGCTCCGGCAATGGAAGTTTTAATCGAACCGCCGGAGTCGATACCCGTCTGGTTCTGTTGAACAATTTGGTCCTTGAGGGCTTTTTCATCCGTTCAGCTACCCCGGGTGTGGAAGCAGACGAAGATGCATACCATGGCAAAGCGTACTGGAGGACCGATTTGTGGGATCTAGGTGTGGGCCACCTCACTTTGCAGCCCAATTTCAATGCCGAGATGGGCTTTGCAGGACGCTTCAACAATCGCAAGAGCATCGCCGACATCATCTTTAAACCGCGACCGGACATCAGTTGGCTGCGCCAGATTCAGTTGAGAGCGTTCTACGAATACTTCACGACTCCTGATAATGTGGTGGCACAGAAGGTTGCCCATTATCCCGTTGTGTTTGAGTTTGAGAACGGCGACAGCTTTCGAGTTGCGCCCCACACCCGCTTTGATCGTTTAACCCGGCCCCTTCGACTGGCTCCGGGGGTGGAAATTCCCCCGGGAGATTACTATGGCGTGAGTTGGTCGTTCACCTACACGGTCGATCCTTCCCGCTCGCTGGCGGGAATGGTCCGCTATGCTTACCAGGGAGACTATTTCGGAGGGACACGGGCCTACTGGCTTTTCAGGCCGCAGTGGAAACCTACCCCTTCTCTGATCCTGGATTTAGACTATGATTTTGAGGATATCCGTCTTCCTCAGAAGCAGTTTTACAGTCATATTGTCAACCTGGGCATCAACTACTCCTTCAGTACACGTCTCATCACCAGTACCATCTTGCAATACAACAACACGGATCAAGTGAAGGGGATCAGCTTCCGGTTGAACTATATCTATCGACCGGGGGATGATCTTTTTATCGTCTATCGGGACGTTCGCAACCAGCTCAATCCTGAATTCAGTGATAGAGCCATACTGGTCAAGTTCACCCGCTCCTTTGAGTTCTAGCCCGAAGCGGCGTAGGGGCGCGAGCCGGCTTGCCTGAACAGTTAGTCGGGTAAGACGCAGTCAGAGCCGCGGGCTTTAGCCCGCGGGCCTGCTCAAGGAATAGGAACGGCTTCGAGGATCTTCTCAAGGATCTGGTCGGTAGACAACTTGGCGGCTTCTGCCTGAACGCTTCGAATGATCCGATGACGGAGAGCCGGAATAGCAATCTCCTTCACGTCGGCAGGCTTCACGTAGTCCCGTTCATGGAAAAAAGCCACCGTCTTGGAAAGAGAAAGCAGGTGGTGGTAGGCTCGCGGTGAGATCCCCACGGTAACCGCATTCTGGATATCGTCGACTCCGAAGGCCTCCGGATCCCGGGTCGCCCTTCCCAGGCGGACTACATATTCTCTCAACCGGTCGTCGACATAGGTCTTCCGGATCAGTTCGCGAATCTCAATGACGGTTTCGGGCTGGATCAGGGGTTTCAGTTCGATCTGGCCCATATCGGTTTTGAGCATTGCGAACTCGTCTTCATGCTCGGGGTAGCCGACTCGCAGCATCATGGAAAACCGGTCTTTCTGAGCCTCGGGTAAAATATAAACCCCTTCTTGTTCGACGGGATTTTGTGTTGCCAGGACCCAGAAGGGATCATCCAGCTTGAAGGTGTTGTCTCCCAGTGTGACCTGACGTTCCTGCATGGCTTCCAACAGGGCGCTTTGGGTCTTTGGAGTCGCTCGATTGATTTCATCCGCCAGTAAGATATTGGTGAATATGGGCCCGTGCTCAACCCCGAAGGTTCCCTTGGCCGGGTCAAAAATGCGCGTTCCCACAATGTCTGCCGGCAAGAGATCGGGAGTGAGCTGAATGCGCTGAAACTTGGCGCGGACCACACTGGAAATAGCCACTACGGCCAGTGTTTTGGCGACTCCGGGCACCCCCTCCAACAGAATATGTGCGCAGCCACCGTGATGACCGTTCTCGGAAGCCTCTTTCTTAAACGAATAGGGAATTTCGGTGAAGAGCCCCACCAGGAGGTTTCGAACCATCTCCTCCTGTCCGATGATGACTCGGTTGATCTCCCCTTCCATCTCCCTGAGAAGCTCTATGGTTTCTTCAGTGGTCATTTTTCTTGTACCGGCGAATGCAGCTATTGTAGGGGGCCATCAGGGCCGGGTCAATCAATAAAAAAAATCGCCAGCGCGGTAAAACCGGTGACGATAAACCAATAGTAAAGGGGGGTCTTCTCGGTGACCATTCTGGTACCGATCACTTTTCTTTCGTTCCAGAGAATTTCATTCAGATTCTTGTATAATTCTGTCCCGGTACGGGATCGATAGTAGCGGCCTCCAGTGGAACCTGCTACCCAACGCAAGGTGCCTTCATCGAAGGTGGCCAACAACCGATCGCCTTCCTCATCCACCAGGAAAACCGTGTGTCCATCCCGCTCCCCGATAGGAATAAACCCTCCGGTCATCGTTCCTAGACCGACCGTATAGGTCCGTACGTGCAACTGCAAGGCCTTTTTCACGGCTTCCCGCAAACTTTCTCCATGGTCCTCTCCGTCGGAGATGAGTATGAAGGTGAAGTCTTCGGGTCTCAGTCCTTCGTCTATCTCTTGCTCTTTTTCCAGGAGCAGGAGAGCGTTCTTGAACCCTGCACCAATGTCGGTCCCGAAAGTCGGTCGCAAGTCAGTCTCCAGATAGTCCAGATAGAAAACAATATTCTGGGCATCCTCAGTGAGATAGGAGAGTATGACGCTGGATCCGGCAAAGTTGACCAGCCCTATCTGACCGATGTTTTCATTTCGATACAGGATGAAGTTTTGAATTTCCTCACGGGCTCGGTCGATTCGTGAGGGAGCAATATCCCTGGCCCTCATGGACA
>CBDUTA010000040.1:0-15231 GCA_965369785.1 uncultured bacterium
GACAGCAGCCGGAAAGCCGGCTGAAATCCCAAATTCAAAATCCCAAACAAATTCCAAATTCCAAACCTGACCTGGAACCTGGAACGCGCGCGAAGCGCGCTGCGAAAGCACGAACTCACGAACTCACGAAGCCAGGAACCTCATACAGACCTCATTGGCCATCAGTCTCCCTTGCCGGGTGAGCTGGACGCGGTCTTCTGCTTGAGTAATGAAGTCGTGGCTTCTCAGAAACTCCAGGGTCTGAGAGAAGAGGGAAGCGACGTCAAAGTGATATTGGGTTGAGAGGGACGAAAGTGAGATTCCTTCACTGGTGCGCAGGCGAAGCATGATCTCCTCTCCTAGAGCCTCACGCTTCTCCAGTGCTTCCTCACTGGCCCGGTTGACCCCACCGGAGGCAGCTGTTCGCGCGTACTCTCGCAGGTTGCCCGTGTTCGTCCAGCGAATGCCGTCTATGAAGGAGGCGGCGCTGACTCCAAAACCGAGGTAAGGTTCATTGCGCCAATAGATGAGATTGTGAGCGCACTGCCGTTCGGGCCGACAGTAATTCGAGATTTCATACTGGCTGTAGCCAGCTGCCCGGGTTTGGTCCATTGCCAGTTCGTACATGTCAGCGGAAAGGTCCTCGTCCATTTTGCGCAGTTCGCCTCTGGCCTGGCGGTTGCCGAACTCGGTACCGGGTTCGATGGTCAGATTGTAGAGTGAAAGATGTTCGGGCGAGAGGGTCAGGGCTTCGGACACATCGGTTTTCCATTCTTGCAAGGTTTGTTGTGGCAGGCCAAAGATCAAATCCAGGTTCACGTTGTCACAACCGGCTTCCCTTAGCCACCGGTAGGCCGATTTTGCCTCTGCTGAGTCATGGATTCGGCCCAGGGCTTGCAGGTGATGATCGTGAAAGGATTGTACTCCAAGGCTAATTCGGTTGAATCCCATTTGGCCCAGTGCCACAAAATAAGTGCGAGTGGCCGTGCCCGGGTTACATTCGATGCTCCATTCAGCTGTCTCCTTCACTCGGAAGGTCTGCCGTAGGTCCTTGACCAGTGTGCCCAGTTCAGCGATCGAGAGCTCGGAAGGCGTTCCCCCTCCGAAAAATACGGTCTTGGCTTCGGAACCCCTCCAGGGAGAATGGAGGATCTCCTGGCTGAGCGCCTCAAGATAATCCTGCCGGGCCGTCTGGCTCAGTGGTCCCGAGTTGAAATCACAGTAGTAGCATTTGTGCACGCAGAAGGGAATGTGAAGGTAGATTCCGAGTTCGTGCGTTCGTGCAGTCGTGCTTTCGTGCGTTAGTGCTTTGGTGCGGTTCATCTCCAGGTTAGTCACTCCTGTCTCCTCATTCATCTCCGACTCGAAGCACACTCAGAAAAGCCTCCTGTGGAATTTCCACCTGGCCTACCGCTTTCATGCGGCGTTTTCCTTTCTTTTGTTTTTCCAGAAGTTTGCGTTTACGAGTGATGTCTCCTCCGTAGCATTTGGCCAGCACATTTTTCCGTTGTGCTTGCACCTTTTCGGATGCGATGACCCGGGAACCCAAGGAGGCCTGAATTCGAATTTCAAACAGCTGTCGAGGCAGTACTTCCTTTAACCGCTTGACCAAAGCCTTGCCTCGCGGATAGGCCTTGTCCCGATGGGAAATGAAACTCAGCGCATCTACGGATTCACCGTTGACGGCGATGTCCAGTTTGACGAGTTCGCCCTCCCGGTAACTCAGAAAGTCGTAGTCAAAGGAAGCGTAGCCGCGAGTCCGACTCTTCAGCCCATCGAAAAAATCAAAAAGGATTTCGCTCAGCGGCAGCTCGTAGGTTAATACCACCCGGGTAGGGGTAGTGTGAGCCATGGTGCGAAAGACGCTCCGCCGCTCCGTACACAGCTCCATGCAGGCCCCGACATAGTCGGTTGGGGTCACGATGGTGGCCAGCACGTAGGGTTCGCTGACTTTTGAGATGTTACCCGTGGAAGGCCATTTTGTGGGATTGTCCACCGAGATAGAGGAGCCGTCGGTGAGAGTGATTTGGTAAACCACCGAGGGGGAAGTGGCAATGAGCTCCAGATTGAATTCCCGTTCCAGCCGTTCCTGAACGATCTCACTATGCAGCAAGCCCAGAAATCCACAGCGAAAACCGAACCCTAGAGCGGCCGAGGTTTCGGGCTCGAAGGAGAGGGCTCCGTCGTTCAGTTGCAGTCGCAAGAGGGCTTCTCTTAGATCCGGAAACTGTTCGCTGTCCACCGGATAGAGGCCGTAAAAGACCATGGGCTTGACCTGCTGGTATCCCGGGAGAGCCTCGGTGGCGAGTTTGTTGGCGTCTGTCACGGTGTCGCCCACCCGGCACTTGTCGACTTCCTTGATCCCAGCATGAAGGAATCCGACCTGACCGGCCTGCAGGGACTTGGTTGAGTGCATGTCGGGTGCAAATACTCCCACCCCGCCGACCTCTGCTTCGTGGCCCGACGCCATCATGCGGATCTGCATTCCCGG
The DNA here is from genome assembly GCA_965369785.1 of uncultured bacterium. Classification (GTDB taxonomy): domain Bacteria; phylum Acidobacteriota; class UBA6911; order RPQK01; family JADFOI01; genus JADFOI01. Next base: position 2,471 of record CBDUTA010000040.1, read on the forward strand.
TTGCAGGACACCATCCACGACTCTCACGTAGGCGATAATCCCGACATAAGGGTCAAAATGGCTGTCGAAGATCAAAGCGCGCAGAGGCGCTTTGGAGTTGCCGCTGGGGGGAGGAATTCGTTGCACAACGGCTTGGAGTATTTCCTCAATTCCCAGCCCCAGTTTAGCGCTGGCCAAAAGACTCTCTGAGCCCGGAATCATCAGCGTTTCTTCGATCTCCCCTTTGACCCGTTCGGGATCAGCTGCGGGAAGATCCGTTTTGTTAATGACGGGAATGATGACGAGCTTGTGGTTCAGGGCTAAATTGACATTGGCCAGTGTTTGAGCTTCCACACCCTGCACGGCGTCGACCACCAACAGGACCCCCTCGCAAGCAGTCAGGCTACGGGAAACTTCGTAGGCGAAGTCGACATGACCTGGCGTATCGATCAAATTGAGTTCATACAGTTCACCGTTTTCGGCCCGGTAGTAGATACGAACAGCCGACATTTTTATGGTGATCCCGCGCTCCCGTTCCAGATCCATGCGATCCAGGATCTGCTCGCGCATTTGGCGGGCTTCCACCGTGCCTGTCGCTTCCAGGAGGCGGTCGGCAAGGGTGGACTTCCCATGATCAATATGAGCGATGATACAGAAGTTCCGGATGTGGGCCTGATCCACTGGAGAGTGTTGAGGTTGATCGGTGGAGTTCGACATGGGGGAAACGGGTCGGCTAGCCGGGATTATGCTATCGCACTCGATGACCCATTCGGCTCCAACGGGTGCGAGTAAAAAAGAAGATGATCCGTTCAGCGTACAACTGAAAAATTTCCGGAAAAGAGGATCTCAGGTAAGCATCTGCGTCGTCCTCGTAGGACCAGAATACGAGCACGGGGGAGCCGACGATATGATCAAGAGGGAGAAATCCGAAATAGCGGCTGTCGGCGCTGTCATCTCGATTATCGCCCATGGCAAAGTAGGAATTTTCGGGAACGGTAATAGGCCCATAGTTATCGCGCTGGTCCCCGGCTCCCTGGTGAAAACCTCCTCTGTTGGGGTAAACGTAGGAATCGGAGTGCACCTTGTAGGGCTCATCCAGAGGCTCCCCTTCGATATAAACGGTCTTGTTGCGAATCTCCAGGATTTCTCCGGGCAGGCCGATAACTCGCTTGACGTAGAGAACCTCGGGCTCCTTTGGAAATTTGAAGACGACAACATCCCCTCGTTTCAGTGTGTGGTGAGGCGTGAAAGGAAGTCCGGTCTTGAAACCGTTCCGAATGGTGAACTTATCGATGAGCAGACGATCACCAACCAGAATGGTAGGTTCCATGGAGGGTGTGGGCACGGTCATGGGATGCACCACGTAAGTGGTGACAAAGAGGGCGAAAATGGTGCACACGACCGTGGTCACAAAATACTCGCGCAAGATGCCGTACTGCTGCGGACCCTGGTTGTCGGATTGCTGTTCCGGTTGCTGTGTTCTCTCCATTCCTTTTTAATTCTAGCATTGAAGGGGTCACAGCCGGTAGACCACAGCCGGAAGACCAGCTGAAAGAGAGGACTGAGGACTGAGGGCTGAGCACAGAGCACAGACCACAGACCACAGACCGCCTGACCTCCTGACCCACACGACAGAACGACAGCACGAACGCACGGCGCGCTCCGCGCGCCAGCACGAGACGAGAAGCCTAGCGTACGAGCCTTCCCATTCGGCTCCAGCGGGTGCGGGTTAGAAAGAAGATGAGTCGCTGAGCGTAGAGTTCGATGAGTTCGGCGGGAGAGGATTTCAGGTGAGCGTTAGGAGGGTCCTGAAAAGACCAGAAGATGATCAAGGGACGACCTACAATGTGGTCCTTGGGTAAAAAGCCCCAGTATCGGCTGTCCAGACTATCGTCGCGATTGTCCCCCATCACGAAATACCTGTCTGGAGGAATGGTGATGGGCTTATAGTTATCCCGCTTCATGTTCCCAAAAAATGGGTTTGAATCTTCTGCAGGATAGACGTTGGGGTCCGAATGCTGTTTGTAGGGCTCATCCAACGGCTGAGCGTTGATGTAAACGGTCTTGTCGCGAATCTCCAGGGTATCCCCGGGGATCCCAACCACTCGCTTAACCAGCAGAATTTCCGGCTCACGGGGAGCCTTGCAAACGATAACGTCCTGCCTCTGTACCGTGTAACTGGGCACCAGCGGCAATCCGGGGATATATCCGTTGCGAATGGTGAATTTGTCAACCAGAATTCGGTCTCCGACCAGGATGGTGGGTTCCATGGAAGGCGTGGGAACGCTCATGGGGTGCACGACGTAGGTGGTCACGAACAAGGCAATGACAGTGCACACCACAATGGTGAGGAAATACTCGCGCTGGGGACTCAATGTTTGCTCCGGCTGCTGATCTGTCTTTTTCCCCTTCTTTCCTTTTTTCCCCTTCATTTCTTTTCCTTGTTTGGGCATTACGATGACCTCTGTAATGAAAGAGAATCGCTGTAGGGGGTGACCCGGGAATCATCGGAAGACTGCCGTAGGAGTGTTTGAACGGTCTGATCACTCACAGGGTCCCGGAAGTTCGGGGCGATTTCCGCTAAGGGGATCAGCACGAAATTTCTTTGCCGCCAGGCGGGGTGGGGGATTGTCAAAAAGGGCTTCTTCACGATCAGCCGGCCATAGAAGAGAATATCGATGTCGATGTTGCGAACTCCCTTGATTGCTTTCCGAAGGCGGCCCATTGTGCATTCAATTTCCTGGCAGGCTGCTAACAAAGATTCCGGCTCCAGTGAGCTTTCCACCTGGCAGACGAGATTTAAAAAATCAGGTTGGTCCGGGACATCAACGGGCTCTGTCTCATAAATGGAAGACTCCCTCACCAGAGAAATTCCCTTTTTGTGGAGTTGCTCAAGAGCCTTCCGTAAGTGGGCTTCGCGATCTCCCAGGTTGGAACCCAGTGACAGGTAAATCGAAGAAACCATCGTCTTATTCTTAAAACAGGTCGTCGGGTCGGTTGATGGTCCCGAACCTTCCGATCCCTTTGAGAACGAAGGAAAAGCGGAACTGCTGTTCCGATCGTATCCCAACATTGAACCCCTGAAATTCCAGAGAGACCCCGCAACAGTCCCAAAAGTAATTGAGTCGAGATCGATGGGACAGGAGACGCTTGGCCTGGATATCATAGCTCAGGGTGGTGGAAACGGAAATCCCACGCTGGAGGTTTCCAATGGCTACCTGACTCTGCAACTGATTGTTCTTGAAGGTTCCTGGTTCCAGCTGAAGATTCTCCACTACCTCGGCCAGATCAGGGGTCTCCCTGGTCACGAAGTAGGTGGTTCCCAGGAAGAGTCCGGGTCGACTCAAAAAACCGGTCACCGAGAAGTTTCGGAAGGTATGAAATTGTGGATCATAGTCACCCCGCACGTCAAAACTGTAACCCGGTTGCGGAGTGAAGCGCATCAGGGCGGTCACGGGTGAGAAATTTCGGGAAGTCACCGCGTAAGGGAAGCCTGTCAGAGTATTGAGGGGGAAGAATTGATTGATGGTGCCGGGCTGCAGTGCTCCGCCAAAGTCTGAATCAAAGAAATACTTCTGGGCGACCTTGAAGGACAGCCATTCGTGAGTGAGTTCGCCGTTTTCGGTGATTCGCTTGGCGAAAATTCGATTAAACAGTGCGTACTCGACTTCATGGGTGTTGGCCACTGCATCCTGCTCGTCAAATCGGATGATTCGATCGAAATCGTCGATACCGGCGATGTGTCGATAGCGAATGAACGGTTCAATCAGATGCTTCCAGTTGCTTCCTGACGAGTTGCTGTAGACTTTGGAAAGACCCCATCCTCCTAAATCCATCGTCAATTGGAAATATCTTCGATGGATGTTGGCTGCGCTGATCGGATCCTCTACGGCTGGATCCACTGACGGACGCAGGCTGTTGCTGTAAAAGGTCTCCCGAAAACCCATCCCTGGGGTGACACGCAGGCCTTGAAAAAGGGGTACGGAAAAATAGACTCGCGGCGAAAAGTCCAGTCTCTGGGTCATTCCTGGAGTTTCAAACGGACTCCCGCCGGGAGGCCCCGCTGGAAGGGGGAGGAGTCGGGTTCGGTTGAGTCCTGCAACTGAACTGTCGAGGTCCAGATAAAAGGGAAGGGGCAGGTTGGGAAGTTTCTGGCCGATAAGTTTGAAATTGAGTGTGGGCGTGTGGCGGATGACCACGTTGGGGCCCTGAAAAACCGTTTCCTCACGTGAGACCAGGAAATTAAAAGACCGTGACTGAAAATTGTTGGTCACGAAGACCAGTGATTTGTCCGTGGGAAGGGTGGCGGTCCGGAAATCGTCGGAAAAAACTTGCCGAAAAAGAAAACTGGTCACCAGGTTGAAGTCCGCAACAGCTCGAAATCCGCGGGGAAGCTGGGTCTCCCCGGTGCCGTTAAAACTGGTTCCTCCTTGATTTTTGCGATCTTTCACCCAATACCAGTCCAGGGTGAGTGAGGTGACCGGGTTGGGACGTGTTCGCAAGGTGACCCCGTTTCCAAAACCTCGCTTGGAGAAATAATCGGTATGCAACATCAGGTCGGCACTGCGACCCAGCACCAGGTAGAAGGACTGACTGATCCGCAATCCCCTCTCGTTTGAATTTCCCATGGTGGGGATCAAAAAACCGCTGGATCGTTCTTTCCCGCCGGTGGGAAACAGCATGAAGGGCAAATAGAAGACGGGAATATTTTTGATCTTTAAAAGGGTGTGGGTGAATTTTGCGTTTCCTCCCAGTTGAATGGTGGCCTGCCGAATGGTGAAGCTCCATTTTGGGACGGCTTCCTGACAGGCCGTTAAAAAACCATCCTGGGCGATATAGGTATCGGGTCCCGTTTTGATCAGTCTCTTTGCCTTGACGTAGAGCTCTTCGTCCGTATAGCCTTCGGCATCATAAATCGTACCTGTGTTGGTTCTGAGATTGATTTCAGCTCGGGTCCCTTTTAACCACTGCAGTCCTTCGATGATCTCCACGCCCTCTTCGGCAATCGCTTCACCGGTGATCGGATCGTACAGGACCCTGGGTGCTTTCATTATCGTCTCTTGATAGGTGAGGATGACGTCTCCTTCGGCCACCCAACGGTTGGCGGACTCTCGGGAAAGTCGATCTGCCTCAACGGAAATCCTGGCCCCTTCGTACTCAGACTCCACTCTGGCTCGTTCCTGGGGCGAAGAAAGGGCCTGAAGCAGGAAGCATGTGAAAATGAAGCAGACGATCGCCAATCGCATGGGGTAAAGATAGCAACTCCGCCACCTTCGAGTAAAAGAGGAAATTCCTATGACACCTTGAGGAATATCGCAAACTCTTTCTGGACAGCAATATCAAGTAATGCTAATCTTTTCGGATTCATGGCAGAACCATCGGCACAACCTGAAGAACCACAGGATCAAAAGAAGAAGACGGAGCCGGGGAAGTGGCCCTCCTACACCATGGTGGAAAGCCGCATGCGGAGGATTTACTTCAAGTTCTACAAGGAGACCTATAAACACTCCGAAATTGACCGAAAGACGAAGGAACTGATTTCTATTGCCGCCTCCCTGGGTTTCAACTGCTCAGGTTGCCTGCAGGGGCATGTGGAAAAGGCCATTCAGTACGGAGCCACCAAAGAGGAGATCAGTGAGGCGATTAGCATCGCCATGGGGGTGGCTGCGGCCTCGGTGGTCGATCAAACGGACATTGTGGCCGAAAGGCTCCAGATCGAGCACTTCGAGTAACTTTTAAGCGATCCGATTCCTGACATCAATCCCACCTTGGAAAAAGAGCAGCTCAAAGCAGGATTCCAGGAGAAACTGGACCTGTTCTGCCTCTTTCATCTCGGTTCCGACGTTCAAATGAACCTGAGAGAGGAGACGGATCATTTGCTGGTTTCGCTGCAGCATCATCGCATCGAGCCTTTGGAGTTCCGCATTTCCTATGCTCAACTGGAGGACTTCCTGGAAGATTCTGCCCGGCTCGAACGCTTTCTGCTCGAAGAGATCACGTCCCACCGGCGGTAGCGTGCAGGCAGCGCGAAGCGCGAAGCGCGCTTGGGTGACTTCGTCACCTCGTCACCTCGTGCGTTCGTGAATTCGTGCTGTCGTGCGGTCGTGCATTCGTGAATTCGTGCATTGGTGCTGTTGTGTTGTCGTGTGGTCGTAGGTTCGTGCTGTCGTGCGGTCAGTTAGTGTCACGGGGTTCGAGGATTCATTGACAAAAACCGTCGCTCTTGCTAGAAATACAGGTCCTTCACCGTCAACGTGGCCCCATCGTCTAGAGGCCTAGGACGCCGCCCTCTCAAGGCGGTAACGCGGGTTCAAATCCCGCTGGGGCTACCAGTCTGTAATTAGGTGACACGCTCGTAATTGCCAAAAAAACTCTTGTAAATCAACAAGTTAAGAGCAGTCTGGCCCCGATTGCGCTGAGCCCGGCAGGTCTGGGCCCCGCAAAGCCCCAAATCGAGCATCCAGGGTTGCCCTTCCTAACTTAATTCGGTGCCAGACCTCTCTTAACTCCTTGATTTATGGGACCCATTTCGGGAACTACGAGCGTGTCACCGATTTTCCATCCTCGATAGAATGAATCCACCCTTCAATTGTGCCTGACTCTGCCTGAGCTGGATAAAATCCTCCGACTTTGTAGATGAGGTGATTCGGATCACTGAACCCTGTGGATCGGATGGTCCATACTTTAACCAGGCAGAGGTTTGGGCACGTCAATGCCGGGCTCGCACGGTGTGGGACGCCGGAGACTTTCACCATGGACTGCTCAAGAGAGGTACAGGAACCCATCTTTGCCGACGAGTTTCCATTATGAAAAATAGATGCATTCAGTCACCCAGGGTGAGCATTCGCTCAACATTCATTCTTCTCACCATAAGTTTTCTTTTATATTCAACCCATCCAACAGTGGCAGAACCGCTGACAGCTACAAACGAAGTGACAAGCTCGGTGGAGAGCATGGATGAGTGGACCCCTCCACAACCTCCAGCCCTCAAGGGTGTTTATGCCACCTTTTACACCTTGGGACACCAGAGGTTGATGGGCCGTATCAAAGGATTGGTTGAAGAGACGGAAATTAATACCGTCATCATGGACGTTAAAGGGGATCGGGGCTGGATTCCTTATCACAGCGCCATTCCGCTGGCGACGGAAGTGGGAGCCCAGGAACAGATCAGGGTCAGAGATTGGCCACAGTTCATGAAGTGGTTTAAGGATCGATGCGTTTACACGATTGCCCGAATTGTTGTTTTTAAAGACCATCCGCTAGCTACCACGCATCCTGAACTTGCGGTGATCGACCAGCGTACGGGTCAGCCCTGGCTGGACGGAGAGGGACTCGCTTGGACCGATCCGTTTAGTGAAGAAGTCTGGGACTATAATATTGCCATTGCCATAGAGGCGGCGACAAAGGGCTTTGACGAGATTCAGTTTGACTACTTTCGCTTTCCTGCAGATGGTGATTTGCGTGAGACTTCTTTTTCACGACCGAATACGGAGAAGGCCCGACGAGCGGCGATCATGGGATTCCTGAAACGGGCACAAATTGCTCTTTCACCATTCGGGGTCAAAATTGCCGTAGATGTCTTTGGGTACACGGTTTGGGGAGCAGGCGACATCGGAATCGGTCAAAACATCGAGGATATTGCACAGTATGTGGATGTTCTCTCACCCATGCTTTACCCTTCATCCTTTCACCTTGGGATCCCAGGCTATCCCGAAGCGATAGACCATCTTTATGAACTGACTCATCAAAGTACCAAACGAGCCGTTCAACGCATACAAGCAACAGGGACGGTTGTACGCCCGTGGCTTCAGGACTTTCGCGATTATGCCTTTGATCGGCGGAAGTTCTCCCCCCAGGAAATACGGAATCAGATGGAGGGCGTTTTGGATGCAGGCGGGGAAGGCTGGATGCTGTGGAATGCGAGTGCTCGGTATACCGAAGAAGCCTTGAGGTCTGATCCTGTGAAATCTCCCGGTGATCTAACGGAGTTGTTGCATTTTACGGAGAAAGTAACTCCCCGGTGCCAAACCAGGCCGTCCCATCCGGGGGCGCTCTTTTGCGATGTGGTCCAACCCGTGTTCGTCCAGAATGACAGGCAACCGCGGGTCGATGGGCTACCCCTGTGGGGTGGGCAACTGCGGTTGGGAAATCCACATCGAGCCCTGAGGCTCTTGCTTCCGTTTCCCGATAGCCAGGTCACTCAGGTAGTCCCTGTATTGGATATTCCTCCCTCCGACTGTGACTGAAATGTGCCCGCGAGAAACTCGCTCTTTTTCACTCCAGATAGGGATGAAAAGGCCAAACCTCAGAGGAAGTCGCTAGAAAGAGCTGCAAAACAATGAACCATGGAGACTGTCACAAGGGGATGATTTCGGCCTCGGGTTATACCCGATCATGATCGCGTTTGCGAAAAGCATCGGGGACTTTTTCCAGACGATCCTTGGAAACAAAGTCGTGCAGCTTGATCCGCTTCATGTCCTCTTCCGGAAACATGGTGGGGATTAAAAGTGTCGCAAGTCTTTGGGCATATTGCTCTCCTTGTTTTGCTAGCCTGGATGATGCCTAAATTCTCTAAAATTTTTTCAGATTTCAGGTAGAGATTGCGTTACCAATCCCTTCCATTGCTTGAATCACATGGAGTGATCTCCACCTGGGACTTTGCGGCCAGGTAAAAGGGGGAGGGAGATCCCTTACGGACCGACCTGTTTAGCCCTTAAGATCAGCCTGTGCCCCGTCAGAAGGCTGGATTTCTCGCTTGTCGGGGGTGGCATTGACCAGCGATCTCGCTGAAAGATACTTATACGAGTGTTTGCCACGGCGATCCTCATGCTGTCGCTTCTTTCAACTTCGCTCTGGAGTCGACTTCGAGAGGTCTTATCGATGGGTGAGGGAAGCAGAGCAGAGGTTCTCCAGGATGTTCACCGGGGCCTTCTGGGGTAGAAGTAACGAATCGCGAGACACTATGTAGGTTTGCTCCAAAGCATACTGTCCGGACAGGACGGCATGACAAACCATGTCGGTGAATACGATCCAGGTGGAATACGGAGTAAACTCCCACGTTTGCTTCGGGCAATTGGTTTGAAAATCGTTGTTTTCCTTCAAGAAGTGATGAAATCGAAGCATGAAGTCATCGTAAGGAGATCGGGGAACAACAGGCAATCCCACTGAGTGTGCGGCTTTGGCGAGAGCATAGCTCATGCGCCGCCATAGTGACTGATCAAGAGACTTCGGCATGGGCACCTCGGTACCGGCGAATTGTTTAACCAGGATGTCGAATGCATCGGTTGTAGTCCATCGACGCGGCTGGGATGGATTGACATTGGTGAATACCCGCAGAATTCGATTCCCATGGGTCGGTCGACTGGGGAAGGAGTCGACGTGAATCAGGTCGTTTCTGGCCCGAAGTCTGAGGTTTCTTCCCTTTTCTTCTTGAGGGCGAAAGCTGGCATAATCCAATTGCCACGAATCAGCGTAGGGAGGTAGTAAAACCTCCAGAAATCGCGTAACCCGTTTTGAGTAATCTCGCATAATAGTTAAAAGCTTGTTCGTCTCCTGCGCCGGCCCTCGAGCAATACCGGTAATACGATCCTGAGCGGGCCGGTAAGCAATATTCTTGTGGTAACCCGCATCCGATTGTTGCTGGTTTAGCAAGAAATTGAGATCCTCCTGGGAAAGGTCAAACGGGGTTTTAGGGAAGTAGAGAATGTTGCCCTCTTCGAGGTGCTTACAGTAGCTGAGCGCCTTCTCGGTTTCATCGCTTCGGCTAATATCCTGGATAGTTATCAATTCCATGATCAGCTGCTCCAAGGTAGAGTCACCGGGTCCTCAAGGGGATCCTTCATGGGGAAGCCGCTCCGTTGGGCTTCAAGATAGGCGGCCTTCAAGCTGACATACCACTGGGCCGGCCGGCATCGTCAATGGCATTTCCGGATGACAAGACTGAGGTAATATCCTTGTTATACTTATGGGTGTCCGGTACAGTTTGAAGGTAGATCAACTCCCCCCACAATATACCATCTTGGGGAGCAAGGCACCACGACACACCATTCTCTCATCCACCACCCGACAAATGGTACGGGACGGCCTCCGCTGTGGCACACAGGTTCGAATCTCGTTGGGGCTACCAGCCCAATTAGACTTCTGGTAAATTTAGCCGTTCACAACTTGTTCATGGGCCGACAGGAGCAAGGACGGACGGTTGCAGGCTAAACACAAAGGGGAAGTAACGATGCAAAGAAGGACTCAAGTATTTCGTAGCCTGGCCGGTCGATTCTGCCACGCCGGGCTTCTACTGATAACAGTGACTCTTGCCTCTGGCGGCATGGCTTTTGCCGACGATGTCATCGTCCTGAAGAATGGGGACCGAATCACCGGAACAGTCAAAAAACTGGAAAACGGAGATGTGCATATCTCCGCTGACTACGGCGAGAACATTTTCATTATCGATTGGGAAAAAGTGGAACGCATTGAAAGCCTTCAGCACTTTGCCGTCATGACCTCGGGCGGGGATCGTTTGAGTGGATCCATTCGAACGGACCCTGATGCCTCGACGCGGATTTTGGTTGAAGGCCAGGGCGCCACGGTCCCCTTTGAGCAGTCCGACTTGGTATCTTTAACGCCTATCGATGCGGGCTTCTGGGGACGCTTCAAGACCTCCGTCGATTTCGGGCTGAGCCTCACCAAGGCCAACGAAACCAGGCAGTTCAACACCAGGGCCAGGGTCTCCTATCTGACCGATGACTGGTCTTTGGAGGGGAACGTCAATTCTTTACTCAACGCCCGCCAGAACGTCCCTGACACAAAACGAAGCGAGTTTGGAACCAACTTTCGCTACTTCATCACGAACCGCTGGTTCTCTGTGACCTTTGGGAACTTCCTCCAGAGTGACGAATTGCAACTGGACCTGCGTTCCACCATGGGAGGCGCTTTGGGGCGTTACCTGGTTCAAAACAACCATTGGCTGTTAAGTATCAACGGAGGTGGCGCCTGGACCAATGAGAATTTCGAGGATCCCTTGGTGAGTAACAGGAATAGCGGTGAGGCGCTTGGCGCTATTGAATTCAACGCTTTCAACATCGGCGACCTGAATATCCTGGCCCAATTCTCCGTTCTTCCAAGTCTGAGCGAGCCGGGGCGAGTCCGGATGAATTTCAGGAACGACTTCAAGTGGAATCTCCCTCAGGCTCTCTATTTCAGCGTTGGTTTCAACCATAACTTTGATAGCGCACCCCCGACCAATACGCCCAGGAACGACTATATTTTTAATACCTCGGTCGGTTGGTCGCACTGAAGTCATCCAGAAGTGGATTCCGGGAAAATTATAGAAGTAATGGAATACTTGTAAATGACCCTCGACAGGAGGGTCGTCCCATTTCGCGACCTTCAATCCAGAGGTCGAGCACCTCTTTCTCCGTCTCTATGCTGTCTTGCTGAATAGGGTCGATGTTGGGATCTCTCTGGACAAGTTGTTCGAAGAGCTCTGGGCTTCAACGGGGATCATCGCTTCAAGTCAAAAAGATACCCGCTTGTCCTCTTCGTTCTTAGAGAGGGCCCCACCTTGAGCAGTCGGAGGCTGAAGTCGCTTGGGTGATTTGCCGCTTTCGGGCCGATGAACTCGATGGATTGCATCCAGGCGTTCTTCTTTAAATGGAATAAGTACTAGAAAATAAAATACTTAAATTTACCTGTGCAGGATTGGATAGAAATGTGCATGAGTCTTACAGCAAACGCATTGTGCTGGAGTTAAATGGGGAACAGTCAAGAGGAGGGCCGTGCGCGGGGCTAGCCCGGATTATGCGAGAGACTCGGAAGACTCTCAGACTCGAAAATGGAGCTTGCCTGGAACTTTTACACTCTGTAGTATAAGGGGACCGATCCGTGAAAATTGACTCACGTATCACAGGAAATGCCCTAAGTTCTTTGTGGGAAGTCAACACTTAGCTGTGAATCCACAGGAAGCCGTGCAACCAGCCGAAACATCTGAAGCAAGTGAAAGGACTGTCATCGTCCTGGCCATGCATGGCGAGCCACCCAGGGATTTTCCAAAGGACAAATTTAGCGCGTTCTTTCGTTTACAGACTCGCCTGGAGTTCGGAGAGGCACTGGGTACGGAACTTCAGGATGAGTTTGCTGAATTGGATGCCGAAATGCGCAAGTGGCCGCGTACCCTGGAAAATGACCCTTTCTATTTTGGATCGCAGGAAATGGCCAAGCATCTCAGCAGGGCGACAGGCTACCCGGTCATCCTAGGATTTAACGAATTTTGTGCTCCTCCTCTGGATGAAGCGATAGACGAAGCGGCGGCGCGAAAGCCTTCAAAGATCATCATTATTACGCCGATGGTGACCCCCGGTGGCGGACATTCCGAAGAAGATATCCCCGCTTTGGTCAAGCAGGCACAAGCACGGCACCCGGATGTTTCGATTGTTTACGCATGGCCGTTTGATCCTTCGAAAACGGCACAGTTTCTGGCTGAGCAAATAGATCAGGTGATATGAGCAGATGAATGGGAGATTGACGAGACTGTAGGTATGCCACCAAACGAGATGATCTACAGGGTTGTAGCAGGTGTACTAGGTGCCTTGGTGCTACCCACTTTGTTCTTTTACCGGCGGAATGCGAGCAGAGCAGAGCAGAGGTCCAGGCCTGCAGAGGGGTGGGTGATTTGGATGGTGGTAAGGCTGTTAGGGCTTCTTGGGCTGGTTGCGCTGCTGACGTCCCTCCTTCATCCGTCTTGGATAACGTGGTCACGACTCGAGCTCCCCATCTGGCTGCGTTACGGG